>CACGSR010000001.1:0-227775 GCA_902575785.1 uncultured Pelagibacteraceae bacterium
TTCTGAATTACAAATTAGAATAGACAAGCTTAAAGAAAAATACCGAATAATAAGAGATCAAAAAATTAGAGAAAGAGTAGAGGCCCTTGGTGTAAAACTTGAGGGTGATGAAGACAGAGAAACATTATTAACTAAAGAAAAAGAATATAATTTCGCTCGACAAAAGGTTGAATTTGCATTGGAAAGTTTTTATAGAAGCGCCAGTAGTTTGGTATTTCAACTTAATAAAAGATATATAACAAGAGACATGTCTATATTTAGATGTATAGACAGAAGATTTGAAACGGGTGAAATATTTGTAAAGTGGGACGAAAGCAAAGATGAAGATTGGTTGTTGCTAATTTATATAAAAGACAATTCACCAGATGAAGGTATCATTATTGAAGATAAAACTAATCCAGAAAAGAATAACTCTTATGAATTTAGGAATGTAGATATATTTAAGGCCTCTGACATGATGGTTGACTCTCTAACACAGTTAATCGCTAAAAAAAGGGATAAGGATGAGAATAAGAATTTAATGAATTAGGCAAGAGATGCAATGATTTTAGGTTCAATTTTTTTAATAATTTTATATCTTATTTTAAAATATGTTCTTGCTTGGATAACATATTATAATAATTTAGATGATAGATTAGGACAAAGTACTTGGCGTTTCAGCTATGATTATCCAGTGTTAGGTGAAAGAGACATTTCTGATTTAGACGATAAAGATTTTGTAAGACTGAGAAGAAAAAAAAATAAAATTGTCTTAGTTATGTATGCGATAGTTTTAATAATGTTCATCTCATCGATGTCTCTTCTTAGCCAATTTTTAATTTTTTTTACTAATTAATTTTTGAGTTGTTTTTTGTTTTTTAGGTATAAAAAAAATGCAATTACTTCGTAAAATAACGAGAACAAATTAAAAATAATAGGTAATTTTAAAATTCTATAAAGAATTCTATATTTGGGTATTTTTTTCCATACAACTAGAAAAGCCGCAGCACCTTGAATAATTTTATCCCCATCCTTTACGTGCAGTCTTCGTAAAAGTTGTTTTTTATCCTTTGAAGTTTCCAATTCAGCTGAATTATTATTTGTGATATCGATCCAATCAATCTCTTCAATATTCTCTTTTTTATATAAATCTATTTCGGTTTTACAGATTTTACACGAATTATTAAAATAAACTTTCATATCATTTACTAAATACTCATTTAAATTGTAAATGTATATGCGATAAATACTCTAGTTGAAAATTTTTTTAAACAAACTATGTTTTTCTATAAATGAGTAATTTCTTCGAAAAATCTGATCTAACAAGAAAACAAGCGGAAAGTATCATTTCAGATACTTTAAGGAAATGTGATGATGGAGAACTGTACTTAGAAAACACCAAATCCGAAACAATTTTATTAGATGATAATAAGATTAAGAACTCAAATTACAACTCAGATTTAGGTTTTGGATTTAGAGCAATTTCAGATGAAATTGTAGCCTATTCACATTCAAATGAAATTTCAAAAAATTCTTTAAAACAATCTTCAGAAAATTTAAAATCAACCTTAAAATCAGCAAACGGTACCTACAATTATTCAATCCCAAAATCTAACAAAAAATATTATGATAATATCAATCCAATCGAACAAAAAACACTAAACTCAAAATTAGAAATTTTAAATAAAGTAAACGAATATCTCAGATCCAAAGATGATAATGTTAAGCAAGTGACTGCTAATTTTTTAGGAGAACAAAAGTCTATAGAAATTATCAGATCAGGTGGAGAAACATTAACAGATGCAAGACCATTAACTAGATTTAATGTATCAGTAATGTTGGAAAAAAATGGGAGAAAAGAAACAGGGATTTATGGTGTGGGTGGAAGAGAGTCATACGATACTTATCTTAAGGAGGATAATTGGAAAAAAGTTTGTGATGAGGCATTGAGAATTGCATCTGTAAATTTAGAGAGCAAACCTGCGCCTGCGGGAGAAATGAAAGTTGTATTGGGACCTGGCTGGCCAGCAATCTTAATTCATGAGGCGGTGGGCCATGGTCTAGAAGGTGATTTTAACAGAAAAAAAACATCAGCATTTCATAACCTTATGGGTCAGAAAGTGGCTAGTGAAGGTGTGACGATTGTTGATGATGGTACTTTAAACAAAAGAAGAGGAAGCCTCTCAATTGACGATGAAGGTACACCGACAGAAAAAACAGTCTTAATTGAAAATGGGATTTTAAAAAACTTTATGCAAGATCGGTTAAATGCTCGTCTGATGAAAACTAAGTCAACAGGAAGCGGTAGGAGAGAAAACTATCGACATATTGTTCTTCCAAGAATGAGAAATACGATGATGCTTAGTGGAAAACAAACTCAAGATGAAATGATTAAATCTGTTGATAAAGGAATATTTGCTGTAAGTTTTGGCGGAGGTCAAGTTGATATTACATCTGGAAAATTTGTTTTCAACTGTACAGAAGCTTACGAAATAATTAATGGTAAAATAGGATATCCAATTAAAGGGGCAACTCTCATTGGAGATGGACCATCAATACTGAAGGAAGTGTCTATGGTTGGAAATGACATGATGCTAGATCCAGGAATTGGAACGTGTGGTAAAGCAGGCCAAGGTGTACCTGTTGGAGTTGCTCAACCCTCAATTTTGATTGATAAAATGACTGTTGGTGGAACAAAGCTTTAAATGGTCAAAGATCAGGAATATTTAATCAAAAAAGCGTCATATTGTTTAGACTTAGCAAAAAAATATGGAGCAACAAATTCAAGTATTATTGTAAACAACTCTATTTCAGAAACTGTAAATTTTAGAAATCAGAAACTAGATGAATCAAACAGATCAGACAATTTAGGTGTTAATATTACAACCTATATCAATAAAAAGAAATCATCTATTTCATCCTCCAATTTACTAGATGATAATTTAGAGACCTTAATAGAAAAATGTGTTGAAACTACAAAAAATACTCCAGATGACGAATTTAATTCACTACCAGATAACAATCTTCTTGTAAAAGAGGTAAAAAATTTAGATTTGTACGATGATACTAATTTTGAAAATGATCAAAAAATAGATTATCTAAAAAATTTAGAAGCTGCAGCTGCTAATGATGATAAAATAATTAATACCGAGTCTGGTTTTACACAAAATAAGTCAAACTTTATTCTAGCGAATAGTGAGGGTTTTTGTAAAGGTTACAAAAGATCCTCATTTACAGCCTCAAGTGTTGCAGTTGCCAAAAATGAGGAAAGCATGGAGAGAGATTATGAATATTCTAGCAAGTGTCATATTAAAGATCTAAAAGATGCTGAAGAATTAGGCAAATTAGCCGCAAGTCAAACTTTAAGAAAATTAAATCCAAAAAAAATTGAAAGTGAAAAAATTGCAATAATTTTTGATAAAAGAATTGCCAAGGTAATATTGGGTACTTTTGCTAATGCAATCTCCTCATCTTCTATATCAAGAGGAACTTCTTTTTTAAAAGATAAGATTAATCAAAAAATATTTTCAAGTTCAATTAATATTTTAGATAAGCCAGATATATTGAAGGGTTTAGGCTCACGGAGTTTTGATAGCGAAGGGGTGAAAACTGAAACATTAAAATTAGTTGAGAATGGTATTTTGAAAGATTATCTTCTAGATACCTACAATGGAAAAAAGCTTAAACTTAAATCTAATGGAAGATGTGGCGGTACAACCAATCTTTACTTTGAAAATGGAAATATTAATTATAAAGACTTATTGGATTTAAATTCAAAAAGCCTTTATATTACTGAAACAATAGGGCACGGTAGTAATATTGTTACTGGAGACTACTCAGTAGGAGCAACTGGATTTTTAGTCGAAAACGGTGAATTTAAGCATCCAATTAATGAAATAACAATAGCGGGTAATTTCAAAGACATGTTTAATAATCTAAATTTAGCAAATGATTTAGAGTTTGAATATTCTACAAATTCACCAACTTTGATGATCGAGGGAATGGTTGTTGCAGGCAAATGAGTAAATTTTGTATAATTGGCTCAGGTATTTCTGGCGCCACTATTGCAAACCTTTTAAGTAAAAAACATACAGTAGTTTTATTTGATAAAGCAAGAGGACCAGGAGGTCGTGCATCTTTTAAAAGATTAAAAGGTAAAATTGGCTTTGATCATGGTACTCAATATTTTTCTCCAAAAACAAAAGAATTTAAAAAATTTACCACTACTCTAATTAAAAAAAAAATTTTGAAGATTTGGAGAGGTAAACACATTTTTCTAAATACGAAAAAAAAAGAGAATAAAAAACACCTCAAGATTATTGGGAAAAATGGTAATAATGATATTAGTAAATATTTATTAAAAAATATTAATTGTAATTATCAAACTGAATTAAAGAGAATTTCTTACAAAAAAAAATTATGGCACTT
The DNA here is from genome assembly GCA_902575785.1 of uncultured Pelagibacteraceae bacterium. Taxonomy (GTDB): domain Bacteria; phylum Pseudomonadota; class Alphaproteobacteria; order Pelagibacterales; family Pelagibacteraceae; genus Pelagibacter. The sequence goes on from CACGSR010000001.1 coordinate 4,408, forward strand.
ATTATTTTGTGATGGAAAAACTCGAATTTTTGAAAACATAATTCTTACATGTCCATTTCCACAGCTAAAGAAACTTTCAAAAAAATTTATAAATGATACTTTTTTAGATAAACCAATCAAAATGGATGCAAATATAACTACGATGATTGCACTTAAGAAAAACAAGAAAGTAATAAGTAGCTATTTTTTTGAAGACCCAGTTTTAGGCTGGGCAGGAAATGAAAATTCAAAAAAAAGGTTTAAATCAAATTATGACTTATGGACTCTTCAAAGCACTTTTAATTGGGCTAATAAATTAATTAATAAGAATAAAGAAAACAAAAAAAAAAACTCAAAAATAATGATAGAAAAATTTTTTAAACTTTCAAATACAAAAAAATCAAAAGTTTATTTCTCTCTTAATCATGGATGGAAATATTCTTCAAATTCAAAACCGTTCAGAATTAAGAGTTATTGGGATTCCAAAAAAAAATTAGGAGTATGTGCTGATTGGTTTGTTGGTCCAAGATTAGAGGCTGGATGGATAAGTGCAAACGATTTGTTCAAAAAAATATCCAAGTAAGTTATTCTAATTTTTTTAATTTGTATTCCCAATTTCCCATCCTAGAATAAGAAACTTTTACTATAGTATAGCTATCACGATCATACCAAATATTAAAATTGAGTTTTTTATCTTTAGGTAAATTCTTATCCTTCGACTTAAGAGTGAAATGATCTACCTCATAAATTTTTCCATAAAGATTAATTTTTTCTTTACCAACAAAATTAACAACCTGTTTTTTGATACTTCCAGAAATTGGACTTATCTGATTATCTGCTTGTAAAATTTTGTGGTTCCACCAATTTCCAATGACGAAGTTTTTGGAAGCTTCACCATTATAGGATGAACCTTTAATTTCAAACATATTTGTATTTTTGTTCAAGATTAGATTTACAAATTTTTCTTTATTATTTTGTAAAGTTTTAGATTTGTATGTAATTAATTGGTTTTTTTTATATTTTTCTTCACCATAAGCTTCAACTTTGAAAATAGTCGTACCTAAAAGTTTGACAGAAAATTTTAATTGGTTTGTAACTATTGTCTCATCACCATTTCTATTGAAAAAATAATAATTATAGCCAATTAACTCACCATTTCTAAAAATCTCCATTTCAATCTTATTATATTTGTTGTAGTGACCCATATGTGCTATCGAAATAAATGGGAAAAATACAATAATTATAATAAGTACAAATTTTTTCATTTAATTATTACATTATTGGACTTTATGAATAATAGAAATAACTTATTAAAATGTTTTTAAAAATTAAGCAAATACCAAAAGTAAATTGGAGCTCTGATAAGCCATATAATTTTAAACCAAAATTTTCAACATTCTTTTTTTTATGTTTTGGGTTGATGTTATTTGGATTAGGAGAGGGTTTATTAATCGTATCTTTAACTGGAGCCTCTCCTTGGAGCGTTTTAGCCCAGGGTATTTCTTTGAATGTGAATTTAAGCATTGGAACAATAACACTATTTATAAGTATTGCAGTTTTAATCTTATGGATACCGCTAGGTCAAAAACCTGGAATGGGAACAATTTTTAATGCATTAATAATCGCTCTAATGATTGATATTTGTATCAAGTTTGTTCCTTCACCATCTAGTTATATCTATCAATTAATTCTAGCTGTAATCTCAGTTATCACTGTTGGTATTGGGGGAGGTATTTATTTAGTTTCTAATTTAGGAGCCGGACCAAGAGATGGGCTAATGATCGGATTACAAAAAGTTACGAACTCACCCGTAGCATTGGTAAGAGCTATTTTAGAAATATCTGTAGTGACTGTCGGTTGGTATTTAGGTGGAACAGTAGGAGTAGGAACTTTGTTATTTGCATTTGGAATAGGACCTTGTGTTGCTCTAGGTCTCTTTATAGTGGACAAAATGTTTGATTAAGCTGCAGCTCCAGCTTTTTCACTTTTTTTTCTTTCATTAGGATCAAGAATAGATTTTCTTAGTCGACAAGACTCTGGAGTAATTTCAAGTGCCTCATCAGTGTTTAACATACTTAACTGTTCAGCAATCGACATCTTTCTTACTGGTGTTAAAACAATATTTTCATCAGTATTTTGTGTCCTAATATTTGTTAATTTTTTTCCTTTCATAACGTTAATAATCATATCTCCTGGTTTTGGGGATAAGCCAACAATCATTCCAGGATAAACTGGATCATTATGTGTTACAAACATTTCTCCTCTCGCTTGCAAATTATAAATTGCGTACGCAACTGCTTTTCCTTGATCCATTGATATTAGTGCTCCATTTCTTCTACCCTCCATTGCACCCTCAAAAGGTCCATATGAGTGAAAAATTCTATTAATAACACCATTGCCTTTAGTGAGGGTTAAAAATCTACTAGTGTAACCCATCAGACCTCTTGTTGGTGCGTGAAATATTAATCTTTTCTTATTTTTACCCGTATCTTTTAGCTCTATCAATTTACCTTTTTTTCTGTTCATAGAGTCAATTACTTTAGAAGAGTATTCTTCGTCTAAGTCCATAGTTATTTCCTCTATTGGCTCAAGTTTATTTCCATTTTTGTCTTTTTTGTACAAAACTTTTGGAGGACTTACAGTCATCTCAAAACCTTCTCTTCTCATTTGAGTAAGTAAAATTTCTAACATTAATTCTCCTCTGCCACTTACTACGAAAGAGTCACTTTCCTTATTCTCCAAAAATGTTATTCCAACATTATTTTGTGCCTCCTGAATTAATCTATTCTTTATTTGAGTGCTCGTGAGTTTTTTCCCTTCTGTCCCTGCAAGGGGAGATGTATTAACGGTAATTGTAATAGACATTGTTGGTGGATCAATTGGCGTAGCTTTTATCGGTTCATTTACTTCTAGATCACAAATTGTATCTGCTACGTTAGCCTTCTCCAAACCTGCAATTACCACAATGTCGCCAGCTTCACCAACTTCAATTGGTACTTTTTTTGTACCTTCGTATCTAAAAATTTTTGTAAGACGTCCTTCATCCACTTTTTCACCATTTAGGTTGATTGCCTTAATTGCTTGATTAGCCTTTGCTGTTCCTTGTGTAATCCTTCCAACTAAACTTCTACCTAAAAAATTATCAGCGTAAAGAAGAGTGGATAACATCGCAAAGGGTTTTGATTTGTCTAATTCAGCTGGTTTTACATGATCAATAATTTGATTTAGTAATGAGTCTAAATTTTTTCTTGGTCCATCAATTTCCTTATCTGCCCACCCAGATCTTCCACTTGCATATAAAACTGGAAAGTCCAATTGTTCTTCGTTTGCATCTAAACTTACAAACAAATCAAAAGTTTCATCTAAAACTTCATTGGCTCTTTGATCAGATTTATCTAATTTATTTATAACTACAATTGGTTTAAGACCTTGTTTAAGTGCTTTTGATAATACAAATTTTGTCTGAGGCATTACTCCTTCAGCAGAGTCTATTAGTAGTAAAGCTCCATCAGCCATACTTAGAACTCTTTCAACTTCAGCTGCAAAGTCTCGGTGTCCTGGAGTATCAATTATATTTATTCTAGAGTCTTTCCAATTAATTGATGCAGGCTTAGCTAAAATTGTAATTCCTCTTTCCTTTTCAAGCTCACCAGAGTCCATTAATCTTTCATCTACCATTTCATTTTCTCTAAACGAACCGCTTTGTTTCATTAGATTATCGATTAAAGTAGTTTTTCCGTGATCGACGTGCGCAATAATGGTGATGTTTCTAATTTCTTTACTCATAAATTCTGGCTCTTATACATTAAATTTTTTCTTTGGAAACTTTAAAAAACTCAGTAAATACTTAGGTTTTGAGGAAAATTTGGTCTTATTTTGTTTTTTTTGCTTTATCTCTTTTGATTCTTCTTTTTTCTTTAAGAGTAAATTTTGGTTTTTTATTTAAACTTGAGTCTTTAAATGATTTACCACTGTATCTTTTTGACATGAGGATATTCTAATTATTCCAAAAAAAAAGGCCATCTAAAAACGACGGCCTTTTAAATTCAAAATAAGCTTTAGGTTACATACCCATTCCGCCCATTCCACCCATTCCGCCCATTCCACCCATTCCTCCGGGCATCGCAGGTGCTCCAGCATCTTTCTCCTCTGGTTTATCAGCTATCATTGCTTCTGTTGTGACTAATAATCCAGAGATTGATGCAGCGTCTTGAAGAGCTGTTCTAACAACTTTTACAGGATCAATAATACCTTTAGCAAACATGTCACAATATTCCTCATTTTGTGCATCATAACCATGAGTTTTTTTGTTTTGTTCCAACAACTTGCCTACTACGACTGAGCCATCTACTCCAGCATTCTTAGTAATTTGTCTTATAGGCGCTTCTAGTGCTCTTCTAACAAGATCTACGCCTGCTTTTTGATCTTCACCTTTAGCCTTTACTTTATCAAGATCTTGAGCAGCATATAATAATGCACATCCACCACCTGTTACAATACCTTCTTCAACAGCAGCTCTTGTGGCATTTAAAGCATCTTCAACTCTATCTTTTCTCTCCTTAACTTCAACCTCTGTAGCACCACCAACTTTTATTACGGCAACACCACCAGCTAATTTAGCTAATCTCTCTTGAAGTTTTTCTTTATCATAATCTGAAGTAGTTTCTTCAATTTGTTGTTTAATTGATGAGCACCTTGCTTCGATATCAGATTTTTTACCACTACCATTCACAATAGTACTGTTATCTTTATCAACTTTAATTTTTTTACATGAACCAAGATCATCAAGCTTCACGTTTTCAAGTTTAATTCCTAAATCCTCTGAAATAACTTGACCACCTGTTAAAATAGCAATATCTTCAAGCATTGCTTTTCGTCTATCTCCAAAACCTGGAGCTTTAACAGCTACTACTTTTAAACCTCCTCTAAGTTTATTTACCACTAAAGTAGCAAGAGCTTCTCCCTCAACATCTTCTGAGATTATCATTAAAGGTCTACCAGCTTGAACAACTGCCTCTAATAGTGGAACCATTGGTTGAAGATTAGTTAATTTTTTTTCATGTAAAAGGATAAATGGATTTTCAAGTTCAGTCGTCATTTTATCACTGTTTGTTATAAAGTATGGTGATAAATAGCCTCTATCAAATTGCATTCCCTCTACGACATCTAATTCAGTCTCTATTCCTTTATTTTCTTCTACTGTGATAACTCCTTCATTACCAACTTTTTGCATTGCTTTTGCAATCATTGTACCAATTTCTTTATCACCGTTCGCTGAGATTGTTCCAACCTGAGCAATTTCATCACTATCTTTAACTTTTTTTGCTGAGGATACGAGATTTTGTTTTACAACATCAACTGCTGCGTCAATACCACGTTTAACATCCATTGGATTCATGCCAGCCGTCACGTATTTGACGCCCTCTTTAACAATTGCTTGGGCCAGAATAGTTGCTGTGGTCGTTCCATCACCAGCTTCATCATTTGTTTTGCTAGCAACTTCTTTAACCATTTGAGCACCCATATTTTCAAATTTGTCCTCTAAATCTATTTCTTTAGCTACAGAAACTCCATCTTTAGTTATCCTTGGTGCACCGTATGATTTATCCATAACAACATTTCTCCCCTTAGGTCCTAAGGTTACTTTAACTGTATCAGCTAAAATATTTACACCTCTGATCATTGCTGCTCTTGCTTCTGCATCAAACTTTACAATTTTTGCCATTTTAGTTTCTCCTTCTAATTAAATTATTTGCTTGAAATACCCATAATGTCAGACTCTTTCATTATACTATATTCTTTTCCGTCTATTTTAACTTCAGTACCCGACCATTTGCCGAATAAAACTTTATCACCAACTTTTACATCCATGGGTATTGTTTTACCATCCTCAGTTTTCGCACCACCACCAATAGCAACAACCTTTCCCTCTTGAGGTTTTTCTTGTGCTGTATCTGGTATAATAATTCCACCAGCAGTTTTTTCACTGCTATCTAAAACTTCAATTAAAACACGATCATGTAACGGTCTAAATTTCATAAAATCTCCTTTATAATATGCTCTTCATATAGAGATTGGACTTACTATTTCAAGATAAAGATCAAAATAAGTCGGTCAAAAAACATAGGAATTTAGGGATTTTATGGTTTATAGATAATTTTAATGACTAAAAATTTAGACAAAGACGGGCTTAGCTCAATAGTTGATAATTATGAATTATTTTATATTGATTTGTGGGGGGTCGTTCATAATGGAATTAATCTACACATTGAAGCAATTAAAACTTTAAAGGAAATTTCAAAAAAAAATAAAGATTATATTTTGCTAACTAATGCACCCAGACCAAATAGTTCTGTAAAGTCTTTTTTAGAAAAATTGGGGATGGAGGAAGAAATTAGAAATCATGTGTTTACATCAGGTGAAGCAGCTCTTAATTATTTAAAAAAAAATTTATCTGCAAAAAAGTTTTTTCATATTGGACCGCCAAGAGATTTTGACTTGTTTCATTATTTTAAAGATAAGAAAATAGATAGCTTAGATAATTGTGAATACATTTTATGCACAGGTTTATTTGATGACCAAAACACTGATCTAAATTTTTACAAAAATTTATTAGAGGCTCAAATTAAAAAAAAAATGATTTGTACTAATCCAGACCTAATTGTAGATAGAGGAAGTGTAAGAGAGCTATGTGCCGGGTCAGTTGCAATGGTGTTTGAAAAAATGGGCGGAGAAGTAGTATATTTTGGAAAGCCATATCCTGAAGTTTATAACCAGTCAATAGATCATAAAAATAAAAAAGTTTTATCGATTGGAGATAATTTAAATACAGACATAAAAGGAGCAAATCTTTTAAATTTCGATACTTTAATAGTATCAAACGGCATTCATAAAAATGAAATTGAAGAAAAGGGTATCAAGAAAATATCCCAATCCTACGAGACAATATGCAATTATATTCAAACAGATTTAAAATGGTAAGATCAATTAAATTATACAAGAGTTTCGATATCAAAAATCATCACAAAAAGTCAATAATCTTAATTGGTAATTTTGATGGACTTCACTTAGGACATCAAAAGTTATTTAAATTAGCAAATAAATATAAAAAAAAATTTTATTCAAAAACTGGAGTTTTAACTTTTGAGCCTATGCCTAAAATGTTTTTTAATCCTCAAATCAGAAATTTTAGGATATCAAATCAAAAACAAAAAATAAATCTTTTAAAAAAATTTAATGTAGACTTTGTAATTATTAAAAGGTTCGATAGAAAATTTTCAAAAACTAAGTCAACCGATTTTATAAAAAAAATTCTAGAAAAAAAACTTAAAGCAAAGTTTATATTTGTGAGTAATAATTTTAGATTTGGTAATAAAAGAGAGGGCAACGTTAATCAATTAATTAAATATGAAAAAACATCTAATTATAAAATAATTAAACCAAAACCTTTGTTATTAAAAAAAAAGGTTGTTTCATCCTCTTTAATAAGAAAGTATCTGCAAAAAGGAAAATTGGAAGAGGCCAATAAACTTTTAAAAAGAAATTGGTCAATTCAAGGAACTGTAAAAAAAGGAAGGCAGATTGGAAAAAAAATTGGATTTCCAACAGCAAACTTAAATATAAACGATTCAGTTTTAGCTTGCCCAGGAGTTTATGCAGTCAAAGTAAAAATTCAAAAAAATGATAAATTTATAAAAGGTATAGCAAATCTAGGTTATCGGCCAACATTCAAAGGAAAAAAAATATTATTGGAAGTCCATTTATTTAATTTTTCTAGAAATCTCTATGATAAGTATTTAACAGTTGAGTTTTTAAAGTTTATAAGAAAAGAAAGAAAATTTAAAAATGTTAACCAATTAAAAAAACAAATAAAGAGGGACCTTTTAGAAGCAAAAAAATAAAATGAGTAAAGATCTTATAAATCTTCCAAAAACAGCTTTTTCTATGAAAGCTAACTTGCCAATAAGAGAGCCAGAAATCTTAGAGTTATGGAAGAAAATAGATCTTTATAAAGAATTAAGAAGCACTAGAAAAGGTAAAGAAAAATTCATCCTTCATGATGGTCCTCCATATGCAAATGGAAATATTCATATGGGGACAGCTTTAAACAAAATTTTAAAAGATATAATTGTAAGATTTCATCAAATGGATGGAAAAGACTCAGTTTACGTTCCTGGCTGGGATTGTCATGGATTACCGATTGAGTGGAAAATTGAAGAAAAATATAAAAAAGATAAAAAGAATAAAAATGAAGTCCCTATTGTTGAATTTAGGAAAGAGTGTAGAGCTTTCGCAGAAAAGTGGATAGAGATTCACAAAACTCAATTTAAAAGATTAGGCGTAGTTGGAGACTGGGAAAATTATTATTCTACTATGAGCTTTGAAGCTGAAGCACAAATTGTAAGAGAGTTGGGTAAATTTTTAAAAGAGGGAAGTCTTTATAGGGGGTTTAAACCCGTATTGTGGTCAACAGTTGAAAAAACTGCTCTTGCTGATGCTGAGGTCGAGTATCAAGACCATAAATCTGATACTATTTATGTTTCCTTTCCTGTTAAATCTTCAAAACTTAAGGAAATTGAGAATGCTCATATAGTAATTTGGACCACTACTCCTTGGACTATACCAGCGAATAAAGCTTTAGCATACAATGAAAGTTTGGATTATATATTAATTGAAATTAATGACGAAGGAGATTTTAAGAATAAAAAAATTGTATGTGCCGAGTCATTACTTGATTCTACAATTAAAGATTGTGAAATAAAAAATTTTAAAAAGTTAAAAAATTTTAGAGGAAAAGAACTTAAAGATACAATTTGTAGTCATCCTTTTTTAGATTTAGGGTATGATTATGAAATTCCTATGTTAGAGGCAAATTTTGTGACAACCGAACAAGGTACTGGGATAGTTCATTGTGCTCCAAGTCACGGGCCTGACGATTTTAATCTATGCCTAAGTAATGGAATTAAAGCTGTAGAAACTGTTGACGGAGATGGGAAATATACTGAAAATGTATCATTATTTGAGGGGTTACATATTTTTAAAGCAAATCCTATTGTCATAGAAAAATTAAAAGACCAAAAAAAACTTCTTAAGAATGGAGAATTGGTTCACTCTTATCCTCATTCGTGGAGATCAAAAGCTCCCTTAGTACACAGAGCAACTCCTCAATGGTTTATATCAATGGAAAGCCATAAACTAAGAGAGAAAGCTTTAAAAGCAATTGATGAAACAAATTTTTATCCAAATAAAGGTAAAGAAAGATTAAGATCAATGATAGAAACAAGGCCCGATTGGTGTGTTTCAAGGCAAAGAGTTTGGGGTGTTCCTTTACCAATATTTATTCATAAAAAAACAAAAGAAATTTTAATTGATAGCGAAGTATTTGATAATATTGCAAAGATTTATGAACAGGAAGGCTCAGATTGCTGGTTTTCTGATAACCCTCAACGATTTCTTGGAAAAAAATTTAAATCTGAGGATTTTGAAAAATTGAGTGATATCGTTGAAGTTTGGTTTGATAGTGGTTCAACACATTCTTTTGTTTTAGAAAAAAGGAAAGATTTAAGATGGCCGGCTTCAATGTACTTAGAGGGCTCAGACCAACACAGAGGATGGTTCCACTCCTCTTTATTGGAATCCTGTGGCACAAGAGGAAGAGCGCCATTTGAGTCTATACTTTCGCATGGTTTTGTAGTTGACGGTAAAGGTTTAAAAATGTCTAAATCTCTGGGAAATGTAATTTCTCCTGAGGATATACTTAAAAAATATGGAGCAGATATACTTAGAATTTGGGTGGCTTCATCAAATTATGCTGAAGATTTAAGGATTGATTATTCAATTTTAGATCAGCATTCAGAGTCTTATCGAAAAATTAGAAACACTTTTAGATACTTATTAGGAAACCTAAAAGACAATTTTGATGAAATAAATTTACAAAATGTGAAACCAGAAGAATTACCTGAACTTGAGCAATTAATGTTACATAAAATTTATTCATTAGATCGTAAATTTAAAAAATATTTTCAAAGCTATGATTTTCACAATCTTTATAAAGAGCTCTTAAATTTTTGTACAGTTGACCTATCCGCATTCTACTTTGATATAAGAAAAGATGTTTTATATTGTGATCCAGAAGAGTCTAAAAAAAGAAAATCAACTTTAATTTTATTAGATATTATCCTTAATTCGTTGTTAAGATGGTTTGCACCAATTCTAGCTTTTACTACAGAAGAAATTTACCAATTAGTTTCAAAGAAGAATAAAAGTGTTCATTTAGAGCAATTTATTAATTTCCCAAAAGAATTTGAAAATAAAGAATTAAGTAAAAAATGGGATGAAATTTTGAAAATTAGGGACATTTGCAACATAAGTATTGAGGAAAAAAGAGCGAGTAAAGAAATTGGATCAAGTCTTGAGGCAGATTTAGAAATCAAATTAAACCATAAACTTTTAAAACTTACAAAAGAAATAGACTTTGCAGAACTCTGTATTACTTCAAAATTTTTAGTCAAAGAGAGCAAAGAAGATGAAATAATTGTCAAAACCAAAAAAGCAAAAGGAAACAAATGTCCGATTTGTTGGAAAATAGCCTTAGATGCATGTGAAAGACACTTATGTCCAATTGGAAAACATTAAAAGATAAATTTTTTTTATCTTCTTTTTTTGTATTTTTTATTTTTTTAATTGATCGTATTTCAAAAATTTTAATCATAAAAAAATCAGAGGAATTAGGTAATGGAGAAATTTATTCATCAAAATTTATGAATTTTGAGTTGATTTGGAATAAAGGTATTGCGTTTGGATTATTTTCACTTGATGAAGGTTTAGCATATCAAACAATTTCATTACTAATTTTTATTGTGATAATTATTTTAATATACTTCATTAAAAAATCAGAGAGCTTTGAAAAATTTGGATTTATCTTAATCTTAGGAGGAGCTTTAGGGAATCTTTTTGATAGAATATTTTATAATGCAGTTCCAGACTTTATAGATATTCACATTAATAATTTTCATTGGTTTATCTTCAATATAGCGGATATATTTATAAGTGTTGGCGTTTTATGTCTTATTTTAGTCGAAATATTTTTTAAAAAAGTGATATGAAATATTTTTTTAATCTTTTTTTATTATTTTCCATTCCCTTTTTTTTAAATGCATGCTCTGGATTAAAGGAAAATCTATCATTAAAAAAAAAAGAAGGGGTAGACGAATTTTTAATAGAAAGAAAAAAACCACTCACCGTTCCACCAGATTTTACAAGTCTTCCCAAACCATCTGATACGTCCGAAGTAGTTGAAAAAGAAGAGTCTAACCTAGATCTTAAAAAAGTTCTGAATGAGTCTCAAAAAGTTGAGGAAGTAAAATCTTCAGATAATTTGGAAAAGTCAATTTCAGATATTTTAAATAAAAGATGAAAATTACAAGAAATATTTCTTTTGAAAACTTTAAACAAAATTATTCTTTATCAAAAAAAAGAATTGAATTAGACCTTAGAAAAATTAATAACGAAATTATTAATTCTTTAAAACCAACCTATAAATACTCGTACTCAAAAAAACTATTAAAGAAATATGAAAAAAAATTTTCAATATTAAGATTAATTGGTATGGGTGGATCAATTCTTGGCACCAAAGCTATTTTTAGTTTTCTTAAAGATAAAATAAAAAAGAAAATAATTTTTTTTGATAATTTATCTTCAAATTTTAAAGTGAACCAAGAAAAAAAAATATTGAATATAATTGTTTCAAAATCAGGAAACACATTAGAAACTATTTCAAACGTCAATAATTTGGTGAAAAAAAACCAAAAAAAAATCTTTATAATTGAAAAAAACAGAAGTTATCTTAGGAACTTAGCGACAAAAATGAAAGCAGACATTGTAGATCACAATAATTTTATTGGAGGAAGATATTCAGTTTTATCTGAAGTAGGAATGCTTCCAGCTTGTTTAATGGGTCTTAATGAAAAAAAATTTAAACAATTCAATAATTTAATAAAAAATAAAAAATTTATAAATTCTTTAATTCTTAACGTAAGTAATATTTTATTTTTTGTTAAGAAGAAAAAATTTAACTCAATTATTATAAATTATGACGAAAAAGCTGATGATATATTCAGGTGGTATCAACAACTTGTCGGAGAAAGTTTAGGGAAAAATCAAAAAGGTATTTTTCCATCGGTATCATTAATGCCAAAAGATAACCATAGTCTTATGCAACTTTATTTAGATGGACCAAAAAAAAATTTTTTTACTTTTTTTGGTGTAAATGAAAGAACGTCTAATAAGATAATAAGTAGCACCATCTTACAATCTCACAATTTTATTAAAAATAAAAAATTTAGCGAAATATTAAACGCACAAAAAAATGCAACCAAGAAAGTATTTTTAAAAAATCAAATACCATTTAGAAGTTTTGAGATTTTAAATAGAAATGAAGAAGTTTTAGGCGAACTATTTACTTTTTTTATTTTAGAGACAATTTTGATTGGAAGATTTTTAGATGTTAACCCTTTTGATCAGCCTGCAGTTGAATTTATTAAAAAAGAAACAAAAAAAATTTTAACAAATACTTAGCATCCTATCATTATTTTTGAGATTCCATAAAAACGAGTATCTAAAACTCTAAATTTATCAGATATTTTTAAATCATCTTTTTTATGTCTATGAATAATTATTAAACCATTATTTGTTAATAATCTTTTCTCTACAATTCTATTTATTAAAATATTTATATTTTTTTCTTTAAAAGGTGGATCTATAAATATTATATCAAATTTAAAATTATCAATTTGTCCTTGCTGAACACAGTTAAAGCAATTCTCCTCTATAATTTTACAATTTTTCTCAACTTTTAAGTTCTTTATATTTTTTTTTAATATTTTTAATGTTTGAGAGTAATTTTCAAAAAAAGTAACTTTCTTAGCTCCCCTTGAAATACACTCAAAGCCAAATGAACCTGATCCTGAAAATAAATCGAGAATATTTGAGTTGTTTATTTTAAGTTCAAATTTGTTAGAATTTTCTATTAAATTAAAAATTGACTCTTTTACCAAATCCCTTAAAGGTCTTGTGTTTTTATCAATTGGAAATAGGATCTTTTTACTTTTAAACTTCCCTGCAATTATTCTCATTTATCAATAACCTTGTGCCCAATATCTTTCCTAAAAAAACCACCTCTCCAATTTACTTGATTTATTATTTTTATTATATCACTTCTCGCATTTTTAAAGTTATTAGATCTTATTACAAAATTCAAAACTCTCCCACCATTCGAAAAAATTTTATTTTTTATAGTTTTAGTACCAGCATGGAAAATAAATTCATTTTTTTTTAGTTTAATATTTTCTAGGTTTTTAATCTCAATTTCATTTTCAAATTTATCTGGGTATCCTTTTGAACATAACACTACACAAATTGATTTATCTTCAAACCATTCAATATCAATTTTATCTAAATTTTTGTTAACACATGCTTCAATTATTTCAAAAAGATCTGTTTTCAACTTAGGAAGTATGGTCTGACATTCGGGATCACCCATTCTAACATTGTATTCTATCAAATATGGCTCATCTTTAACCATCATCAGACCAACATATAAAAATCCTTTAAATTCTGTATTAAGATCTTTTAAACTGTTGAAAGTTGGAATAACAATTTTTCTGATGATTTTTTTATTAAGTTTATCATTTTCTAACCTTGAAGGGCTGTAAGCTCCCATCCCTCCAGTGTTTTTTCCTTTATCACCCTCAAAAACCCTTTTGTGATCTTGAGCTGTTCCAAATTGTTTAAAAGTTTTTCCATCTGAAATTATGAAAAAACTCATTTCCTCGCCATCTAAAAATTCTTCTATTAACACTTCATTTGTTTTGCCAAATTTTCCATTAAAAATTTCATTAACAGCTTTTAATGCATTAATTTTATCTTCACATATATAAACTCCTTTTCCTGACGCTAGACCGTCTGCTTTTACAACAATAGGGTAGTTACAATTTTCAAAAAATTTTTCCGACTGCTCAGCATTTTTAAAAATGCCAAATTTAGCTGTAGGTATTTTATATTTTTCGCAAATCTTTTTTGTAAAAATTTTAGAGCCCTCTAATTTTGAGGCAAGAGTATTTGGCCCAAAAACTTTGATTTTTTTTTTTTCTAAATAATCAACGATACCATCAACTAATGGTTTTTCTGGCCCTACTATTACAATATCAATTTTATTAAATGTAATAAAATTTTCTAAGTTTTTAAAATTATTAAAGTCTATATCAATATTTTCAGCAATGCTTTGTGTACCTGCGTTTCCGGGTATGCAGTAAATTTTACTTACTTTTCCTGAATTTGATAATGAATAACATATGGCATGTTCTCTTCCACCGCTTCCTATTACTACTACTTTCATATAATAATATATAAACTAAAAATGTTTAAAAAATTAGCAAAAATAAAATATTTACCAAATAATTTTGAAGTTATTCAAGATGGAGATTATGTTTTGTGCGCTGTCTCAGGTAAAAAGATTTCATTGAAAGATTTGACTTATTGGAACGTAGAGTTGCAAGAGGCATATTTCTCTTATGTTGAAGCTTCAATGAAAAAGGAAAAAATTTAATTATTTCCACCTATTATGAGACCAAATCCATTGACTTGGATTTTTTTTTATCATCTCTTCGAGAAGATTATTTAACTTAGATGTTATGGACTCTATACCTGTGTCTTTAGAAAACATAATTGGGTCTTGAAAAGTAATATTAAATTTTTCAACATTAATTCTCTCAATATGTACAGGTATTATTTTTGCCCCAAACTTTTTGATAAATTGCGCAGGAATAGTAGTTGTCAAAGCTTTTTCATTAAATAAATTTACTCTTATTCCCTCCGAAACCCTTTGATCAATCATTAATGCAATTGAAGTTCCTTTTTTAAAGTTCAGCAATAGTTCTTTAGTTCCTGAAATACCTTTTTTAATTTGTTTTTTACAAATATATTTTTTTCTAATAGATTCCATTAAAGGATTTAAAAATTTGTTATTAAGAGGTCTATAAACTGCCGCCAAATCAATTCCTGACTTTTCTATTTGCATTGCCATTAATTCGAAATTATTAAAATGACCGGAAATGAATATTGCTGGCTTTGAATCTTTTTTCACATTTTCTAAAATAAATTGATTTTTGACATTTATATTTTTTTTCCCAGTAGAGCCTTGTCTAAAATTTTTTATAAACATATATTCAGCAAATATTCTTCCATAATTGACCCACATACCTTTCAAAATTTGTTTCTTTTCATTTTCATTAAAGTTTGGAAAAGCAATAGATAGGTTTTTTAAAATAATTTTCTTAGATCTAAATATTGGACCAAACACAACCATGATATTTTCTGAGATTATTCTTGAAAATTTAATACCTATAATTTTGAAAATCCCAAATAAAAGTAAAATACAAAAAAATTGTAAAAGATATTTAAAATTTTTCATTTATTTGTAATTTTATTAAATCAATTAATTTTTTTTCATTTTTAATAATTAGGTCTATTTCTAAAAAGTCTATTCCATTACGATTTTTTTCTGATAATTTCACATAGTCTTTCTCTGTTGTAATTATCTTAGCATTTAAATTTTTTGCCTTGCTTTTTATAATATTTATATCCTCATCCGTGTAAATATTATGATCTGGAAATATCATTTCTTCGACAATATGTATCTTATTTAAAGATAGAATTTCCTTGAAGCTATTCGGATTACCAATTCCTGAAAATATTAGATAATTACTTTTTTTATTAAATTTTTCTAGATTTGTAGGTTGATAATATGTTTGAAAAATTTTGATTTTTAAATTCTGGTTTTGAATTGATTTTAAAATTTCACTTATATTTGAATTTTCAGAATTACCTTTTAAAAATACTATATCATATTTTTTTAAGCTATTTAATTTTTCTCTCAAAGGACCAGATGGTAAAAGACAGCCATTTCCAATCCAATTTTCAATATCAAAACATACGATTTGCATGTCAAAATGAATTTTTTTATCCTGAAGTCCATCATCAAATATTATTAACTTGTTCTCAAGGTCTATCGCTTTTTTAATAATTTTTTCTCTATTTTCTTCACAAATTAGATCAGTTTTTTTTTTTAATAAAATTTGTTCATCATTTTGAGACGAGTAATATTTTTTTCCTGTACAAACATTTGGTAAAATATTTTTGCAAATTTCATAAAGTTTTATTGTAGTAGGAGTTTTTCCAGTTCCGCCCACATATATGTTCCCAACACAGATTGATTTTATTTTATTATTTTTTTTTGGAGACTTTAGATTAAGCAACAGGTTATTTACTTTAAGGAGAATAGTAAATGGCAATAATATGTAAGATATAAAATTGGGTTTTTTAAGATCCCAAAATCTAGGTTTTTGAAGTTTCATTTTTTATTAACAAATCCATGCTATCATAAGTTTTTTGTAAAATTTTTTGACCAATTAAAAATAATTTTTTTTGTATCTTTTTTGATCTATTATTTTTTGAAAAAAGATTTCTTAATATTTTTAACATTTCTGATTGATTAGATATCTTATAAGCTATCTTATTTTTTTTAAGAAAATTGTAAATTTCCCTAAAATTTGAAACATGTGGGCCGTGTATAACATTGCAACCATATCGTGTTGCTTCTAAGGGATTTTGTCCACCGTGATTGATTATTGATCCTCCTAAAAAAATATTTTTAGAGATGTTAAAGAAAGATTTTGTTAAACCATATTCATCCACAAGATAAATATCTATTTCTTTATTAATTCTTTTTCCTGAGGTATGTAAATGAACTTTTAGATTAATATTCTCTAACTCTTTTTTTATATACTGAGATCTATTTATATGCCTTGGAATTATTATTGTTAGTAAGTTTTTATACTTTTTTTTAAGTTCATTATGAATAGTTCCACAAAATTTTTCCTCAGTTTCATGAGTGCTAGAGGCACACCAGACTTTTTTATTTTTAACAAACTTTTGAATTTTTTTTTTAAGTGATATATTTTCATTTTCTGATTGAGAAAATTTAAGATTTCCAAAAAATTTTGGACTTTTTAAACCTAATTTTTGACAGTAATTTTGAGATTCTTTACTTGCAGACAAACATAAATCAAATTTTTCAAAAATTTTCTTTGAAAAGTCAGGAAATAATTTCCATCTTTTAAAACTTTTTTTTGTAATTCTTGCATTTATAAGATTTATACTAATTTTTTTCTCGTTAAGATTAAATATCATATTCGGCCAAATTTCTGAGTCTATAAAAAATACTAAAGATGGATTCCAATAATCAATAAATTTTTTTGAGTGAAAATTTGTGTCTATAGGAAAAAATTGATGAATTATTTTTTTTGATTCAAAGTTTTTAATCATTTTTGATGAACTAATAGTGTTAGAAGAAATCAAAATTTGTTTAATATTCTTATTTTTTTCCAATCTTTCAATTAACGGCACAATACTTTGTAACTCGCCAACACTTGCGCCGTGAAACCAAATCACTTTCCCAGCAATTCTTTTTTTTGAAAAAAAACAAAATTTCTCTAAAAATCTTTTTGGATCCTCTTTCTTTTTTATTAATCTAAACAAAATAATAAATGGGGAAATAATAAAAATAATATTTATCAATAATCTGTAGATATATATCATCAATTTTTACTAAACTGTTTTTGATAAAAATTTCTATAAGTTGCAGAGTTAGCTAATAAAGTTTGATGACTGCCTTTATCTACTACTTTTCCATTTTCAATTACATAAATAAGATTTGAATTTAAAATAGTTGATAATCTATGAGCAATTATGACGGTAGTTTTATTTTTAGTTAAACGTTGAATTGCATTTTGGATCTTTTCCTCTGTTTCAGAATCTAAAGCAGAAGTAGCCTCATCTAACAAAATAATTGAACTGTTCTTTAACATTGCTCTTGCAATAGAGATCCTTTGTTTTTGTCCTCCTGATAGCCTTAAACCGTTCTCTCCAATTATTGTCTCAAATTTATCTGGTAATTCACTGATAAACTCCATTGAAAAAGAGTCATTTGCAGCTTTTTCTAAATTTTCCATGCTTGCGTCAGGCTTAGCATACAATAAATTATTTTTAATTGTATCATCAAATAAAGTTGTTTCTTGACTTACAAGAGAAATATGTTTTCTTAAGGATGATAAATTTACATCTTTAATAATTTGATTATCAATTTTAATTTCACCATTTTGAGGATCATAAAATCTAGGTATTAAATTAAGAATGGTGGATTTTCCTGAACCACTTGGACCAACTAGTGCTGTAGTTTTGCCACCTGGAATATCTAAGTTAATTTTTGTAAGTGCTGATTTATCAGTTTTGATATTATAATTGAAATAAATGTTTGAAAAATTTATTTCACCATTTTTAAAAATCAAATTCGGATAATTTTTATTGTCTTTTATTTCATTTTCTATATCCACAATTGGCAAAACTCTTTTTGCTGCAGTCAATCCTTGATTAATAGATATATTCAAGCCTGCTAAAGCTCTTACAGGCTGATAGGCCAACATCATGGCAGCTAAAAATGAAAAAAAATTATTTATTTCAAGTTCATTATTATTTATAAGAGTACCAGAATAAATCAACAATACTGCAATCATTATACCAGTTAATGTCTCCATGATTGGAGTATTTCTCATGAATACCACCTGAGTCTTAATCATTTTCTTTTTAAGATCATCTAAACTTTTATGAGATCTTGAATTTTCTGTTTTTTCAGCCTGAAATATTTTGATCAATTTGTGATTTTTGAAAATTTCTACTAGTTTTTTTGTAAAAATTTCTGTTTTTTGTAATTCTTGCAAGGATGCTTTAGATATTCTTTTTCCAAGAACTTTCGCAGTATATCCTGCTAAAGGTATCATTATGATAGCAATTAAAGAAAGTTTCCAATTTTGAAAAAACATGACACACAGTAAACCAATTAAAGTAAAAGAATCTTTAAACAAATTTAACAAAGCAACACTTATTAGGTTTTGTAACATAAAAACATCGGCATTAAGTTTAGATATGAAATTTCCTGAGTGAGATTTATCTATATAGTTTGTATCAGAAGAAATAAGTGATTTGAGCATATCTTTTTGAACATCAGCCTTCAAATTTTGACCTACATTTATCATAATTACTTTTGATATGTATAAAGAAATACCTTTTACTGAAAAGGCAATCACAATTGCCAAAGGTATTAAATAAATTAAAGTTTGATCTTTTTCTAAAAAAATTTTTTCAATTGCAGGATCTAACAAGTACGCAATAGACGAAGTACTTGCGGCGACAAATAAAGAAAACACAACAGCTAAAATTATCTTATCTACGTAGTTAGTAGTGTAATCCCTATACAACCTTTTTATTATATCTAAATTTTCTTTCATCAATTGATTTTACCCATAAATAAATTTAAAAAAACCAACAGACCTAATAAATTATTACTTTTGAAAATTTCTAAGCTTTTATTTTTATCTTCAATATTAAATTTTAAAATTTGTTGATAAAATAATTGTATAGCTATTATTAAAACTAAAAAGATACAAAAAAAATTGAAATTCATTATTTGATTAATTGATATAATAGAAATTAAAAATATTATGTAACAAAGTGCTAAAAATTTTTTTGGATTATTTTTAAATTTAATTGATGTTGATTTTACTCCTATGATTTCATCATCTTTAATATCTTGGAATCCATATATTGTGTCGTAACCAAGTGTCCAAAATATGGCTCCAAAATAGAGGATTATAGGTAAAAAGCTTATTTCGTTCTGTATAGAGGTCCATCCTAATATTAATCCATAATTAAAAGTGACGCCTAAAAATAATTGAGGCCAGTAAGTAAATCTTTTCATTAAAGGATAAGTAAAAGCTAACGGCATAGAACATAGCGCTAAAATTATAGTAAGTTTATTAAAGTTAATTAAGACAAATAAAGCAATTAAACACAAGATTGCAGAATAAATTAATCCTAAAGTTATAGAAATATCACCAGATGCTATAGGTCTGTTTTTAGTCCTTGAAACTTTTTTATCAAACTCTTTATCAGTTATATCATTTATGATACATCCTGCTGATCTCATTAAAACAGATCCTAAAAAAAAAAGTAACAAATAAAAAAAATATAATTCAAGATTTTTCGAAAAATCATAAGCGATCGTTAATCCCCATGCACAAGGCCAGAATAAAAGCATGTAGCCAATAGGCTTTTTAAGCCTTGTGAGTTCAAAAAAAAGATTTAATTGGTTCATAAATTTTACTTGTAAATAACAAAGGCAAGATTGATAATCAAACTGATTCGTATGAATATAGATTATACAGTCACTGCACTAATGTTTCCTGCAATCCCATTGTTAATGGGAGTATATAGTAATAGATTTCATTCATTGAGTATATTAATTAGGCAGCTCCATGATGAGCATGTTTACGAAAAACATATACCTCCTGAATGGAAAAAACAATTTTTAAACTTAAGCAAAAGGATAACGCTCTTAAGATGGACAATCCTTTTTGGAGCTTTTGGCTTCTTGTTCAATATGCTTACTGTATTTGGTCTTTATCTTGACAAGCTTTTTATAGCTAGAATTATTTTTGGTTCTTGTTGTTTGTCAATGATCATCTCGATACTTTTTTTTATAAGAGAAATTCATATTTCAACAAATGCTCTTAAACTGCATATGTCAGATATGGATGTCAAAATCGATTAAGGAATTATTACTGCTGGACCAGTTAGCAATCTGTTTTCTAAGTCTTTGTGAGCTTGAGCAGCATCTTTTAGAGGATATCTTTTAGAAATTTCAATTTTAAATTTTTTTGTTAAAACTGCATCAAAAACTTTTTTTGCAGACTCCACCAACTCTTCTCGTTTTACCGTATAATGCGCAATTGATGGACGAGTAAAAAATAAACCTTTTGCATTAATATCTTTCTTAATGTCTAGCGTTTCAACGTATCCAGAAGCATTCCCGAATGCCACCATCATACCTCTTATCTTTAAAGTTTCAATTGAACCTTTAAATGTTTTGCTACCAACACCATCATAAACAACATCAAGACTATTCTTTCCAAAAATTTTTTCTACCTCTTTGACAAAATCTTTTTCAGAGTAGTTAATTACATGATGACATCCGTTTTTTTTTGCAATTTCTTCTTTGGCTTTTGACCCAACTGTTCCGATAACTTCTGCACCTAATGCATTTGCCCAAGGACATAGAATTTGACCTAAGGCACCTGCAGCAGCGTGATATAAAACTTTATCACCTTTTTTTAATGTATAAGCTCTATGCAATAAATATTCAGCAGTAATTCCTTTCAATGTGATACAAGATGCTACTTCATCGGAAACACCATCAGGCACAGACACTAACTTTTCCTCTGGCATTATTTGTTTCTCCGAGTATGCCCCAATAGGCATTGATGCATGAGTAACTCTATCGCCAACTTTAAATAATTTTACCTCAGATCCAACTTCTTCGATTACCCCACAGGCTTCAAGACCAATACCGCTAGGTAATGAAATAGGGTAAAGACCTGTTCGATGATAAACATCTATAAAGTTAAGACCGATTGATAAATTTTTAATCAAAACCTCTTTTGGTCCAGGCTTTCCAAGTTCTTCATCTTTAATAACCAAAACTTCTGGTCCACCAAATTTATCTATTTGAACTGATTTCATTATCTACTTTACAAATGTACCATTATGATAATCTTGAACAGCTTGCAAGATCTCTGCTTTAGTATTCATTACAAATGGTCCACCTCTAGCTATTTCTTCATTTATAGGTTTACCTGAAATAACTAAGAATTTTGCATCAGTTTGTGCTCTGACTTTCAAATCCTCACCTTTTGATAGTAAGATCAAAGTACTATCCTTAACTTTTTCATGTTTTTTTTCACCAATTTTGATTTCACCTTTTATAAGATAGATAAATGTATTGTGCGTAGCGGGAAGGCTAAATTTAAAATCTTTGTTTTTATTTAATTCAACATCGAAATAAACAGGTTCGACATTATGTTTTTTAACTGGACCTTCAGCTTTTTCAAATTTACCTGCAATTATTTTCACTTGCTTATCATCATCTTTGTGAACACTCATTTTATCTGCATCAATATAAATATATTCTGGTTTACTCATTTTTAATTTTGCTGGCATATTTATCCATAATTGAAATCCATGAAGTTTTCCCTCTTTCATAGCAGGCATTTCAGAATGAATAATTCCACTTCCTGTTTTCATCCATTGAACATCACCAGCAGTCATTCTACCTTTTCCGCCAGTACTGTCTTCATGCTCAAATTCACCAGCAAGCATATAAGTGACCGTTTCTATTCCTCTATGTGGATGTGGGGGAAAACCAGCTATATAATCTTCACTATTTTCAGAACCAAATTCATCTAACATTAAAAAAGGATCAAAATAATTTGGTTCAACACCAATACTTCTTTTTAATTTTACTCCTGCACCATCTGATGCTGGAATAGGATCAATAATTTTATATACTTCAATATTTTTCATCTAATTAAAATAGTAGTTCTATTTTGATTTGCAATATTACTTTTTGTCATGTGAGCCATCACAAAAAGGTTGATCATTTGTTTGTTTACATGCACAAAAAAATACTCTTTTTGTTAATTCAGCTTTATATGCCAAGGGTTTAAATTCTGTACCTTTGTGCGAACCATCACAAAATGGCTGCTTAAAACTTTTACCGCAACTACACCAGTAATAAGATTTTCCCTTTTCAACCTCTATAACTAATGCGCCTTCCCCAGCTCTTTGTCCTTTATTCATATTATCTAACTTTTTCATTTAAATTAAATCAACAAGTTCGCTTAAATTATTAACTTGATTTTTTGGTTTGTAATCAAGATTGTCAAAGATATTATTATTACGGTTTACCCAAATAGAATGATAACCATAATTTCCACCTCCTGAAACATCCCAAGTGTTTGCACTTAAGAAAGCTGCTTGATTGCTTTTAATTTTGTATTTTTTAATAGGCAAGTCATAAACTTTCGAGTCTGGTTTATAAATTCCAACTTCCTCAATTGAAAATAGATCATCGAACAGTTTATCTAAATTATTACGTTTAACTAACTCTTTTAAAAGAGATGGAGTACCATTTGAAAGTATAGCTAATTTAAAATTTTTTTCTTTTAATTTTTTAAGAGTTTCTGGAACCTCCTTAAAAGGTGAAAGAACTTTATACAAATTCAATAATTCATTTTTCATTGAAGCGTCTATATTAAATGTCTTCATCGATTTATCTAAGCTGTCTTCAGTAATCTGCCAAAAGTCTTTATGTCTTTTCATTAAACTTCTAAGCCAAGTGTATTCTAGTTGAGTAGTTCTCCAAAAGTTTGCAAAACCTTCCCATTTATCTCCAATTTTATCTTTACATTTTTCTGCAGCTGAATTGACATCAAATAGTGTGCCATAAGCATCAAAAATTATTGCTTTAATATTTTTCATAAATTAACTTAACACAAATGAGCAATATTAGATTATTTTTTTCAGATACTTTATCAGCAAACATGATTGATAAACTCGATAAGAGTCAATCACATTATTTAAGTAAAGTAATGAGAGCAAAAGAAAATGAGGTTTTCTCATTATTTAATAAAGAGGGAGAGTGGGAGGCAAAAGTTTTAGGAATATCCAAAAACACTGTTGAATTTAAAATAATAAAAAAATTAAGACAAAAAGAGATAACCAAAGAATTATGGTTAGCATTTTCTCCCATCAAATCAAACTATCAGAATTTTATGCTGCAAAAAGCAACAGAGCTTGGAGTTACAAAATTTTTACCAATTATATTTGAGAGAACAGTGGTTAGAAAAATTAATAAAGATCGCTTAGAAAAAATTGTAATTGAGGCCAGTGAACAATCAAACCGTATTAATGTGCCAACAATTGAAGAGTCTCAAGATTTAAATAGTTTTTTAAAAAAAAATGTAATGGATCTAATTTTTACAGATTTAAATTCAAATATTAAAAAAATTGATAAATCAAAATTTACAGATAAGCCTGTTTGTGTAATCATAGGTCCAGAGGGAGATTTTTCAGAGGTTGAAAGAGAAAAGATTCTCTCCTTTAAAGACGTTCAGCCTATAAAAATTAATGAGAATATTTTAAGGTCAGAAACCGCTGTCATATCTGCAATTTCGATCGTAAATTATGTGATTAATTGATAAATTGTCGCGAAAACTAAAGTGTAATTTTTACAAAAGAGCTTTATATAGCTATTAAAAATGAAAAAAATTTTATTTATATTTTCATCGCTTTTCATACCGCAAAAAGCTTTTGCTAATCAGCCTGTTGACTGGCAATTAGGTTTTCAAAAAGCTGCTTCAGAGTCAATGAGAGAGATAGTTGCTTTTCATGATTACCTATTGTTACCAATAATAATTGCAATTAGTGTATTTGTTTTATTTTTAATGTTATACGCGTGTGTAAGATTTAGAGCTTCAGCAAATCCAAATCCATCTAAAAGAACTCATAACGTTGCAGTTGAAGTTTTATGGACACTAATACCATGTTTAATTTTAATTGTAATTGCAGTTCCGTCATTTAAAATTTTATACAAACAAGATGCAATACCAAAAGCAGATTTAACTATTAAAGCAATCGGTTATCAGTGGTATTGGGGATATGAATATCCTGATGAAAATATTATTTTTGAATCTTACATGGTTGAAGACAAAGATCTAAGACCTGATCAACCTAGACTTCTAGCAGTGGATAATGAAGTTGTTGTACCAGTAAATAAAGTTGTAAAAGTTTTAATAACTGCGAACGATGTATTGCATGCTTGGGCCTTACCATCTTTTGGTGTTAAAAGAGATGCTGTTCCTGGTAGAGTTAACGAGACGTGGTTTAAAGCTGAAAAAGTAGGAACTTATTATGGTCAATGCTCTGAACTTTGCGGTATTAAGCATGCGTTTATGCCCATCACAGTTAAAGTTGTGACTGAAGAGGAATATGAGGATTGGTTATTTGAGGCAAAAGAAAAATTTGCAAAAGAGGAAATAGAAAATAATAATCTTAAATTAGTGAGTAAATAAATATGTATACACAAACAGTTTCGCACGACGATCATCATACACCAACAGGTTGGAAACGTTGGGCTTATTCTACAAATCATAAAGACATAGGAACAATGTATTTAATCTTTGCAATTGTTGCAGGAGTTATTGGAACTGCATTTTCTGTTTTAATGAGAATGGAATTAATGCATCCAGGCGATGGAATTCTGGGTGGAAATTATCATTTGTACAATGTGTTAGTGACAGGTCATGGATTAATAATGATTTTCTTTATGGTAATGCCAGCCATGATAGGTGGTTTTGGAAATTGGTTTGTTCCAATTATGATTGGTGCACCTGATATGGCATTCCCGCGAATGAATAATATTTCTTTTTGGTTACTACCCGTTTCATTAACATTATTAATATTGTCAATTTTTGTTGATGGCCCTCCAGGGCAAACTGGAGTTGGAGGTGGATGGACAATATATCCTCCTTTATCGTCAAAAGCTGGACAGCCTGGTCCTGCAATGGATTTAGCGATTTTAAGTTTACACTTGGCTGGTGCTTCATCAATTTTAGGAGCTGTTAATTTTATAACAACAATTCTAAATATGAGAACTCCTGGAATGACTTTACACAAGATGCCATTATTTGCTTGGTCAATTCTAGTAACAGCTTTTTTATTGTTATTATCCTTACCAGTTCTAGCAGGAGCAATAACAATGTTGTTAACTGACAGGAACTTTGGAACTGCCTTTTTTGAAGCTCAAACTGGAGGAGACCCAGTATTGTTTCAACATTTATTTTGGTTTTTTGGTCATCCAGAAGTTTATATTCTAATTCTACCAGGATTTGGAATGATTAGTCATATCGTTTCAACATTTTCAAGGAAACCAGTTTTCGGTTATTTAGGTATGGCTTATGCGATGGTCGCAATTGGAATAGTTGGCTTCGTAGTTTGGGCTCACCATATGTATACTGTTGGACTAAGTACAGATACAAAAGCTTATTTCCTAGCAGCTACTATGATTATTGCTGTTCCTACTGGAATAAAAATCTTTTCTTGGATAGCAACTATGTGGGGAGGATCGATCTCATTTAAAACCCCAATGATGTGGGCACTAGGTTTTATCTTTATGTTTACTGTTGGGGGAGTGACAGGAGTAGTTTTAGCAAATGCAGGAGTAGATACTGCAATGCACGACACTTATTATGTAGTGGCTCACTTTCATTATGTTCTTTCATTAGGAGCTGTATTTGCAATATTTGCTGGTTTCTATTATTGGTTTTCAAAAATGTCTGGTTACGAATATTCAGAGTGGCTAGGTCAATTACATTTTTGGTTAACTTTTATCGGTGTAAATTTGATTTTCTTTCCACAGCATTTTTTAGGATTAGCAGGTATGCCTAGGAGATATGCTGATTATCCAGATGCGTTTGCAGGTTGGAATTATATTTCTTCAATAGGATCCTATATAGCAGTTGCCGGGTTAGCTGTATTTTTTGTGAATTTGATTTATGCTTTTGCAAAAAAGAAAACAGCAGCTCAGAATCCTTGGGGAGAAGGAGCAACGACTTTAGAGTGGACCGTTCCATCTCCACCAAATTTTCACACTTTTGAAGAATTACCAAAGTTTGTAGATGATCAAGAGACTGGGAAATCTCATAGCTAGGATTAGAAGCTTTAAAATTGATGAGTAGTTCAAAATTAAAAAAAGTTAATCTGTCTCAGGAAGACTTACTAAATTTTTCTGAGTTATTTAAATTGATGAAACCAAGAGTAATGTCGCTTGTGATATTTACTTGTGCGGTTGGATTATTAACAGCCCCAACTATGGTTTCAACCCAATATGCAATAGTTGGAATTTTACTAGTTTCAATGGGCGCAGGAGCAGCAGGGGCTTTAAACATGTGGTATGAGTCTGACCTTGATGCTTTAATGAGTAGAACTTGCCTAAGACCAATACCAACAGGTAAAGTTAATAAAAATCAGGCTCTTATATTTGGAATAACTTTATCGATTATTTCAGTAGTTGCATTAGATTATTTTACAAATCGAGTATCTGCAGGAATATTACTTTTTACAATTATATTTTATGTTTTAATTTATACAATTTGGCTAAAAAAAAGAACCTCACAGAATATTGTTATTGGTGGTGCGGCTGGAGCTCTTCCTCCTGTTATAGGCTGGACTATTGCTACAGGATCTTTATCTCTTGAACCTCTTGTATTTTTTTTAATTATTTTCTTTTGGACGCCATCACATTTTTGGGCATTAAGCTTATATAAATCAGAAGATTATAAAAAAGCTAATATACCCATGCTTCCCCTAACAAATGGGATAGAGAGCACTAAAGTAAATATTTTTGTCTACTCTTTGATAATGCTTCCAGTGATAATTTTTCCATATGTAATCAACTTTGTTGGTCTTGTTTTTCTTATTCCATCATTGTTATTAACTATTTATTACAATTATCTATGTTTCGATCTTTATAAATTTAAAAAAAATAAATTTAGTGCAAAAAAAGCTAAATCAATATTTGGCTATTCTATTTTATATTTATTTTTGGTTTTTGTGCTTTTTCTGATAGATAAGATTTTATGATTATACCAGATAAAAAAACTAAGAAAAAAAATATCAAGACGGCATTAGCGATTATTGCCTTCATGATTTTTCTTTTTTTATTTACATTATATAACACTGGAGTTTTTGATAGAGCAATATGATACAAAAAAAAAATCTTACACCATTAGTTCTTGTAGGGATATTTGTATTTATGTTAGGTCTATCCTACGCTGCAGTGCCTTTATATGATTTATTTTGTAGAGTAACAGGTTTTGGAGGCACTACTCAAATTTCAGACAGTGCTCCTAAAATAGTTCTTAACAAAGTAGTGAGCGTTAGATTTGATACTAATGTGAATAATTTACCTTGGGATTTTAAAGCAAAATCGAATGTTATGGATGTGAAAGTTGGCCAAGTTAATAAAATAGAGTTTGAAGTTGAAAATTATAGTAGCGAACCAACTGCTGGTGTAGCAAGTTTTAACGTATCACCTGCAAGTTTTGGGAAATATTATAGTAAACTTGGCTGTTTTTGTTTTGAAAAACAAGAATTAAAGGCAGGAGAAAAAGCCACTTATGTAATGACTTTTTATCTAGACCCTGAAATGATTAATGATCCAAGTGTCAAAAATCTAGAAGATGTAACTATGTCATATACTTTTTTCTCGACAGATTATTATAAACAATCATAATCAAAAAAAATGTCAGCTGAAAAAAAACATGATTATCACTTAGTAGACCCAAGTCCTTGGCCTATTTACGTTTCATTCTCTTGCTTAGTATTAGCTATAGGTGCCGTGTATTATATGCATTCAGATGTTTCATGGGGAATGTATCTTGGATTAGCTCTTTTAATTTATGGCGCATATATGTGGTTTAGAGATGTGGTCATTGAAGCAGAACATCAAGGTCATCATACCCCAGTGGTCCAAATTCACCACCGTTATGGAATGACTTTATTTATTGCATCTGAGGTAATGTTTTTTGTTGCTTGGTTTTGGGCTTACTTTGACGTTAGTCTTTTCCCAAATGATTTTGTAGGAAACGTATGGCCACCTAAAGATATTGTGACTTTTGATCCTTGGGATATACCTTTAATTAACACATTAGTTTTACTGTTATCAGGAACAACTGTCACTTGGTCTCACCATTCATTATTAGAGGGTGATAGAAAAGGTTTCATACAAGGATTAGTGCTAACAGTAATTCTTGGAGCTTTTTTTACAGCACTTCAAGCATATGAATATCATCATGCTACATTTGCTTTTTCAGATCATATTTATGGTTCTGTTTTTTACATGGCAACAGGCTTTCACGGCTTCCATGTTATAGTTGGAACAATTTTTTTAGCAGTATGTTTATGGAGAGGAAAATTAGGTCATTTTACTAAAGACCATCATTTTGGTTTTGAAGCAGCTGCATGGTATTGGCATTTTGTTGACGTTGTTTGGTTATTTTTGTTTGCTGCAATATATATTTGGGGAAGTTAATTTGATCCTTGAAACATAAGTTTTTATTTTCCGTCTTTATAATTTTCTTTATTTTTATTTTTATTGGACTAGGTACGTGGCAAATTATCCGTCTAAATTGGAAAAATAATTTAATTTTAGAAATTGAAAATTCATTAAAAAATCCTCCAGTGGAATTAGCTCAATCAAAAAAAGAAAATTTTCTCAAAATTAAAACTTCAGGGTCTATAGATTTTGATAAGCAAATTTATTTATACAATTTAAATGAGTCTGGTACTCCTGGTTTTGAAGTAATAAATCCAATTATGATTGGGGATGAAAATTTTTTAATAAATAGAGGTTGGATACCATTTGAAAAGAAGGGCACTCAAGAAATAAATGTATTTGATCAAGAAAATATTATTGGAACCCTTAAATTACAAGGTAGAAAAAATATCTTTAAGCCAGATAATGATTTAGATGAAAATTACTGGTTCAGTTTAAATAGAGAAGATATCTTAAAATTTACAGGTAAAAATTTTTCTAAATATATTATTTATTTAGATGGAAATTATCAGTTACCTAGACCAAAAAAAATTACTGCAAATATTTCTAATAATCATCAAAAATACGCTATTACTTGGTTTTCATTAGCGCTTTCAATTCTTTTGCTATATTTATATTTTAGAAAAAAGAATTATTAAATGAATTACATTAGTACAAGAAATAATCAAAAAAACTTTTCTTTTAAAGATGTTTTTTTAAAAGGATTAGCGGATGATGGAGGACTTTTTGTTCCTAAATCAATTAAACAATTCCAAAAGGAAGAATTGGATAATCTAAAAAATCTTAGTTACAATGATTTAGCTGCTGAAATAATTTATCCATTTATAGGAGATTTCATGTCTAAAGACGATCTAATCTCTACGATTTCAAAATCATATTCAAATTTTAGATCTGACGATGTTGTTAAAATTTCTAATCTTGGAAATCTAAAAGTATTAGAACTATTTCATGGACCCACACTTGCTTTTAAAGATATCGCACTGCAACTGATTGGTAATTTTTTCCAATACCATTTAGACCGTGATCAAAAAAAAATTAATATAATAGTAGCAACCTCAGGTGATACTGGTGCAGCTGCAATCGATGCTTTAAAAGGAAAAAGCAATTTAAATGTTTTTGTATTACACCCACATAATAAAATTTCACCTGTACAAAGAAGGTTAATGACAATACATGAGGAGAATAACGTATTTAATATTGCAGTAGAGGGCAACTTTGATGACTGTCAAAATCTAGTAAAAGCTATGTTCAATGACGAAAAATTTTCAAAAGCGATTAATATGTCAGGGGTAAATTCAATTAATTGGGCAAGAATTATTGCTCAATCGGTGTATTATTTTTACGCTTTCTTTAAAGTTGGAAATGGTCAGCCTTTATCCTTTTCTGTTCCAACAGGAAACTTTGGTGATATTTATGCTGGATACTTAGCAAAAAAATTAGGCCTTCCAATTGATAAGCTAATCGTAGCTACAAATAAAAATGACATACTTCATAGAGCCATATCAGGCGGTGACTATAGTCAAAAGAAAGTTGAGGAAACAAATACTCCAAGTATGGATATTCAAATAGCAAGTAATTTTGAGAGGCTTTTATATGATGTAAAAGATTGTAACTCAGAAGTTACAAAAGGTGTTATGGCTGAAATAAAAAATAATACCTATAAAATTGATAAAAACGATTTAGATAAAATCAAAAAGAATTTTGTATCTGAGATGCTTGATGAAAACGAAACTGTTGAAATGATAAAAACTATCAATGATGAGCATCAGATAGTAGTTGATCCGCATACCGCAGTAGGTATTGGTGTTGTTAGAAAATTAGGATTAGAAAAAAATTGTGTTGTATTATCAACTGCACACCCGTGTAAATTTCCAAACGCAATAGAAGATGCAATATCAAAAACTGAAAATTTACCCGAAACTCTTAAATATGTTTATGACAGAAAAGAAAAATTTGAACTTCTTTCAAATAATATTGAAAAAGTTAAAAAATATGTAATGAATTCGATATGAAAATTAAAATAAAAGATCAACTTCCAAATACAGAGATTTTTCAACTTATTGATGGAGAGCCTCAAAAAAGTAATTTAAGAGAAATCATAGGTAATGGAAAAATTGTTTTGTTTGGTTTACCTGGAGCATTTACATCAACTTGCTCCAAACTTCACTTACCAGGTTTTGTAGCAAATGCAGATAAAATCAAAGCAAAAGGAATAGAAAATATATTTTGTTTATCAGTCAATGACCCTTATGTAATGAATGGCTGGGGAGAGATTAATAATACTGGAGATAAAATTAAAATGTTATCTGACCCATATTTAGTATTTACGAAAGCAATTGGTGCAGAAGTTGATAGAAATACAAAAGGAATGGGAATTAGATCAAATCGTTATTTGATGGTTATTGAAAATTTTACAGTTATTAAAATTCATGAGGAAGAAGAGACTAAAGAATGCGGCTTAACTTCTGCAGAAAACTTATTGAACAATCTACTATAAATTTGCAGCATCTCTAGCAAGTAAATCCACTTCATTATTTAATTTATCTGTTGAATGCGCTTTTACCCAGTTCCAACTTATTTCAAATTCACTATTTAGTTGGTCCAATTCTGTCCAAAGTTGTTTATTACTCACCTCTTTTTTATTTGTAGTTTTCCATCCATTTTTTTTCCAATTGTGTATCCACTCTGTTATTCCAGACTTAACATATTTAGAGTCAGTAAAAATTTGAACTTTGCTTCCTTTTGGAATCTTTTTAAGCGCCTCTATAGGCGCTAATAATTCCATTTGATTATTTGTAGTATCTTTTTTACTTCCTTTTATTTCAGTTTTTTTCCCCTCATCTAATATTATTGCTGCCCATCCACCTTGACCCGGGTTGCCAATGCATGAACCATCAGTGTATATTTTAATCATTAATTCAAATAATCTTTATAAGTTCTTAATTTATTGTGTATTACAAGCTTTTGATAATATTCTCTTGGATCTTTTATTTTAATTAATGCTGTCTTAGGAGTATTTGAATAGTCATAAAGTCTAGTCATAAAATATCTAATTGCAGCACCACGACATAAAATATTTAATGATTTCCTTTCTTTAACTGAGATTTTCCTAATTTTTTCATAACCTTTTATTAAATTTTTGACTTTCTTTTTGTTCATCACAAACTTTGATTTTTTTTTATCAAAACATAGTGCATTTACACAAATTGCGATTTCATACATAAAATAGTCATTAGCTGCAAAATAAAAATCGATTACCCCTGACAATCTATTATTTTTAAAAAAGATATTATCGATAAACAAATCTCCATGAATTACGCCGTTCGGTAAATTTTTAGGCCATTTCGTTTTAATATCTTTAAAATTATTTTTTAAAAATTTTTCTACATTAGTAAATTTTTTTGACTTAAATTTTATACTTTTCAGCAATGGATTTAGATTTCTAACACCCA
The DNA here is from genome assembly GCA_902575785.1 of uncultured Pelagibacteraceae bacterium. Classification (GTDB taxonomy): domain Bacteria; phylum Pseudomonadota; class Alphaproteobacteria; order Pelagibacterales; family Pelagibacteraceae; genus Pelagibacter. Next base: position 36,961 of record CACGSR010000001.1, read on the forward strand.
TAGAGTTTTTCCTAGTAAGATTAATTTTTTTTGTAGATTGGTGCATTTCAGCAATCATTTTGCCAATGTCATAACAGTTTTTAAAATTAAGTGTTTTTTTATCTTTTCCATTGAGAAAGGAAACTATGCATGCAGCTTTATTTTTTAAATTAATTAAATACCCACCATCTTTTTTTGTTTGTGGCTTTGGGCAATTTATTTCTGATTTATTCAATTTATCCATCAAATTCATAAAAAAAGGCAATTCTTTTTTTGATACTCTTTTTTCAAAAATTGTTAGTATAAATTTTTTATTCTTTGATTTTAGTAAATAGTTTGTATTTTCAATTCCTTGTTTTATACCTTTAAATTCTAAAATTTTTTCTATATCAAATTTTCTATTAATATAAGAAATGTCTTTTTTATTTATTTTCGTATAAACAGCCATTTTAGTTTAATTTTTTCGGTGCTTTGAAAATAACATTTTCTTTAATTATCTCTACTTCATCTATACTGACTGTAAATTTATTTTTTAGCTCATCTATAAAATTATTGACCAAAATTTCTGGTGCGGAAGCTCCAGAGGAAATTCCAATTATATTTGAGTCTTTAATTAAATCGAATGGTATTTCACTTTGTGAATGAATTAATAGTGAGTTAGAGCAGCCAGACTTTTTTGCAACTTCGACCAATCTAACTGAATTAGACGAATTTCTACTACCAATTACAAAAAATAAATCACATTTTTTTGCAATATTTTTGACAGCCATTTGTCTATTTGTTGTAGCGTAACAAATATCTTCTTTCATTGGTTCTTTAATATTAGGAAATCTATTTTTTAAAATCTGAATTATATCTTTTGTGTCATCTACTGATAGAGTTGTTTGAGTTACATATGAAATTTTTTTGTTGTTTTGTGGCTTATATTTCTTGGCCTCATCCTCATTTTGAACAAGATCAATTGATCCTTTTGGTAATTGACCCATGGTACCAATAACCTCAGGATGATTTCGATGTCCTATCAAAATTAAATGATACCCAGCTTTATGTAAATTTTCAGCTTCTCTATGTACCTTGGATACTAATGGACATGTGGCATCTACATAAGTCATGTTATAGTTTTTAGCATCTTCTGGTATTTTTTTCGGGACACCATGCGCTGAAAAAATAACTGGTCTAGTTCTGTCTTCTATCTCTTCAAGCTCCTCAACAAAGATTGCACCCTTATTTTTTAAATCGTCGACTACATATTTATTATGTACAATTTCATGACGAACATAAATCGGGGCACCAAATTTTTTAATTGATTTTTCTACAATTTCTATAGCTCTCTCAACACCTGCGCAAAAGCCTCTTGGTGCAGAAAGTAATATTTTTAAATGTTTATTTTTCATTTTTTTCAACTAAATACTCAAGCAATATATGTGGAAAGGTCAAAGACGCCAAACCTATAAATATAATTTTAAAAATTGCACTGTCAAAATTGTAAGTATTATTTAGTAAATAAAGGGCAATTATACAAAAAATAGCTGTAATAATTGTTAGAGGCAAAGCTTTTTTTAAAAAAATTTTAGATCCATTACCAATGTTATTACTGTCTAATTCAAATATTAATGAGATAATGTGTCTTATAGAATGTAAAAAGCAGAAATAAATTGTAAAAGCCACTAATGGAGAAAAATAATAATTTATTATTAGAATTGAAAAATAATCTAAAAATATCGTGAATTTCTTTAATTCAAAATTTTTTATAAATAGTAAAATATTTGCTAAAGTTGACAGAATTATACAATATAATAACAGCCTTTTAGATTCTATCAAATCTAAAAAATTATAGAAATTTTCATTTTCTATAAAAAGCAATCTAAATATTGATATTGTTTCATCGAAATGGAAATATACTGGTGCAATAATTATTAAAGAACCTTTTAAGAAAAATAAAAATTGGTTGTAGTAAGAGTTTTTAATTATTAAAAATTGAGTATCTTCTTTTCCAAAATGATATGAGGCAACAACTAAAAAAATCATTAAAGAAACAGGTGGTATGAATATCCATAAAATTATAATTATTAGAGCTATTAAAATATATGCTAAGTAAAAAACATAAAAATTATCGATTTCTAAAATTTGAAAAAGTTTTCTTCCTTTAACATTATCAAGTGATCCATGAGATATACCGATACTTAAAATTAATAATAAACAGATAAAAGGTGAAATTGTAAAAGGTTTAATCTTAAAAGCTATTAATGAGAATATGTTACAAAATAAAAAAAAAATGAAAGAATGATTGAAATTTATTTTTTTTAATCTGTTATTCATTTTAGTCTCCTCTAATAAAACAATGCTTTAATAAAAGTCAATTTTGGCATTCTTGAAATAATAGATAAATCCTCCAAAAAATTGCTCTTATTAGACAAAAATTTTATAATTGTCTTGGGTGAAGCCTTAAACATTTCAAAGAATATATTGGGCATTTTTTCTGGATGTTTTTCAAGGACTCTTAAAAATATTTCATCTAAAAAATGATATTTGTGACTTATTTTGTATTTTTTAACATTAGATATATTTTCAATATTTTCTCTAATATATTTACTGTGATCTTGAATATTTAAAAAAGTATAACCCGTGCTTAATCTGGTCATACCACCAGCAGTTCCAATATTTATTTTATTTTTTTCGTTTTTATTGATTGGATAAAATAAAGGTATAGCACCTTCCTCTTTATAAAGTATTTTGTAATCTCTCAAATTTAAATGATTTTCAATATAATCTTTTATTTGTTTGTCATAATCTTTTTGTGAATTATCATTTATTTTAGACAACCAGGTTGTTTCGATTAAAGCAGTGTTTTTTGAGTAGGGTAGAGTATAAAAAAAATGAACACTTTCTCTTTGGTCACAATCAAAATCCATAAGATTAAAAATTTCATCATCAAAAAAATTATTTTTAGTTTCAATTTCTACTCCACAAAAATGTTGCCAAAGATTTCGATAATCTTTTTTAATGTATGGTACACTATTGAAAATAAAAGAATTTTTTAAATTAATTTGACTTACATCTTTAAAGTATGAAATATTTTTATTTTCATTTAGTTTTTTATTAATTTTTTCATAGAATAAACCACTGTCAATACTTTGATATGGAAAGCTTTTACATTGTAAATAGTTAGTTTTTTTTGGAATATTAATTGAAAAATTTTCCCAATTTTTTTTAACACAATCATCGAAGTTGTGAGATATTACTTTCCAAAAAGACCAAGTTTTATCTCTTTTGTATTCATCTCTTGGCTCTATGATGGCCAAAGTTTTATCTTTAAGCTTTTCATGAATTTCTAATTCATATGCTAAAGATAAACCAGCGCAACCTCCACCAATAATGACATAGTCAAATTCTTTCATCTAAATTTATTTCCTCATTAATTAAAAAATGATCATGATGTATCTGATCTTCTTTAGTACTTGATAAAAATAACTTTATAAGATCAAAAATTGCTAAAATAGTCTCGATACTTTTTTCAATATTAGATACGAAAATTTTTCCTGAATTTTCATAATTTTCAAATGTTTTTTTATTCAGAATATTATAGCCAATTTTTCGGTAGATCCTTCTAGCGACTAAAATTGAAAATCTAAAACTTATTGGAATGTCTTTTATAGAATAAAAGGAATTTTTATAAAAGGTATCCGCAAGATCTATAGTTGATGTAATTTCTTCAAAATTTTTATTTATATAAAATCTATTTATTTTTGAATCTTCAATCACATCTCTTGATATATTTGTAAGTTGCATTGCGATACCAAGATCAATAGCTGACTTGAGTGAGCTTTTTTTATTAACTTTTAAAATCTTTGCCATCATTAGGCCAACAGTTCCAGCGACTCTGTAAGAATAAATTAATAAATCTTTTTTTGAATTTAATGTCACCCTATCTTTTATGTCTGAACTTATACCATCTAATAAATCTTCGATAATTTTTACTGAAATATTAAATTCATCAATAAGATCCCACATATTTTTAACAATTGAATTATCAAAATTCTTTTGAACGAAATCTTCTTTAAATTGATTGAACTTAATTTTTTTGACTTCCAATTTTTCTTCATCATCTGCAATATTGTCAGCCACTCTACAAAAATCATATAATGCAGAACATTTCTTATATGTTTTTTTTGGTAAAAAAAAACCTGCCCAATTAAAAGATTTTGCATAAACTGATAAGTAATTTTTATCAGACATCATAAAATCTTTTCTAACACTTTTGCTGATGAAAGCACACCAGGTACACCTGCTCCAGGATGGGTCCCTGCACCAACAAAATAAAGCCCTTTATAAATCTCAGACTTATTATGGAATCTAAAATATGCAGATTGAGAAAATTTTGGTTGGATTGAAAAACCTGAACCATATTTTGTATTTAAATCTCTTTCAAAATAATCAGGTGTCAAATAAAAATCCTCCACAATGTTATCTTTAAGATCTGGCATTAAATCTTTTTGCATTTTATCAATAACTAAATTTTTCATTTTTTCTCCCTCAACAGACCAGTCAATTTTTGATTGATTATTAGGCACTGGGACTAAAACATAAAAGGTATCATTACCTTCGGGTGCCATAGTTTTATCGGTTGCAGATGGTCTGTGAAGATAATAACTAATATCATCATTCAACTTTTTATTATTGAAAATGTCATCTAGGTGCTCTTTATATTTATTTCCAAACTTAATAGTATGGTGCTCAACATTCTCGTATTTTTTTTTTGTACCAAAGTAATAAACAAATAATCCCATTGAATATTCCATTCGATTTTTTTTCCACTTAAAAAGAAATGAATTACTGGTATTCCCATTCAACATTTTCTCATAAACAGCAGGAGGATCTGCGTTACAAATTACATTGTTAGACTGTATTATTGTTTGATCATCTAACTGGACACCAGTAATTTTTTTTTTGTTTGAAACGATCTTAGTAACTTCGTGACCTTTGATTATTTTAACTCCAACTTCATCCATTAATTTTTCAAAACCTTTGATTATATTTCCTGTTCCACCCATTGAGTAATGAATACCCCACTTTTTTTCTAAGTATAAGATTAATCCATAAATTGAAGTTGTAGTAAAAGGATTCCCCCCAACTAATAATGGGTGCATACTAAGCATTCTCCTTAATTTTTCATTTTTTATATATGAGGAGACTAAAGAGTAAACAGATTTATAACTTTTGAGTTTTAGCAAAGCTGGCAATTGAAGCATCATTACCAATGGTCTATTAAATGGGACATCAGCAAGTTCAGTAAAACCTTTATCAAATATTTTTTTGGTAAAATTTACTAACTTTTCATAACCTTCTACATCATTTTTATTTATTTTTTCAATTTGTTTCTTCATCTCATCTTCATCACCCGAATAATTAAATTTAGTTTTGTCCTCAAATATAAATTGATACCAAATTTTTAGAGGAGAAAGTTTTATGTAATTTTTGGGATCTTTTTCAAATAATTCAAATAATTCGTTGATTAAGTAAGGGGCGGTAATGACAGTCGGTCCACCATCATAAATAAAACCATTTTTTTTAAACACCCTGGCTCTTCCACCAAGATCATGATGTTTCTCGACTAATGTAACATTATGCCCTTTTGCTTTGAGACGTAAAGCAGCAGCTATACCTCCAAAACCTGAGCCGATTACAACAGAATTCATTGTGATAATTTATAGTTTTTTTAAAAAAATTGTAAGAGAATTATGAGTTATTTTTTTTTAACTCTTCATTAGTTTCATCTAAGTTTTTTTGAAACAAAGCATCAAGTTTAGATTTATCAACAGATGTAGTGATAATCCTTTTAACAGATTCAATTGCAATTTTAATTGATGCATTTTTAATATCTTTTATTGCAGTGTCCTTCATTTGTCTAATTTTACTTTCGGCAGAATTTTTTTTAATTTCAGATGACTTATGAAATTTATCATTTAATTCAATTATTAATCTGTCACTGTCTTTTTTTGCCTGATCTAAAATCTCATTACTTGTAGATTGAGCAGTATCTAGTTTTTTTTGTGCATTTTCTAACAACAACTTTGCTTCAGTTCTTAGTTTTTCACTTTCATCTATTTCATTTTTAATATCTAAAATAAGTTTATTTAATAATGAATTAATTTTCTGAGGCACTTTTAAGTATATAAGTCCTATAAAAAATAAAAAGAATGAAACCGCTACCCAAAATGTTGAATCAATTTCCATAATATTTGGTTCCATGTTTTTTATAAAGATCCTCAACTATTGCTGAAATACTACTGCTGTTTACTTCTGCACCAATTAAGTTTTTCAGAATTTCTGAGGATGTCTCAATCGCGATCTTATTAATTTTTTCAGGTGCAGTTTTTTTCAATTCATTTATTTCCTGCTCTGCTTTCTTAAGTTCATCGTCGATCTGTTTTTCCAAGATCTCTCTTTTAGAATTTATATCTTTAAGAGCTTTCTCTCGAGATAATTTAAATATATTTTTGGCCTCTAGCTTATTTTTCAAAATTATTTCCTCAAATTCTTTCAATTTTTTTTCACTGTCTTCTCTTTGTTTATCTGCAGCCTCAATATTTTCTTGTATTTGAGATTTCCTTAATTCTAAATTTGAACTTATTTTTGGTAATATAAGTTTTGATAAAACTAGATATAAAATTCCAAAGGTAAGTGTCAGCCAAAATATTTGAGAAACCCAAAACTCGGGATTTAATTGAGGCATACCTTCGCTCTCAGCAGCTAATATTTCTTTTGTAAAAAAGAAATTTAAAAAAATTGATTGAAAAAATGTTTTTTTAAACATCAATTTAAAAAGCGAAAAGAATAATTAGCGCAACCACTAACCCAAATAATCCTGTTGCTTCCGCAAGCGCAAACCCTAAAAGCAAGTTAGGAAATTGTTTTTGTGCTGCAGATGGATTCCTCATTGCACCTGATAAATAATTTCCAAAAATTATTCCGATTCCAACTCCGGCTCCTGCAAGAGCTATGGCCGCTAAACCCGCTCCAATCATTTTTGCTGCTTCTAATTCCATTATATCCTCCTATGTTAATTAATGGTGTAAATTTAATGCATCATTTAAATAGATGCAGGTTAAGATCGCAAAAACATAAGCTTGAAGAAAAGCAACTAAGATCTCCAAACCAGTTAAAGCAACCGAAAAACTAAGTGGAAGCCATCCACCTACTATTCCGAGACTTATTACAAAGCCTCCGAAAACTTTCATCATAGTGTGACCTGCCATCATATTGGCAAAAAGTCTAACAGATAAACTTATAGGTCGACTAAGGTAAGATATTATTTCAATAATAACTATTAAGGGAAGAAGTATTACAGGAACCCCACTAGGTACAAACAGTTTCAAATAACCAAACCCATGTTTTATAAATCCTATAATTGTTACTCCAATAAAGATAAATGCTGCTAAAACAAAAGTTACAATTATGTGACTTGTGACAGTAAAAGTATACGGTATCATTCCAAACATGTTACAGAAAAGAACAAACATAAATAATGAAAAAATAAATGAAAAGTAAGGTTTTGCTTTAGATCCTGCCGTATCACTAATCATTTTTGAGACAAAAGAATAACTTAATTCTGCGAGTAGTTGAATTTTATTTGGAAGCATTGAATTTTTTTTAGAACCTAGATTAAAAATTATCAAAATTGCTAAGGAACTTATAACCATAAACAAACTCGCATTTGTAAATGAAATATCAAAACTACCTATTTTGATTTCAGGACCAATTCTGTAAACTTCGAATTGTGTCATTGGATTTGCTGCCATAAAAATTAATCTATTTTTGCATATTTTTTGCAGATTTAATCACATTGGTGATACCAGCAATTACACCTACAAAAAAAAATATTAAAATTAACCATGGTTTAGTATCAAAGGTCTTGTCTAAAATAAACCCAATAATTGTCCCTACTGCCACAGCCGAAACAAGTTCAGTACTTAGCTTAAAAGCACTGCCAATTGGAGATGGATTTTGTTTTTTGTTGTTTAAATCTCTTCTTAAGGCCTTTTTCTTTGCAATCTCTAAGCGAGTTTTAAATTGATCTTTAGCCATTGATTATATTCTTTATGCAACCATGCTTTCTGCTTTTTGTAGATCGACAGCAACTAGCTGGCTTATTCCTTTTTCTGGCATTGATACTCCGTAAAGTCTATTCATTTTAGACATTGTTAATGCATGATGAGTAACAATTATAAATTTAGTATTTGTAATTTTTGTAAGCTCCTCTAAGAGATTGCAGAATCTTGTAACATTAGCATCATCTAATGGAGCATCCACCTCATCAAGCACACAGATTGGAGAAGGGTTTGTTAAAAAAACTGCAAAAATTAGTGAGAGTGCGGTCAAAGCTTGCTCACCACCTGACAATAAAGTTATAGACTGCAGTCTTTTACCTGGAGGGCTTACTAACATCTCCAAACCTGCTTCGAGAGGGTCATCAGAGTCTACTAATTCAAGTTTAGCGCTACCACCATTAAAAAGTTTTGTATATACTTCATTAAATTTTCTATCCACTTTATCAAAAGCTTCAATCAATCTCTCTCTTCCTTTTTGATTTAATTCATTGATACTCTCTTTTAATTTGATTATTGCTGTCACTAAATCAGCTCTATCTTTTTCCATCTTTTTTATTTCAGTTTCATATTTATTGGTTTCTTCATCTGCTTTTAAATTCACAGACCCTAATCTTTCTCGCTCTTGTTTTTTTTTATCTAACAAATCCTCTTGAATGACTGCATCAGGAAGCTCTTCCTTACCAAATAAATTTGAATTTTCTAAAATATTATTTTCATTTAAACTTAATTCAGACTCTATTCTTTCAATTAAATCATTTTTTCGTTTTTTCAAACCCTCTATTGTTGCCCCAGAGCTTGCTTTCCTTTCTCTAATTTGAATTGATTGTTCCTGAATCTCATTTAGTTGATTCCTTAAATTTTTAATTTTTTCATCTGTTGAATAAATAACGGACTCATTTAGATCTTTTTCTTCCTCAGAGATTCTTAGACCTTCAGAAATTTGCCCTTTTTTTTCAGCTTGCAATTTGGGTTGATTATTTAAATTTTCTAACTGTAAATTCAATTTATTCTTTCTTTGACTTAATTCATTTACCATTTTTTCTGAATTTGATAACAATTTTTTCCAACTTTCTATTTCTTTTTCTATTATATTAATTCTTTCACTTCTCTTTATAGATTCCTTTTTAATATTTTGATTTTGACTAAAATTCTCTGCATATTCTTCAATAATTATTTTGTAATTATCTAAAGCAGTAATAGCCTCCTCATTTTTTTCCAGATTTATTAATTCTTTAATTTTATTAATCTCAATTTCCAGTTTGTTCTTTGATTTTTCTAAATCTCCTTTAGATTGTTTTTCAGTTTCATAATACTTAGAGTCTATTTCAATAAGTTCATTTTTTTCTTCCTTTAGTCTTTTTTCGTTTGAGTTTGCATCAATTACAATTCCTTTCTCCCTATCGATGTCGTCATCAAATGTTTGAAGAGATTTTTTAATATTTTCTATTTCATCTTGAATTCTTGTATTCTCTTCATCAAGATTTTGAAGGTCAAGATTTAATCTTTGAATTTTTGATAAATTTTCAATATTTTTTTCTCTCAATGGAGCAACTTTATCAGTTTCTGCTTTGATGAAATTTTCAAGTTCAGCAATTTTTTCATTAAATCCACTTACCTCTCCCTCAGCCTCAGAATTGATCTCATTTTCTATTGTAATTTCTTTATCTATTTCTATTAATTTTAGATAATACAAACCTGCTTCTATTTTTTTTATTTCATCAGATATATTTTTATATTTTGTTGCTTCCTCTGCTTGTTTTTGAAGGTTAGCTAATTGTTTTTCTTGTTGCCTTCTTAACTCATCTGCCCTTTTTAAATTATTTTCTGCTGCACTTAATCTTAACTCTGCTTCATGCCTTCTAACATGTAAGCCTGAGATACCCGCTGCTTCCTCTAATATTGCTCTTCTATCAGTTGGTTTCGCTGTAACTAGGTTACCTATACGGCCTTGACTGATCATTGACGGAGAATGAGCCCCCGTAGATAAATCTGCAAAGAACATTTGAGCATCTCTTGCTCTAACTTCTTTATCGTTCATGTAAAATTTAGAGCCCTTATCTTTTTCTATTTTTCTTCTGATAATTATTTCATCAAGATCTTTAAATTGGACCAGACCCTGATTATCGATATTTGCAACATATACAGAGACTTCTGCTATATTTTTAGAAGCTTTATTAGATGTGCCAGAAAATATAACATCCTCCATCCCAGAGCCTCTCATACTTTTGGCAGATGTTTCTCCCATCACCCATCTTAACGACTCTACAATATTTGATTTACCACAACCGTTTGGACCAACTATTCCTGTTAATCCATCTTCTATTAAGAAATTGGTTTTATCAGCAAATGATTTAAATCCATTAAGTTGGATTTTTTTAAACTCCATTAAGAAATTATATCAGTTTTTCTAGAGATTTTTTCAAATTTTTATAATTTAAGGATTTTTCAAACTTTTTGTTATTAATTATTACCGTAGGAGTAGCATTTACCTTAAATTTTTTTGTACCTTCGATTCGATCATTTAAAATGAAATCTTCTACTTCTTTATCATTTAAACATTTTTCGAAATCTAATTTGAAACCTTCTTTATCAATAAATTTTTTTAGGCTTTTGTTAATTTGCTCAACGGTGTTTCCTTTAATCCACTCTTGTTGATTTGAATATAAACTCTCCAAAATTTCTAAGCTTTGATCTTCATCACATTGTGCGATTTTTGAAGCATTAAAAGCAGCCACATCTAAAGGAAAATGTCTAAATTCTATTTTTACTATCCCAGTATCTAAATATTCTTTTTTTAAAAGAGGATAAACTTCAGCATGAAAATCAGCACAATGGCTACAAGTAAGTGATTCATATACAACTATTGTAATTTTTGCATTTTCGTTTCCTGAAATTATTCTTTTTATTTCAGCATATGAGCTGGAAATTGAAATAAAAAACAATAATAATACAAACAATTTTTTTTTCATTTTTCTTTAAATACTTTTGTTAACTCAATCAGTGATTTTCTGATTTTATCATTTTTAACTTTACTTAATTTTTTTTGGTATTTGTTTTTTGTCACATTGATTGTTTGATTATATCTTTCTGAGGTATTTTCATTTTCACTTTGAAAACAAATAAATTTAAGTTTTTCGACTACCAAATATCCAAAGAAGCTATTCATCTTATCGATGATTTCTTTTTTTGAGTATTCCATATCGATTTCGTGACCCCTTTTAACCATTATCGACAAAGTACTAACTCCGAATCTATTTGAATTTTTAAATGACTTTGGGTAACAAATTTTAAATAATTCTTCTCCAACTATATATTTCCAATTATTAAGAGTTTCAGAATAAATATGTCCTTTTTTATTAATAACTTTTTTAACATTCTTTGGCAAAGTGTCTTTGAAGGATCTTAGCCCTTGAATGCTTCTATTTCTCTGCTTAGTATATTTTTTATAATGCATACAAAAGAACAATTAGTAACAAAAAAAATTCTTAATTGGTATGACTTAAATAAGAGGTCATTACCATGGCGAAAAAATGTTTCTTTCAAAAAAAAGCAATATTACACTTTGGTAAGTGAATTTATGTTACAACAAACACAGGTTGCAACGGTAATTCCTTATTTTAAAAGATTTATAAAGTTTATTCCAAACTTTAATTCACTTGCAAGAGTTAAAAATAAAAAATTGATAAAACTTTGGGAGGGTCTTGGATACTATTCTAGAGCTAGAAATCTAAAAAAAACTGCTGAAGTTATTATCAAAAATTTTAAAGGAAATTTGCCAAACAATTTTGATGATTTAATTAGACTTCCAGGGGTAGGAGATTACACTGCAAGTGCAATTTTAGCTATTGTATTTAATAAACCATATATTCCATTGGACGGAAATATTGAAAGAGTTTTAAAAAGATACCTCTATTTAAAAAAAGATAAAGAAACTCAGAAAAATAATCTTATAAAAAAAAAAAATATATTTGGAAAATCTTTGAGATCTAGTGATTATGCACAAGCTCTAATGGAATTGGGTGCTTTAATTTGCAAACCTAGAAATCCAATCTGCAATGAATGTCCAATTTCTAAAAAATGTAAATCTAATAAAAAAAATGACTTTGATTTAATTAAAAGTAAAAAGAAAAATATTGAAAAGTATTTCATTTTAAAAGTATATAAAAAAAAACAAAATTATTTATTAATCAAAAATACTAAATTTAATTTTTTAAAAAATTTATCAATTTTTCCTATGGATGAACTTTCAAATCCAAAAAATTTTAGTGAAAATTTAAATTTTAAAATGTCAAATATGAATATGAATATAAAGATTCAATATTCAAAATTTAATCCAAAATTTTCCTCATCTCATTGGATAGACAGAAAAAAACTAGATAGTTACATGTTGCCATCATTTACAAAAAAAGTTGTTAAATATTTAGAAAAAAATTAATGAAAAAAATTGCTATTATTGGAGCTGGTATTTCAGGATTATTTATTGCGAATTTATTTAAAAAAAATTCAAATTATCAAATAACAATTTATGAAAAAAATAATTCTATAAATTTAGAGGAGGGGTATGGAATTCAATTATCTGTAAATAGTGTTAAACTTTTAAATCAAATTGAATTTAGTAAATTTGAAAATGACAAAAAGTTTAATCCAAAAAAAGTTATTTTTTATTCAAGTAAAGGTTTAGACAAGATATGTGATTTAGATATTGCTGATTTTAATTCAAAAGAATGTAAGTACACTACTTTAAAAAGGTCTGATTTGGTTAAATTTTTGAATAAGAATGTAGAAAGTCTAATAAAACTTAATCATAGTGTTTCTAAGATAGATCAAGAAAATAATATAATTAGGCTTACTTTTGAAAATAGAGAAAATTGCGAATGTGATTATTTAATTATTTCTGATGGAGTTTTTTCAAAAAGTAAAAGTCTTATTTCAAAAAATTTAATTCAACCAAAATATAACAACAATTTAGCAATAAGAGGAATGATACCAAATTCTAAAAAAATCGATTCTAAAAATATTTCTTTATTTTTAGGTCCTAATTTTCATCAGGTGATTTACCCGGTTTCTCAAAAAGGAGATTTAAATTTTATAGCTATTTTAAGATATAAACTTACCCTGGAGGAACAAAGAAATTATTCTTTATTCAGTGAAAGTTCTTTCATTAAAAAAGTTTTAGAAAATGTTCCAGACGAAAACAAAGCTTTTTTTGAAGATATTAAAGAGTTAAAGATATTTCCAGTATTTGTTAGTAGTGATTTTTTTAAGACTGAAAATAAAAATATTCATTTCATAGGAGATGCTTTTTTTGCTTTTCAACCTTCATTTGCGCAAGGAGCATCTCAGTCCATAGAAGGCGCCTATGAGCTATTCAAGAGTATAGAGAATGATGCAGGGAGTGTTTTTTTTAAAAATAGGATGATTAAAACCAAAATGGTGAATAATAGATCAAAAATCAACCAATTTGCATTTCATTTATCAAGTCCTTTAACTGTATTTTTTAGAGATATTTTTTTAAAAAGACTGGTCAAAAATAGAAAATTTTTAGATAGTTATTTAGGAAAAATATATGACAATTAATTATTAGAAACTAATCTTTGTCTTAAATGATCGATTGGCACAATTTGACCATCTAGGTAATAGTGCCAAAAAGTCCACCCATTACAGCTTTCAGCTCCAAGTATTGTAGCAGCAACTTTGTGAATTGAACCCTCAGTTTGATCATGTTTAATACTGCCATCGGCCATAATTTTTGCATTAATTCTCTTTTTATTATCAAAAATAGTAGTACCTGGTTTAATTATACCCAACTCAACTAATGAACCAAAAGGTATTCTCGGTTTAGATCTACCGTTCTGTAGAGTATCTAAATAATCATCTTCTATAGGTTTTGTTTTTTTTAATCTTTGTTCGGCAGCTTTAAAATAGATCTTTTCTTTTTCAATTCCGTAAAAATTTCTACCTAATTTTTTTGCAACTGCTGCTGTTGTTCCAGAGCCTAAAAACGGGTCTAAAACTAGATCGTTTTTATTCGAAGTAGCTAATAGAATTCTGTGAAGAAGAGATTCTGGTTTTTGGGTTGAATGTACTTTTTTTCCATTCTTTTTAAGTCGCTCTGAGCCACTACAAATTGGCAATTCCCAGTTAGACCTCATTTGAAGATCGTCATTCAAACATTTTAAAGATTGGTAGTTAAAAGTATACTTTGATTTCTCGGATTTTGATGCCCAAATCAGCGTTTCATGAGCATTAGTAAAACGTGTTCCCCTAAAATTTGGCATAGGATTTTTTTTATTCCAAATGACATCGTTCAAAATCCAAAATCCTAAATTTTGAATTGCTGTTCCAACTCTAAAGATATTGTGATAACTACCTATTACCCAAATGGCTCCATTTTTTTTTAAAATTCTTTTACATTCATCTAGCCATAGATAAGTAAAATCATCATACTTTTTGAAATTTTCAAATTGGTCCCATTTTTCATTTACTGCACTTACCCTCGAGCTATCTGGCCTTGTTAGTGTATTCTTTAATTGAAGGTTGTAAGGAGGATCGGCAAAAATTAAATCAACAGTTTCATCAGGAATTTTTCTTAGTTCTTTTAAACTATCTCCGTTAACTAACTTATTTTTAAAGTTCAGATTCATTTTATAAAAACAAATTAGACTTTAAAAAGATTCTTTGGTCAACCTACGATTGAATTATTTAGATTCGTTTTGTATTAAGTCTTTTTAAGACAACAAGATGTTGTGTTTCTACGTGAAACTAATTTAACCTTGTTAATTGGTGAAAAATTTTTCCTATGATGAGATGTAACTCCAAGAGTTTTGATAGCTTTTAAGTGTTGTTTCGTTCCATAACCATAATTCTTATGCCAGTAGTAACCTTCAAATTTTTTTCCTAAGGTGGTTATCATTTTATCACGTGCAACTTTAGCAATAATTGATGCAGCAGAAATTGAGCGAATTTTTTCATCACCCTTAATGATCGCTTTAAATTTTAAATTTTTTATTTTTGGAGACCTATTTCCATCCACAAACACAAATTTTGGTTTTTTTTTTAGTTTTTTTAAGGCTCTAGTCATCGCTAAAAGACTTGCATTTAAAATATTTAATCTTTCAATTTCTTTTACCGAGGCTCTCCCTATTGCCCAGACCGAGTTTTTTTTGATGTATTTTGATAAAATTTCTCTTTTAGTCTTTGATAAACTTTTTGAGTCTTTTAATAATTTTCTATTAATATTTCTATCAAGAATTACTGCAGCTGCAAAAACTGGCCCAATCAAGCTGCCTCTTCCAACTTCGTCAACTCCAGCAACAACTCGCATTATACATTAATATTTAGTTCCTGAATTTTCTTTTTGATTTTTTTTAAATCTTCCCAGGAGTATTTTTTATTTTCGGGATATCTAAGCAAATAAGAAGGACTATAAGTAATCATTAGAGGATATGATTTATTTTTTAAGATAATTTCTTTCCACTTTCCTCTTTCAACTGAAATTTTGTTATTTGAGCTTGTTATTGACTCCATTGCTGTACTTCCCATTAAAATAATAATTTTTGGATCTATAATTGAAACATGATCTTTTAAAAAGGGGGAGTAGCGCTTAATTTCTTTTGTAGTAGGTTTTCTATTCTCTGGTGTTCTAAAATTAATTGAGTAAGTTTTATATATCTTGTTAACATCCAAATTTATTGCCAAAAGCATTTTTTTGAGTAACGGGCCGACTTCCCCTTGAAATGAAAATCCGCAGTTTTCTTCAGCCTCCCCAGGCGTTTCACCAATTATCATAATTGGACTTTTAATATTGCCATCACCAAATATCAGATTTTTTGAGTTATCTTTTAAATTACAATTTTCAATTGAATTAATTTCTTTTTTAAGTTTTGACAATTTTTCCATTTTATTTTGATAATTATTTTCATTATCATTTTCTTCAGTTTTAAATCTATTTGACGGTTTATTACTATAATTAAAATCAGGCTCTATAAGGTCTATCAATTGTTCGGTATATTTTGCATTTTGATTTAAGGTCTTTTTAGCCATAAAGTAGTTTTATGAATTATAAAAATATAATATTAATTATATTTATCTTAATATTCTATCAAACTCCATTGTACTCTAAAAGCTCTAGTTTTGATAATTTTGATACAAAAAATTTTTCAAAGTATTTTTCAGGTATAGTTGCTTTTGAAAATAAAGATAATTCGAAAGCATTAAATTTTTTTGACTCTTCTAAAATTTTAACAAGTAAACACGAACCATATTTAAAGAAATATGTATATTCCTTAATATTAGATAATAGATTTAATAGAGCTGTTAGCATTATTAAAAATAATAAAAATAAAGATAATACAAATTTTTTTGATGCGTATTTAATTCTAATTTTAGACTACTTAAAAAAGAATAATCTTGATATGGCAACTCAAAATTTAAATAGTATTCCTGAGAATATTTTAGATGATAAATTCAACTTAGCAATTTTAGAGACATTAAAACAATATATCTATGTTTTTAAAGAAAAAAAAATTTTAGATACAAAAAAAAATTTAGGTAGGCTATCAATCATCTCGGAAACATTTCAAAGATGTTATTTGGGTGATATTAATACTGAAGCATATTTTTCTGAACTTATAAATGATAGTGAGGCAAACTATTCAAGATATATTTTTTTTTACCTTAGCTATTTAATTGAAAATAATAGGGTCGATGATGCAAAAAAAATAGTAAATAATTATGATTATATTAATTTAACATTATTATTATCACAGGGTAAAAGCTGGATAGAAAATGAGAATTTAGAAAAATTATTAAGTGTTTTTTCATGCAAAAATTATAATGATGTAATTAGTGAATTTTTATTTTTGATTTCAAATCTATATTCATCTGAAAATGATTTTGAAAAATCGAATTTTTATTTGAATCTTTCAACTTTCATGAACCCTAAATTTGTATTTAATTTATCTTTGGTAGCTGAAAATCAATATTCTAATAAAGAGTATGACAAGGCTTTAAAAACATTAAAAAACTTTAAGAAAGAAGATAGCTTTTATCATTGGTATCGAATTAAAAAAGAGTCCCAAATAATATCTAAACAAAAAAATAAAACCAAGTCTTTGAATCACATGGTTTTAGAATTTAATAAAATTTCTAAACCAAATAATAAAATATTATTTGATGTCGCAAATTTTTATAAAAATTCTAAAAAATATAATGAAGCAATCAAATTTTATTCAAAATTAATTATGACTTTAAATGATGACTCTGAAATAAGTTCTGATCTTCTTTACAGGCGAGGAGGAACCTATGAAAGATTAGGCGAGTATGAAAAAGCAGACAAAGATTTACTAGATGCTTTAAAAGCTGATCCTGATGATGCATATATTCTTAATTATTTGGCTTATTCTTGGCTTGAAAGAAACATTAAGATTTATGACGCAATTGAAATGTTAAAAAAAGCCTACAAATTAGAAAGCGATGATCCTTATATAATTGATTCAATTGGTTGGGCCTATTATCTGATTAACGATTATCAAAAAGCAGAAAAATTTTTAAAAAGGGCTGTGGAGTTAATGCCTGACGATCCTATAGTTAATGACCATTATGGTGATATTTTATGGATGCTTGATAGAAAAATACAAGCAAGATATTTTTGGAAAAATGTTATTAAAATGGAAAACACGGAGAAAGAAATGATTGAAAAAATTAATTTAAAGATAATTCAAGGTCTCAAAAGTTCTTGATCGTTCAATCTAAAATAAAGTCTTACGCTAAAATTAATTTAGCTTTAAATATTATTAAAAAAAATTTATATTTACATAAAATTGAAACTATAGTCGCTTTTATTTCGCTTTTTGATGAGATTTATATAAAGCAGATATTTTCCAATAAGCATAAGATTTCTTTTACAGGACAATTCTCAAAAAAAATAGGTAAAGATAATACAATTTCAAAATTACTTAAAATCTTGGAAAGAAAAGGATTGTTGAAAAATAAAAAGTTTAAAATAAAGATAAAAAAAAATATTCCTAGTAAAGCAGGACTTGGAGGTGGTTCGATGAACGCCTCAAGTATTTTAAATTTTTTTATAAAAAAAAAAATTATAAAATCAAATAAAAAAGATGTTATAAAAATTTCAAACGAAATAGGCTCCGATGTTATCTTAGGTTTAAATCCGATGAATTCCATTCTTTATGGAAATAATCAGATTAAATATTTTTCTGGTTGTGAAAAATTTTATCTATTAATAGTTAAGCCAAATTTCGGTTGCTCTACTAAAGAAATATATTCAAAAGTTAAAAAAATTGATAAGAAAAAAATTCATAATCCTGGTAAAAAAATGTTCAATTTAAGTTATTTAAAAAGATCAAGTAATTCATTAGAGCGAATAGTGCTCTCAAAACATGCTAATTTAAAGAAAATCAAATTGTTTTTGGAAAAATTACCTGGTTCATTTTTTGTAAGAATGACGGGCTCAGGATCTGCTTTAATTGCTTATTTTAAATCAAAGAAAGGATGTGAAAAAGCCAAAATAAAATTTCGTAAAAAGCATAAAAATTACTGGTGTATAACTTCAAAAACTATATAAATTTTATTTTTTTGTGTTATACGATTTTATTATTGGGGCGTAGCCAAGCGGTAAGGCACGGGTTTTTGGTACCTGCATCCTAGGTTCGAATCCTAGCGCCCCAGCCAATTATGAGAACTTTTTTAGACAAAATTTTTCTGAGATCTAACAACTTACACAATATAAGTAATAATATTAAAGAGCTTACGGATAGAACACCTATCAAAAAAATATTCGAAGTAATAAATAACTATTCTTCAGAAAGTGAGGTTAGATATGTTGGCGGATGTATAAGAAAGATTATTAATAAAGAAAAAATTGACGATATTGATTTAGCTACAAATTTAAAACCAATAGAAGTTTGTGATGTTTTAAAAAAAAATAACATTAATTATTATGAAAGTGGAATTGCACATGGGACGATAACTGCAATAGAGAATGAATATAAGTTTGAAATTACGTCTTTAAGAAAAGATATAGTTTCTGATGGTAGACATGCGGAAGTAGAATTCTCGAAAGATTGGAAAGAGGATGCTTCGAGAAGAGATTTTACAATTAATTCAATTTATTCAGATAGTGATGGAAATTTATTTGATCCCTATGATGGAAAAAATGATTTAAAAAATGGATACGTCAAATTTATTGGTGATGCTGATTTAAGGATAAAAGAAGATTATCTTAGAATATTAAGATATATAAGATTTTTCTCAATTTACTCAAAACAACAACATAATCCAGACCTGTTAAGAATAATAAAAAAAAATATAAAAGGTGTTTCAAAGTTGTCTAAAGATAGATTGTTAGACGAATTAAGGAAAATGATGAAAATAAATATATTAGAAAATTTGTCTAAAGATAAAAAAAGTTTGGATTTATTGCTTATAATTTTTCCAGAACTTAAAAATGTCAAAATTTTTTCTAAATTAAAACCGCACCTTAAAGATATATTGAGAGATAATGATGCTATTTTTTTAATATCTTTGATGATTATAGATGAAAATGATAACGCAGATTATTTTTTATACAAATTTAATTTTTCTAAAAAAGATGAAAAAAGAATTAAAAATATTGATAAGTTTTTTAAAGAAAAGATAAATTCAAAAACATTTCTTGAAGAGAATATGAACAAAATTTTTTATTATTATGGTAAAGATACAGCTCTAGATATTTTGAATTATAGAATGATAAAATTAAATAAATTAGATAACTCCTTAAAAAAGTTAATTAAAAATTATGAGAATAAGCTAACACCTAAAATGCCTGTTAGTGCAGAACTTTTAATGAAAAAGTATGAAATACCAGAAGGTAAACAATTAGGAGCAAAACTCAGAGCAATTGAAACAGAATGGGTTAAAAATAATTTTAGAATTTCTGAACAACAGGTAGATAAAATAGTAAAAAATTAAATATATTTGACATCTTTTATTTCGAAATTCTTAGTTCCAGCAGGAGTTTTGATTTCAACTAAATCACTTTTGTTTTTTCCAATTAAACCTTTGCTAATCGGTGACTGAAAATAAATTAATTTTTTTTTTAGATCGGCCTCATCTTTTCCCACAATCTTGTAGCTAATTTTATCTCCATTGTCTAAATCCTCTAAAAATACTGTAGAACCGAAAATTACTTTACCATCATTGTTTAACTTTGTTACATCTATTACATTTGCTCTACTGATTATATCATTAATTTCATTTATTCGTCCCTCGTTATGAGATTGCTCTTCTTTTGCAGCATGATATTCAGCATTTTCTTTTAAATCTCCGTGTGATCTAGCCTCAGCTATTGCGGATACAATCTGGGGTCTTTTTTTTTCTTTTAAAAAAGTTAATTCCTCTTTAAGTTTATTTAATCCATTTAAAGTAATCGGTTCTTTATCCATATTATTTCCATTTAGCAGTTGGTGGTAATGACATCAATATTCCTTCGACATTTCCACCTGTTTGCAAACCGAATTTTGTTCCTCTGTCATACAATAAATTAAATTCCGTATATCTTCCACGTTTAATATACTGCATTTCTTTATCTTTTAGAGTCCATTTTTTTTTGATTTTTTTTCTAATAATCTTATTGAAAATTAATTGAAATGTAATACCTACGTCCCTAACAAATTTAAAATCTTCCTCAAAGTTATTTTTCTTGTAATCAAAGAAAATACCTCCAATCCCTCTTGACTCATTTCGATGAGGTAAATAAAAATATTTATCACACCATTTTTTGTATTTCTGGTAATAACTTTTATTATGTCGATCACACATTTTTTTTAAAATTTTGTGAAATTCTTTTTTTTCGTTAATATCTTTCTTTGCAGGGGTGACATCCATTCCTCCTCCAAACCAATCATGTGATGTGCAAATATATCTGGTATTAAAATGCATTGCTGGTATCAATGGATTTTTTAAGTGCATCACTACCGATACACCAGATGCCCAAAATCTTGGATCCTTTTGAGCTCCTGGTATATTTTTTTGAAACTTTTTTGGAAATTTGCCATAAACTTTTGAGAAGTTTACACCAACTTTATCAAATACTTTTCCACTTCTAAGTATTCTATATTCACCACCACCCTCATCTTTTTTTTCATTTTTTTTCCAGACAGTTGATTCAAAGTCAACTTTATATTTTTCTAGTTTTTTGATGTCATCACAAAATATGTTTTGTAATGTTTTGAACCAATTGCTTGTTAAATTTTTTTTTATTTCTAAGTCCATCTAGATTAAGTTAACTTGTTTTAAACTTTCTGCCAAAACAATAGATACTGATGAAGCTATATTTAACGAACGTTTATTATTTTTCATCGGAATTTTAAGTCTATATTTGGCATATTTGTGCACTTTATCTGGGACTCCTGCACTTTCTCTTCCAAATAAAATAGTGTCATCTTTTTTGAATTTAAAAGAAGTATAAGATTCTGATGCTTTAGTTGTCATTAATATTATCCTTTGATTCTCTTTTAATCTAAAAAACTGATCTGAGCTCTCGTAAAATTTTATTTCTTTTTCATCCATATAATCCATTACCACCCTTTTAAATCTTTTATCACTTAAAACAAAACCACAAGGCTCAATAATCTCCAATTTGGCGCCAAGACAGGCACAAATCCTAATAATTGCTGCTGTATTTTGAGGAATATCAGGTTCAAATAATGCTATTTTCGGGACGAGATTAGTTGAATTCTGTGTCATTCTTTCAGTAGTAAATCTAGTAATTTATATTATATGAGATCATATATTTAAGTAGAAAAAATCAATATTGAGTATATTAAATTATTTTAATTAATGTCAGAAAATAAGATTAAAAGAAGAGATTTTTTGTTCACTGCCACATATGCAGTTGGAGCTGTAGGGGTTGGTGCCACAGTTTGGCCTATGATTGATCAAATGAATCCTGATGCATCAGTTAAAGCACTAGCTAGCACCGAAGTAGATGTAAGTTCAGTTAGTCCTGGAAAGACAATTACAGTTTTATGGAGAGGTAAACCTGTTTTTATAAGAAGAAGAACTCAAGAAGAAATTCAAGAAGCAAGGACTGTTAAAATGGAGGAATTAAAACATCCTGAGAAGGATGAGGATAGAGCAAAAAATCCAGAATGGTTAGTTATGTTAGGTGTCTGCACACACTTAGGGTGCGTTCCCTTAGATCAGAAAGGAGATTATAATGGCTGGTTTTGTCCTTGTCATGGATCTCATTATGATATTTCGGGCAGGATTAGAAAAGGTCCGGCCCCAACTAATATGGAAATACCAGAATATAATTTTGTTAATTCGAATACTATTAAAATTGGATAAAATTTATGAGCGAGCACGAATACATCCCTAAATCAAAATTTGGAAAATGGTTTAATGATAGATTGCCTTTACTTACATTGGCAAATCATCTTACAGACTATCCAACACCAAAAAATTTAAATTATTGGTGGACATTTGGTGGGATACTTACTTTCTGTCTAATTACACAAATTGTGACAGGTTTAGTTTTGGCAATGCATTACATTGCACATGCCGATATGGCTTTTGATAGTGTTGAACATATAATGAGAAATGTTAATTATGGATGGTTAATTAGATATATTCACGCAAATGGTGCATCAATGTTTTTCTTAGCTGTTTATATTCACATTTTTCGATCTTTGTTTTATGGATCTTATAAAGCACCTCGAGAAATAATTTGGATTATAGGTATTATTATTTATCTTTTAATGATGGCTGCAGCCTTTCTAGGCTATGTTCTTCCATGGGGACAAATGAGTTTTTGGGGAGCAACAGTTATAACAAATCTTTTTAGCGCAATCCCTCTAGTTGGAGAAGGAATTGTAACATGGCTCTGGGGAGGGTATTCTGTAGACAATCCAACACTTACTAGATTTTTTACGCTTCACTATTTGATTCCTTTTTTAATTTTAGGCCTTGTTGTTTTGCATATTTGGGCGCTTCATGTCCCTGGAAATAATAATCCAGTTGGGATTGACATACAAAAACCCTCAAAAGATACTGTACCTTTTCATCCTTATATCGTTATTAAAGATGGTTTTGCTCTTTTAATGTTTATGATCGTTTTTGCATTTTTTGTTTTCTATACACCAAATATTTTAGGACATGCAGATAATTATATTGAGGCAAATCCTTTGGTTACTCCCGCTCATATTGTTCCAGAGTGGTATCTTTTACCATTTTATGCAATTTTGAGGTCCGTGCCTGATAAACTTTTGGGAGTTATTGCAATGTTGTCAGCAATTTTAATTTTAGCAGCTTTACCATGGCTTGATACTTCAAAAATAAGATCAGCAGTTTTTAGACCACTTTATAGACAATTCTATTGGATATTGGTTGCCGATGTTTTAATCTTGGGTTATGTAGGTGCCATGCCTGCCGAAGGTTTGTACTTGTTAATAGCAAGGGTGGCAACAGCGTACTATTTCATTCATTTCTTAGTAATTTTACCAATATTAGGATTTAAAGAAAAAACTATTCCTGTTCCTTTAAGCATAACCGACCCAGTATTAGGTGGATCACCAAATTTAGCTTTAGCAAAAAAAAATAAATTTGAAAATTAGTGAAAAATTTTTTAAGAATTTTACCAATAATAATTTTAATAATTGGATTTTCCACAAAATTAAATTCTGCTGAAAAAGTAGAGTATTTGAAGACAGATTGGAGTTTTAAAGGTCCTTTTGGAAAATTTGACCGTGGAGCTTTACAAAGAGGTTATCAAGTTTATACAGAGGTGTGTGCTTCCTGTCATTCGATGAAATACCTAAGTTATAGAAACCTAGCCGAAAAAGGTGGTCCTGAGTTCTCTGAAGTGCAAGCAAAAGCAATTGCGGCATCATTTGAAGTTAAAGATGGGCCAAACGCTGATGGTGAAATGTTTACAAGACCAGGAAAATTATCTGATAAATTTGTGATGCCTTATGATAACGTTAAAGCTGCACAGGCAGCCAATGGTGGCGCATATCCTCCAGATATGTCTGTATTGGTAAAAGCAAGAGGTGGAGGGGTAGATTATATATATTCTTTACTTCAGGGTTATGAGGATCCTCCTTTAGGAATTACATTAGATGATGGTGTTTACTATAACAAATATATGTATGGAAATAAGATTAAAATGCCAAACCAATTGTCAGATGGACTGGTAGAGTATGCAGATGGGACGAAGGCGACAGTGGAACAAATGTCTAAAGATGTCACAACTTTTTTAATGTGGTCGGCTGAACCTCATTTAGAAAGCAGACACCAAATGGGATTTAAAGCAATTGTATACTTAATCATTCTTACTGTTTTAGTTTATTTTAGTATGAAAAGGATATGGTCACGTGTTGAAACGGAAGTTTAAAACATCGCCATCTTTAACAATATAATCTTTACCTTCGAGCCTCATTTTACCATTTGTTTTTGAATTGAGCCATCCATCATTTTTTAAAAAATCGTCATAACTTACCGCTTCAGCTTTAATAAACCCTTTTTCGAAATCAGTATGTATTTCGCCGGCAGCTTTTGGTGCAGTACAATTTTTTTGAATTGTCCAAGCTCTTGTTTCCTCTGGTCCGGAGGTAAAATAAGTATCTAATTCAAGAATTTCATAACCCTTTTTTATTAATAAATTTAATCCAGTCTCTTTTAAACCTATCATTTCCATGTATTTTTTTTTCTCATTAACATCTAAAGTATTTATTTGATTTTCAATATCAGCGGAAATAATTAGTGTATTTTCCTCTCCAAATTTTTCTATAAATTCTTTAGTGTAATTATTGCCTTTTTGGACACTTTGTTCATCAACATTACAAACAAATATTTTTTGTTTTAGAGATAATAAGCCGCTCTGATGAATTTGTTTTTTATCAAATTTATTTTTTATTTCTAAAATATTTTTATCATTATTTATTAAATCTTGAGAAATTTTAAGAATTTCAAGTTGTTCTTCTTCGATATTTTTTTTGTTATTTTTTTCAAGTCTTTTTTGGATAGACTCAAGATCGGAAAGTTTCATTTCAGTTTCAATGATCTCTATATCTCTAATTGGATCCACAGTTGTATTTACATTTTGTATATCTTCAGAATCAAAACATCTTATCATATGTATAATTGCGTCAACTTCTCGGATATGTGAAAGAAATTTATTTCCCAAACCTTCACCTTTCGATGCACCTTTTACTAAACCAGCTATATCGACAAATGAAATAGTTGTACTAATAATTTTTTTTGATTTTGATATTTTGGCTAAGTTGTTTAATCTTTCATCAGGCACTGGCACAACACCAATGTTGGGATCAATTGTACAAAATGGAAAATTTGCTGCTTGGGCCTTACTGGAATTCGTTAAAGCATTAAATAAAGTCGACTTACCAACATTTGGCAACCCAACAATTCCACATTTAAAACTCATTATTTGTTATTCACTGTACTTGAGAATAAATCTAATTTTTTTTCAACTAGAATAGATAATGACTCAGTAATATCTTTTGAAATTTTTTCAATTTCAACAGTTTCATCCTCATCAAAGTTTTGCAATACATAGTCAGCAACTTCAATACTGTTTTTGGGTTTTCCTATGCCTATTCTTACTCTTGAATAATCCTTACCTATAAATTTATCAATAGAGGCGATCCCATTGTGTCCTGCACTTGAACCACCAAATTTGGTTTTGATTTTACCCAATTCTACATCTAGATCATCATGAAAAACAATTACATCCTCAGCATCAATTTTAAAATATTCAATTAATTCTCTTATACAAATTCCTGAATTATTCATAAATGTAAGCGGTTTTATTGCATAGACTTTTTCGTCTCCAATATTACCAGTTGTTAAAAGTCCTTTGAATTTTGGTTTTTGCTTTGAGAGACTAAACTTTTTATTTATTGAATCTATAATTTTAAAACCAACATTATGTCTATTGTTTTCACTATCAGGAGTTGGATTTCCTAATCCTACGAATAAAAGCATAAATTAATGAATTAAAATTTTCAATTTTAGATAATTATTTTTTTTCTTCAGTCTGTTTCTTTTCAGCAGGTTTTTTATCATCACCCTCTTTTTTTGCAGCTTTGTCACCCTCAGCTGCTGGTTTTTCATTTCCATCTGCCGATACTTCAGCTCCCTCTGCTCCTGCTTCTCCTTCAGCTGCCTCAGCTTCTGCAGGTTTTTCAGGCTCTTTCATGACTGTAGGAGCTGCTAATGTAGCTATGACAAAGTCCCTACCTTGAATTGTAGGAACAACCTCTGGTTCTAACTTGACAGACGAGATTTTAAAACTTTCGCCTATGTCAATACCATCAAGATCAAGTGTTAAACTTTCTGGAATTTTTTCACTCGGACATTTTAATTCTACTTTTCTTCTTACTATATTCAAAACTCCACCTCTTTTTAAACCTGGAGATTTTTCATGATTTATGAAATTGACTGGAACCTCAATCTTAATTTTTACACCAGGTAGTACTCTCAAAAAATCTACATGTGTAGGTTCGTCACTTAATATGTCATGTTTGATTTCTCTTGGTAATACATCTTGAGATTTTCCATCAATTTTTAAAGTAATAATGTTTGATAAAAAATTATCTTTTTCTATTAATAACTTAAGCAACTTTTTAGACACAGAAATTTTTTGATTTTTGTCTTTTCCGCCATAAACTATTGCAGGAACATTACCATTTTTTCTTATGGCATTTAGCTGTCCCTTTGTTGAATTATCTCTAATGTTTGCTTCAAGTGAATTCATAAAACAGAGTTTTTTAACCCATGTTTACAAATAATCAAGGTAATTATTTAAATAAATCTGAAACTGATGTTGAATTAGATATTCTTTTGATTGCTTCAGCCATTAGGCCAGAAATTGGTAAAACTTCGATATTTTTAACATTTTTAGTTTTTGAGATGTTGTCTATTGTGTCTGTTATGACTAAATTTTTTATAACAGAAGCTTTTATTTTTTTTACAGCATCTCCACTTAAAACTCCATGTGTAATATAAACGTAAACATCCTTTGCTCCTCTTTCTTTGAGTGCTTTAGCGGCGTTAACAATAGTTCCTCCTGAGTCAATTATGTCATCCACAAGAATACATGTTTGATTTTTGACATCACCGATTACATTCATAACTTGAGATTGACCAGGTTTTGGCCGTCTTTTATCAACAATAGCCAATCCGACATTCAAAAGTTTTCCAAGTGCTCTTGCTCTTTCTGTGCCACCCACATCTGGAGCTACACAAATTATCTTTTTATTTTTTATTTTCTTTTTTACATGTCTAGCAAATATTGGTGTTGCAAAAAGATTATCCACCGGTATATCAAAAAAACCTTGTATCTGACCTGCGTGCAAGTCAACCGTCACAATTCTATCAGCTCCAGCTTTAGTAATTAAATTTGAAACAAGTTTAGCTGAAATAGATGTTCTTGGTACAACTTTTCTGTCTTGTCTAGCATAACCAAAATAAGGAATGACAGCTGTAATATTTTTAGCTGAGGATCTTTTTAAAGCATCAATACATAATAATAATTCCATTAAATTGTCATTGGCTGGAGATGAAACAGACTGAATAATGAAAATACTGTTTCCTCTAATATTCTCATTAATTTCTACATAGATCTCCCCATCAGAAAATTTTCTTATGCTTGAATTAACAAGTTTTGATTTTAAATATTTTGCAATATTTTTACTTAAAACCTTATTACTGTTTCCGGTTAATAATTTCATTGAAAAGTTTAATTAAGCATAATTATTGAAATATTTCTACCATAATCATCATCTTTTAATTTTATTGAACGTCTTGCGCTAAAAAAATTATTTTTTTCGTTAAAAGTATCGATATTTATCATATCAATCTTTCTTACTTTATTTAACTTAAGTTGCCATTTAACAAAGTTAGCTAAATCAAAATATATCAGACCTTTTTTATTTTTAAAAAAAATATAATTATTTTTATCTTTATTGATAAATTTTTTCTTAAAATTATTTTTTACATTATAACTTTTTTGGTTGATACAAGGACCAATAGCAGCTGTAATATTTTTTCTTTGACAACCTTTCCGTAACATAAACATGATTACTTTTTTAATTATGTTTTTATATGCCCCTTTCCAACCAGCATGAATTGCCGCAATCATGCAACTTTTGTCATCATATAACAAAATTGGCGCACAGTCTGCAGTTAAAACTGCAATTGGGAATTTTCTTAAATTGGTGATTGCAGCATCTGCAGCAATTCTTTTTTTTGTGTGTTTAAATTTTTCATCTATAAAAACTAATTTGTTACTATGAATTTGATGTAATAGGAAAATTCTTCTTGAACCCTTACCAATTTTTTTTCTAACAATATTTAAGTTTGATCTAACTTTATTTTTATTATCTTTTGATCCAAGTCCACAATTCAAACTCTTGTAAATTCCAATTGATTTTCCACCCTTTCTATTAAAAAATCCATGACTTATACTTTTATATTTCAGTAATTTTTTAGAGGTTAACAGTTTTAAAATCCTAGTTTAAATTTATTTTTTTGATTTTTTATTAACATTACTTTAAACAAATTTCCCATTTGATTTTCATCTGTCAGTCTTTTAAAACGAAAATAAATATCTGCTTTTTTTGAAAAATCTAAGTTTTTCGATATAATTTCAGCTCTTTGTTGTATTCCCATTCTTAATAAAAAATTTCTCTGTGATGTTATATTATTTTTTAAACCACCCATTTTTTCCACAAATCTCTTAAAAAGATAAAAATTAATATTGTGAGTAATATCTACATTCCCTTTATCATTTAAAATATTGGCAATTTTATGATTTGACACTGCTTTGAGAGTATTTTTCATTTTCTTCTCAGTATATCCGTAATCAATTAACAATAAACCTCCAGTATTTTTTTTTATAATCTTTGAGATATCCTTCAAATAATTGAAACCAATCTCTGAATATTCTATGAAAGTTTGACCTCTAGAAATATTAAAATTTAAATTCTTTTCAATTTTTTTAATATTGATTTTCTTTTCGAAAAAAAAAATATTGTCTTTTTCTTTTAAATTGACAAACTTTTCAAACCATAAATTTTTTTTTTTTCTAAACTGTCTAATTGCTATAGAGTCAAAAAATTCATTCGCGACAAAGATACTTGGATTATTACCAAGTTTACTTATTTTAGAAACCCAAGTAATTTTTGTATCAATTAATTTTTTTTTTTGGATGTTTACTAAAAAAGGGCTTTTTTCATGAATAACAAAGTTACAAGAATTTAAAAAAACAGGAAAATTTCGGAAGGTATCTATAAGATCTTTCATCATTTCCCCATTACCTGCTCCGAGTTCAATTAAATTAAATTTTTTTGGAGATCCTAAGCTTTTCCAAAAACTTATAACCCAAATAGCAATCATTTCTGAAAAAAGTCTCGAAATATTTGGCGATGTTATGAAATCTCCTTTTTTTCCAAAAGGATTTTTTTTCATGTAATAACCATTATTTTCGTCGTAAAGAGATAAATTAATGAATTTATCTAATGGTAAATTAAAACTTTGTTTTGATTTCATATTTTTTTATTATTAGATAAATTCCAATCATTAGAAACAAAAAGCTTATTATTTGACCTGTAGTTAAACTAAAATATAGGTATCCCAAATGTACATCAGGAGCCCTAAAAAATTCAATTGTTATTCTAAAACTTGAGTAAAAAAATAAAAATAAACCTGAAATAAAACCTGGATTTTTAGCAAATTTTTTATTTCTAAAATACAATAAAATAAAAAATAAAATTATCCCTTCAAAAAAAGCTTCATACAATTGAGACGGATGTCTATAAAGATCATCTACTTTAATAAATTTTACTGCCCAGGGAACATCTGTCTCAATACCATACAGTTCAGAATTAATAAAATTTGAAATTCTTCCAAAAAAAATCCCTATCGGTGAAACCAATGAAATAATGTCAAAGTATTTAAAAGTGTCATGGTTATTTTTTTTCGAAAACCAAATGCTTGCAATTACAACTCCAATCAAACCTCCATGAAAAGACATACCTCCTTGCCAAATTTTAAAAATTGCCAATAAATTATCAGCATAGTAACTATAATTGTAAAAAAGCACATAACCCAATCTACCTCCAACAATGATTCCAACAATTACATAGGCAACAAAATCATCAAACTTTTCTCTAATGTTTTGATCGGATATAAAAAGTTTTTTACTCAAAATCCACCCAATCAATATTCCACCAATATAAGCTAAGGAATACCATCTGATTTCAATTGATAAGACTTGAAATGCTACTGGGTCAAAATTATTAATGAACATTTTAAATTATAAATATAAACTATAATTATTATAAGTTACTATACAATTATATGAAAAATTCAAAGTTTGTTATTGATAAGCTTACTAAGTTATTTGAGCAGGGTCTCATTTCTTCTAAAGATTTAAGAAATGAAATAATAAATCTTTTAAAATCTAAAAGAGATGAAATAGTTTTTAAAATGAAATTAACAAGCAAAGATGAGTTTGAAATACTTTCAAAAAGGGTAGAAAATCTTGAAAAAAAATTAAGTCAAACTAAAAGTAAAAGAAATAAAAAAACTAAACTGGTAAAAAAATCTTAACACCAAGACCATTCATTTTAGACTTTTCTAATTTTATATTTCCACCATGTGATCTAATTATATCAGATGCAATAGAAAGCCCTAAACCTACACTTGATTTTGAGCCCGCTCTTCCCTTATCAATTTTATAAAATGGTTTAAATACATTATCGTATTCTTTTTCAGGTATTCCAGGTCCATTATCTTCAATTTTTATAAATAAATTATTATTATTTTTACTAAGCTCAATGTTTATTTTATCTCCATATTTAATAGCATTATCTATAAGATTATTAATACATCTCTGAATTAAATTTTTTCTGCCATTAATGTAAATCTCTGAATGAAGGCTTTTTGTAATATTACTATTATCATATTTGTTAATAATTCTATCGATCAGTTCGCTTAGATTAAAAAGTTCATTTTTTTCTAATTGAGATGAACTTGTAAACTGGAGGTATTCATTCAACATTTTTTCCATTTCATTGATATCCTCTGAAAGTTTATTTGCTAATTCCTTATCTTTTATAAAAGCGAGTTGAAGTTTCATTCTTGTTAGAGGCGTTCTTAAGTCATGGCTTATTCCAGATAGCATTTCTGATCTTTGATTTAAATGTCTAACAATTCTTTTTCTCATTTTATCAAACTCATATCCAGCTTGTCTGATTTCAGCAGCTCCAGAGGGTTTATATTCCGCAATTTCCTCTCCTCTACCAAATTTTTCTGCAGCTCTAGCTAAGTTTGTTATTGGGCGTGTCTGATTTTTTAAAAAGATAAGAGATATAAGTACCATTATCAGAGCTGGGACTGTGATCCATAAAGCAAAAATTCTTGCAGAAGAACTTGTCACTCTATCTTTAGGAACCAAAAATTTAAAATACCCACGCTCATGTTTAATCCTCAAATCAATTAATTCCTTATAATTTAATGTGTCAAACCAAAAATTCGTTGATCCGAATTTGGATTTTAATTCTCTCCTTAATGTTCTATCAATTGGACTGAACCACCTTTCATCAAATTTATAATCAAAATTAATTTCATTCACATATTCAATATTTAAATCTTGATAAACAGAAAAAATATTTGTTATTTCTTCTTTCGCATAGATTTTGTCATTGTAAATTTCTATAAAGGTACTTATTTCATTTACCAAAGCTTTAGTCATTCCTTTATTAGTTTTAATCCAAAGACTATCAAAGAATACAAAAGTTATAACTACTTGCAAAACTAACACTGGAATAGCAACAATTAACAAAGCTCTATAAAATAATCTTTTTGGCAAAAGATTTTTAAAGAACTTACTCAATCCATAAAACATATCCAGCACCTCTAATTGTTTGTAAAAATTTTGGATTTTTTGGATCTATCTCAATTTTTTTTCTTAATCTAGTAATTATTACGTCAATCGACCTCTCTTTATCTAGATTTATTATCGAACCAATATCCTCTCTTGAAAAAGTTTTTCCAGGGCTATTAATCATTTTTTTTAATATTGTTTTTTCAGTATTATTAATCTTGTACTCAACATTACTTTTTATAATAAGTTGTTTATTAAGATCAATTTTGATATTTTCAAATTCAATAATCTTTTTTTGATCATTCTTTTGTGTCTTGTTTAAAATATTTTTAATTCTCAAAACTAACTCTTTTGGATCAAAAGGTTTTGGAAGATAATCATCAGCACCAACCTCTAACCCCTCAACTCTTTCGTCAGGCTGACCCTTAGCAGTTAATAAAATAACAGGTGTTTCTAATTTTCTTTTATAATCTTTAATAAATTCTAAACCGCTTTTACCAGGCATCATTATATCAAGAACTATTAAGTCAAATTTAATAATTTTTATTTTCTTAAGTGCATCTTCAGCGTTTTCAGAGGTTGTGACTAGAAAATTATTTTCATTTAAATATTTTTTTACCAACATTCTGATGCCTTCATCATCATCAACTACTAAAATATGAGCAATAAAATTATCCATTAATTATCTTTTTTAAAACATTATCAAAATTTATTACTTCTTCTGAATTAGAATTCAGTAAGGCCCTATAAATTCTTTTTTTTTGAGTCTCGAAAATTTCATTAAATATTTTTTCTCCCTTTTTATTTAAAAAAACATGTTTTATTCTTGTGTCTTGATCATCTTTTTCAAATATGACTACTTCTAATTTAATTAAATCCTGGAGCACTCTATTAAGACTTTGTTTTGTTATCTTTAGTTTCTTTAAAAGTCCGGATATTGTAATGCCTTTATACATTGATAATAAGTGTATTACTTTTTGATGAGCTAAGCCTATCGAATATTTCTCAAGAATTTCTTTAGAGTCTGAGAATGTTTCTCTATAACTGATGAATATCTTCTCAATCAAATCTTTTAATTGATCATCTTTAAGATATAAAAGTTCTTTCATTTTGGTAAGTTATATTGACATATTATAGATACAAAGATAATTTTTAGTAATAATTTTTTTATTTCATAAATGATACCTTACGACAAAAGAACTGGGAAAATATGGTACAATGGCGAATTAGTTGATTGGTCTAATGTAAAAGTTCATGTTTTAAGCCATGGACTACACTATGCGAGTTGTGTATTTGAGGGTGAAAGAGTTTATGATGGAAATATATTTAAATTGGAGGAACATACATCAAGATTATTTTATTCTGCTAAAAGAATGGGTATAGAAATGCCCTACAGTGAAGATGAGATAAATATTGCATCTAAAAAAATAATTTCTACTCAAAAAGTTGAAAACGGATATGTGAGACCAGTTGTTTGGAGGGGAAGTGAAATGATGGCTATTTCAGCTCAACAAACAAAAACTCACGTAGCAATAGCGACATGGGAATGGGGCTCATATTTCGATCCTAAGCTCAAAGTTGAAGGTATAAAATTAAATATTTCTAATTGGAGAAGACCCGCTCCAAATACTATTCCTTGGGACACAAAAGCTTCTGGACTATACATGATTTGTACATTGTCAAAACATGAAGCTGAAAGACAAGGTTATGCAGACTCCCTTATGTTAGATCACGAAGATAACATAGCTGAAGCAACTGGAGCAAATATTTTTTTTAAGGATAAAAATGGAGAACTTCATACTCCAATACCAGACTCCTTTTTAGATGGAATCACTCGAAGAACTGTAATTCAGATAGCTAAATCTAAGAACATCAAAGTTCATGAAAGAAAAATTAAACCTGATGAATTAAAAAATTTTGTTGGATGTTTTTTAACAGGTACAGCTGCAGAGGTGACACCAGTCTCATGCATTGCAGAGAATCAATTTAAAGTTTGTGAATTGATAATTGATTTGAATGAAAGCTATCAAGCTTTAGTAAAAAAGAAAAAAGCAGCTTAATCTTTATTGTCTTCTGATATAGCATGATCTATTCCTTTGCGGATATATTCGTAACCTGTAAAAAGTGTTAAAGCAGCTGAAAGCCATAAAAAAATTATACCTATAGTTTGAGCATTATAATCTTGAAAATTTAATATCTTATTACCAGTATCACCTGACAATAAAAGGGCTATTGCTACCATTTGCAACACAGTTTTCAATTTTGCTAGATTTGAAACAGGTAATTTTATTTTTCCTTTTGCTAAAAATTCTCTTAATCCTGAAATTAGTATTTCCCTTGTTAGAATTATTATTGCTGCGATCACTTCATAATTACGAATAGTACCGTCCATCACTAAAAGGATCAAAGCAGTTGCTACAATTATCTTATCTGCAATCGGGTCTAATAATTCTCCAAGTTTAGACTCTTCACCCAAAACTCTTGCTAACATTCCATCTAAAAAATCAGTAAATGAGGCTGTGATAAAAAGTATAAGAGCTGTCAGATCACCGTAAAAACCAGGTAAGTAAAAAGCCAACACAAAAAATGGGACAATTAAAATCCTACCAATCGTTAAAATATTTGGAATTTTTTTAAGCATGTCAATTTTTATTCGTGGAAAAAATTATATATCTTTTTTGCAACTTTTGCCTCTACACCCTCAACTGATTTTATTTCATCAAGACTTGCAGATTCAACTGCTCTAGCAGAACCAAAGTGGTTCAATAAAGCCCTTTTTCTTATAGAACCAATTCCCTCAATCTGGTCTAACAGAGATTTATTTATGCCTTTTTTTCTTTTAGCTCTATGTGCGCTGATAGCAAACCGGTGAGATTCGTCTCTTATTCTTTGCAGAAAAAACAGTGTAGGATCATTTTTAGTAAATTTAAATTCTTTACCATTATGAAAAAAAGTCTCATTACCGCTATTTCTATACTTGCCTTTTGCTATTGCAACTATTGGCAAGTCGTGAAGTCCTAATTCATTCAATGTTTCTCTTGCAACTGAATACTGCCCTTTTCCACCATCAACCATAACTAAATCGGGAAAAGATAGGTAGTTATCTTTTTCTTGTATAGCCCTTTTGAATCTTCTATTCAATACTTCACGCATCATTCCATAGTCATCTTGCTCATTATTTTTAATCTTAATATTAAATTTTCTGTATCTTTTTTTTACAAAACCATCATCACCATAAGCAATTAATGCTCCAACACTATTTGTTCCTTGAATATGGCTGTTGTCATAAACTTCTATCAAATTTATATTTGTCTCTAGATTAAACTTACTCGCAACTGAGTCAAAAAGTTCTCTGTTATTTTGACTTTCATGAAGTTTTCTATTTAAGCTATCTTTAGCATTTTTAATTGCCTGATTGATTACTTTAAGTTTAGAGCCTTTTTTTGCAATAGATATATCAACTTGTTTTTCTTCTTTTTGGGAAAGTGTTTTTTCAATTAAAACTTTTTCCTTAATTTCTTCAGATAATATTATTGATGAAGGAACACTTTTGTTTTCATAAAATTGAGAAACAAATGAATTCAATATATTACTTAGTTTTTCATCAGGATCATGTTTTGGAAAAAAGGCTTGATTACCCCAATTTTGTTTTGATCGATAAAAGAAAACCTGAATGCAAGTTTTTCCAGATTCTTTATAACCAGCGATTACATCGGCATCAACTAAATTTGCTTCATTAATTTTTTGTGATGATTGAATAATGTTCAAAGATTTTATTCTATCTCTTAATATTACAGCTTTTTCAAAATCTAAACTATCGCTTGCCCTTTCCATTTGATATGAGAGATTTTTTTGTATTTTTCTTGATTTGCCAGATACAAATTCAATCGCATTATCAACTGTTTTTTTATATTCATTTTTTTCTATATATCCGACACATGGACCAGAACATCTTTTGATTTGATATAATATACAAGGGCGCTCTCTATTTTTAAAAACTGTATCATCGCAAACTCTTAAATGGAAAATTTTCTGTATCATTTTGATTGTCCAATTAGCTGAGCCTGCTGATGCAAAAGGTCCAAAATAAAAACCTTCTTTTGTTTTTTTTCCTCTATGTCTTTTTATTTGTGGCCATTTATCTTTATTACCAATAAAAATAAATGGAAAAGATTTGTCATCTCTTAAAAGAATATTAAATTTTGGTTTATGTTTTTTGATTAAATTCGCCTCAAGAAGTAAGGCCTCACTCTCATTTGATGTAGTTGTTATCTCAAGCTTTCTTGTTTGAGATAACATTCTTTCTGTCCTGATAATATGATTTTTTTCTGCCACATAACTTTTAAGTCTGTTAGGTAAATTTTTTGCTTTACCCACATAAAGAATATCTCCTTTATCATTTAACATCCTGTAAACACCAGGCAGCTTAGGAATTAGAGCAAGTTCTTTTTTTATTACTTCTTTACCAATCTCAGAACTTATCATGACTTCTTTTTTTGGTAATTTGTATACCAACAGATGAACATTGTTTTAAAATTTCTAATTTTTCAATTTTAAGCATTATTTTACCAATTCTTTTGTCTTTAAATAATTCATCAAAAACTGCTTCGGCAAGAGTTTCTAAAAAATTGTAATGTTTTTTTTTTACTAATTTTGTAATGAGTTTGACAATTGTACTATAATTAACAATAGATTTTAAATCTTTATCATTTGAAGGCTTTTTATCTTGATAATCAATTTCTAAACCAAATTTTACTTTCTGTGCTTTCTCTTTTTCAAAATCATAATAGCCAAGCTTTAAATCTAAAATAAGCTCATTAATTAGAATTTTTTTCTCATAATTAAATAGGCTTTTGTTTTTATTTAATTTTATAATTTTAAGGTTATTTTTTTTCATTCTTTTCCTTTAATTATATCAGGTGTTTGCCAATTTAAGCTTTGTCCACTATCGATTGCTAAAACTTGTCCGGTAATAGAACCGTTTTTAATAAAAAAGTCAACTGCATTACAAATCTCTTTTACATCAACTTGTTTTTTTAAAGGTGTAGCTAAATATTGACTTTTAAAGTGTTTTTCAGATTGCCTTTTATTTTTAATTGTCGGTCCAGGAGCAATTCCGTTAACTCTTATATTAGGCGAGAGGCTCATCGCACTAGTTTTAGTTAAAATATATAAACCTGTTTTACTTAATGTGTAAGAGAAAAAAAATGGAGTTAGTTTAAATACTCTTTGATCAATTATATTAATAATATTATTATTTTTACCTCTGATATTCTTTGAAAATTCTTTTGATAAAAGAGCAGGGGCTTTAAGATTAGTAGAAATATGTTTTTCCCAACTCATAGAATTGAAATTTTCCAATTTGTCATTTTCAAATACTGAAGCATTATTTATTAAACAATCAAAAAATTTCATTTTTGATTTAGAGAATTTAATAATTTTAATGATATCTTTTTCTTTACTAAGATCTCCTTTAACTAAATAAATTTTCGATCCATAATTTTGAATTTTTTTTTTTAAATTTTCAGCTTTTGACTTTGATTTATTGTATTGAATTACAATTTGCTTATTTGGACCTGATAATTTTTCAGCTATTGCAGCACCAATTCTTGTTGCCCCACCAGTTACAATTATCCTTTGTGCTTCCATTTTTTATCTCTTTTTTTCGTAACTTTAGTTCCTGGCATACCCATAGTTGATCTACCTTTTGGATAAAGTTTATTTTTTACATCATATTGTCTTATTTTTGGGTTTAATGTAATTTCTAGCTCAGTACTTTCTAATTTTCTTATTTCATCTCTTATCTTGGCTGCTTCTTCAAATTCAAGGTTTGAGGCTGCCTCTTTCATTTTTCTATCAAGAGCTTTTAAGTGTTTTTTGAGGTTTCCACCAACATTTGATCCTTCACTTATTTTTACATAATCTTTTTCATAAACACTCTCTAGAATATCATTGATTTCTTTTTTGACTGTTTTTGCATCAATTTTATTTTTTTTATTATAGTCTAGTTGAATTTTTCTTCTTCGTTCAGTTTCTTGAATTGCTTTTTTAATACTTTTCGTCTCTTTGTCTGCATAAAGAATTACTTTACCATCCACATTTCTTGCGGCTCTTCCTATGGTTTGTATTAATGAAGTTTCAGATCTTAAGAAACCCTCTTTATCAGCATCTAAAATTCCGACTAAGGCACATTCAGGTATATCTAGTCCTTCTCTTAATAGATTGATTCCAACAAGAACATCAAAAACTCCCATTCTTAAATCTCTCATAATTTCTATTCTTTCAAGTGTATCTATATCTGAGTGCAGATACCTTACCTTTACACCATTTTCATGAAGGTATTCAGTTAAGTCCTCTGCCATTTTTTTTGTTAAAGTTGTTACCAAAACTCTATGATTATTTTCAATTACTTTTTTACATTCATGCATTAAATCGTCTACTTGATTTCTAGCAGGTCTTATCTCAACAGGTGGATCAATTAAACCTGTGGGTCTAATAACTTGATCTATAAACTTACCTTTTGTTTGTTCTAATTCCCAAGGACCAGGCGTTGCAGAAACAAACACTGTTTGAGTTCTCATCAGATCCCATTCTTCAAATTTTAATGGTCTGTTATCCATACAAGATGGAAGCCTAAAACCATATTCAGCTAAAGTACTTTTTCTAGACCTATCTCCTTTGTACATCCCATTTAGTTGAGGCACAGTTACATGACATTCGTCAACAAAAATTAAAGTGTTGTCTGGGAAGTATTCAAATAGAGTGGGTGGGGGTTCACCAGGTTTTCTTCCAGATAAAAATCTTGAATAATTTTCAATACCAGCACATGAACCTGTAGCTTCGATCATCTCTAGATCAAATTTAGTTCGTTCCTCTAATCTTTGAGCTTCAAGTAACTTATTTTCAGCTCTGTGTTTTTTAAGTGTTATCTCTAATTCCTTTCTAATATTGATGATGGCTTGTTCTACAGTTGGTTTTGGAGTTATGTAGTGACTATTTGCATAAACTTTTATTAAACTTAGTTCTCTTACTTGATCACCTGTAAGTGGATCGAATTCTTCAATTTTTTCAAGTTTATCTCCAAACAAACTTAGTCTCCAAGCCCTATCCTCTAAATGAGATGGGAATATTTCTAAATATTCTCCGCGAGCTCTAAAAGTACCTCTATAAAAATTTTGATCATTACGCTTATATTGCAATGCAACTAAGGATTTTATTATTTGCTCTCTGTTATAATTATAATTTTTTTGGAGTGTTAAAGTCATTTTACTATAAGCTTCAACAGATCCCAAGCCATAAATACAAGATACACTGGCAACGATTAATACATCATCTCTTTCCAAAAGAGATCTAGTTGCGGAGTGTCTCATTCTGTCTATCTGCTCATTAATTGATGCTTCTTTTTCAATATATGTATCTGATCTAGGGACGTAAGCTTCAGGTGTGTAATAATCATAATAGGAAACGAAGTATTCTACAGCGTTGTCAGGAAAAAATGTTTTCATTTCTCCATAAAGTTGAGCTGCAAGTGTTTTATTAGGGGCTAAAATTAAAGCTGGTCTGTTTGTAGCCTCTATCACCTTTGCCATGGTAAAAGTTTTTCCTGATCCTGTTACACCAAGTAGAACTTGATTAAATTCTTCTTTATTGGCTCCTTTTACTAATTTTTTAATTGCCTCAGGCTGGTCACCCGCTGGTTTGAAGTCTGATTTAATTTTAAATTTTTTACCACCTTCGAGTTTTCCACTGATTTTTGGATTTTTACTCTGGATATCAGTAATTAAATCTTGATATGTATTTTCCATATATTAAAGAAAGTAGTAGAATTAATTTATATTTCAATGAGCATAATATCAGACAGTTTAAAAAGAATTAAGCCATCTCCAACGATTGCAGTCACCCAAAAAGCTAGAGAACTAAGAGCTGCAGGAAAAGATGTTATCGGTTTAGGAGCTGGAGAGCCAGACTTCGATACTCCAGACAATATTAAAAGGGCTGCAATAAAAGCAATAAAAAAAGGAGACACAAAGTATACCGCTGTAGATGGAACTCCAGCTTTAAAAAAAGCAATTGTCGCAAAGTTTAAAAGAGAAAATAAATTAATCTACTCAGTTGATCAAATAACTGTTGGGACAGGAGGAAAGCAGGTTCTCTACAATACCTTCATGGCTACTTTAAATAAAGGCGATGAAGTAATAATTCCAGCACCCTTTTGGGTCTCATATCCCGACATGGTTTTGTTGGCAGGTGGAAAACCTAAGATAGTAAAGTGTACAGAGCAAGAAGGCTTTAAGCTTACAGTAAAAAAATTAAAAAAAGCAATTACAAAAAAAACTAAATGGGTAATTATTAATTCACCCTCAAACCCAACAGGGGCAGGCTATTCAAAAAAAGAAATACAAGATTTAGCAAAAGTTTTGATAAAGAATAAAAAAATCTTTATTTTAAGTGATGATATTTATGAACACGTTCGATATGATAACTTTAATTTTTTTACAACAGCGCAAATTTCAAAACTTAAAGATAGAACTCTGACCATGAATGGTGTTAGTAAATCATATGCAATGACAGGTTGGAGGATAGGTTATGCCGCAGGTCCTAAAGATATAATAAAAGCTATTGGTAAAATTCAGTCACAATCTACTTCAAATCCCTCTTCGATAAGTCAAGCGGCAGCAGTTGAAGCGTTAAATGGAAAACAAGGTTTTATAAAAACTAGATCTAATGCATTCAAAGCTAGACGAAATTTTGTTGTTAAAAGTTTAAATAGTATTAAGGGAATTAATTGTTTAACACCCAATGGTGCATTTTATGTATTTCCAAGTTGTAAGGGTTTATTAAATAAAAAAACAAAATTAAAAACCGATACCAATTTTGTTCAAAAATTACTTGAAAAAGAAAATGTTGCAGTAGTGCAGGGATCTGCTTTTGGATTAGAGGGTTATTTTAGAATTTCTTATGCAACATCAATGCAGAGTTTAAAGAAAGCAATGAAAAGAATTAAATCTTTTTGTGAAACTTTAAATAAATAATTTTATTTTTGATCTAAAATCTTCTTTGCTGGTATGGTCTTTTTAATCCAGGATTTTGGAATAGAATTAAATCCTTTTAAAGCAGAAAAATATGCTCCAATAAAGTTTGCTCTAGAGCAATTGCATCCACCAGCTTTAATTGTTTTTAAAATAGCTCCTTTATAATTTGTTGAACTTAATATTGCATGTATTGAGCTATTAAAAGTTCCTGGGTAACTGCAAGCCATGCCAAGCTTTTTGACAACCGATGGGTGAGAACCAGATTTTAATTTTTTAATTTTGATTATGTCATTAATGATAGTTTTATAATTGGAATCTTTTTTAAATTTTTTGACAAATTCATTTATTGGATTTTGTGCTCCTTTGAGAGCTAAGTCTATTATATGAAATTTCGCTAAGGCATACTTATGACTTATTTTTGAAACAGTTACAGTTGAGATTATTTTCTCTAAACTTTTAAAATCAAAACCATAAAGAAAAAAAGGAAGGCTTGCACAAAAACCGTCAGACTCGTTAACTTTAATTCCACCCGTTACTTTTTTTTTTAATTTAATATTTCTAATAGTTTCTATTACATTTTGATGTATCCACGGCCCTTTAATAATTCCTCGCCAGTCTTTTACTTTCTTATATTTTGATCTTAGACTTAAGTTTTTCCAATAAATGCTACCAGGACCAAAATTTTTTTTAATGTTTTTCTTAAAACGTTCATTAATATTTTCATGTCCTTCTCTCAAGGTCTTGAACATGACTTGACCAATTTCATTGTATCCAGAGACATTACCTGTTTTGATATTGTAAAATGGACTTTTATTTTTTTTAAGAAAAGAGAAATCCTTTTTTCCTCTAATATATGAATTTAGCTTTTTCTGATTATAAACCCAATGCAAAGGCCTCGCAGCAGCATCAGCTACAGTTGCACCTAAAAATACATGTAGATTATTTCTCACGCTAGTGTGATAAAAATTTTTCCGCCTCTAAGGCTGCCATACAGCCCATTCCTGCTGCGGTTACCGCTTGTCTAAATGTTTTATCTTTAACATCGCCAGCTGCATAAACACCAGGAATATTTGTTTCAGTTGAATCTGGTTTAGTAATTAAATAACCTTCTTTATCCATTTTGAGCTGATCTTTAAATAGTTGAGTAGCTGGATCATGACCAATAGCAATAAAAACTCCATCTAATTTAATTTCTTCAATTTTATTTGTTTTAACATTTTTTATTTTAATTCCCTTAACATTTTTAGGATCTTTATCTCCTATGACGTCTTCTACGACAGTGTCCCAAATAATTTCAATTTTTTTATTTTCCATTAATTTTTTTTGAAGCATTTTTTCTGCTCTCAAACTATTTCTTCTGTGAATCAATTTTACTTTAGATGCAAATTTTGTCAGAAACATCGCCTCCTCTACTGCTGCATTTCCACCACCTACAACTGCAACTTCTTTATCTTTGAAAAAAAAACCATCACAAGTAGCACAAGCTGAAACACCAAATCCTCTGAAGTCTTGCTCTGATTTTAAATTCAACCACCTTGCTTGAGCGCCAGTTGAAATAATAATACTTTCAGCAGTGTATTTTTGACCGGTATCACCTATAGCCTCAAAAGGGGATGACTTTAAATTTACTGAACTAATATGATCCTCTATCATTTCAGTTCCGACTGCTTTAGCTTGTTCTTTCATTTGATCCATTAGCCATGGCCCTTGAATAACATCGGCAAACCCAGGATAATTTTCAACATCAGTTGTTGTGGTGAGTTGTCCACCAGGCTCAGAACCATATACTAATATTGGATCAAGCATTGCTCTTGCAGCGTATACAGCCGCAGTGTATCCAGCAGGGCCTGACCCAATTATTAACACTTTTGTGTGTTTAGTTGGATTTTGACTCATATGAAAGCTATATAGTGATTAATGAATAAATTAAAAGGTTTATTATTAACCGAAGGAATGCATGGCATGATTAGTCAAGTTGAAGGTCTTGCGAAGTCTTTAAATATAGACTTTATACACGAGAAAATTGAAATAAATAATTTCTGGAAATTGATACCCCCTAAATTTACTCCGATTAAAAGTTTTGTTTTTCAAAACAATTTTGATGAAAATTTTAATATTGTTATTTCTTGTGGAAGAAAAAGTGTAATTCCCTCTATTTTTTTAAAAAAAAAATTTAAAAATAAAATAATGAATATTCATATACAAGATCCAAAAGTATCATTAAATAATTTTGATTTTGTAATTGTACCTGAACATGACGGTTTAACAGGCTCAAATGTTTTAAATAGCAAAGGAGCAATTCATTATTTAAGAGATGATGAATTAAGTCAAAATATCGATTATTTGAAGCCTCATATTAAAAAAGAAAAAATAGCTACCCTTATTATGGGAGGTCCTAATAAGTATTATAATTTTGATGAAAAAAGTATTGAACAAATATTTTTAAGAATTTACAACATTTTTATCAAAAAAGGTTTTCAATTAATTTTTATTCCCTCTTTCAGAACTCCTCAAAATATAATAAATTTAGCAAAAAAATATTTTGATAAAAATCAATTAATCATTACCGAAGTTGATAAAAAAGCTTACTTATCCGCACTTAAATTATCAAATCACATAATAGTAACATGTGACTCAACATCAATGATTTCCGAGGCAGCTATGACTGGTAAGCCAATTTATGTTGCTCAAATGACACCAGTAAAAAAAAATAGTAGATTTAGAAAATTTTTTAGATTATTTAAATCTCTTAATATTATAAAGGATTTAGAAAATTCACTAGAAACGTGGAATTATAATAAACTTAATGAAACTGATAGGATATCAGGATATATCAAAGAAAAATTAAAAGATTATGACCTTTCTTAATTCAATTATAAATGAGTCAAAAAAATATGAATTTCCATTTGACCATTGGGAGTATAATAATCCTTTAACTGAAGGCGCAATCCAAGAGATTACTACAGCAGATATCCCAGATGTAAGTAAGCATAATTTGGCATACGATGGTACTAGAGCCATTGATGGTGGAGCAGCTGAATTTAGAGAAGGAATAGCGTCAGGTGGTAAAGCAATAAAATTTAGATGTTTTGTATCAAAAGAAAATGCCTCTCAATTTCCAAATCTTGTTAAATTCATAAATGAACTTCAATCTAAAGAAACCTATCAAAAAATCTCAAAAATGATTAACAAAGATTTATCAAATTCCTTTGTTAGAGTAGAAGTGATATGCGATAGAGAGGGATTTTGGCTTAAACCTCATTGCGATATAAAAGAAAAATTAATGTCAGGACTTATTTTTGTAAATAATAAGAATGAGTCTGAAGATTTAGGTACAGATTTTTACAATCAAAAATTAGAAAAAGTTAAAACAGTTCCATATAAGCACAATTTTGGTTATTTTTTTACAAGTGGTCCAAATACATGGCATGGAATGGAAAAAAAAAAAATTGTTCAAGAAAGAAGATGTCTTCAGGTTAATTATGTTACTTTCAAAACCGATTGGAAAGTAAAATAATAAATTCTTTAAAGAAAAATTGAGTATAATCCAGCTACTGTTAATATAGTCAAAATGAAACAGATACCATTTACTGCTTTTAGTTGATCGTTATTTGATTTATCTGTGATTTTCCAAAATGTATTTGAATTTAAAACAAGATTTTTTTTATTATTTTTCTCGTAATCGCTAGGAAAATCTATAATTTCTGCGTTTAACAGATTTTTTTTTCTATCAATTGCAGTTTCGATATATTTGTGAATTTCTGAACTCATAATTGCAAAATAGATTTTCTAAATTTTTTTTAAATTTTGCAATTAAAATCTGTATCATTTTGGGTTTTTTAAAATGTTATAATTAATAAATGTTTAAGTAATTGAAAAATTTCAACTTTAAATTG
The DNA here is from genome assembly GCA_902575785.1 of uncultured Pelagibacteraceae bacterium. Taxonomy (GTDB): domain Bacteria; phylum Pseudomonadota; class Alphaproteobacteria; order Pelagibacterales; family Pelagibacteraceae; genus Pelagibacter. The sequence goes on from CACGSR010000001.1 coordinate 81,884, forward strand.
AAACCTAATTTTTTTCCTGAAGTGCATTAACTTCTAATTTTTGCGTTTTAAGGGATTTAATCCCCTCTATACATGCTAACGCTGTAGACATGTTTGTACAATATGGAACTTTATTTTTTAGAGTTGCTCTTCTTAATGCTATTGCATCATTAAGTCTATGTTCGCTATTTCCACCACCAGTATTAATTACTAACGAAATTTTTTGTGAATTCAAAACGTCAACAATATGCGGTGATCCGCTACTTACTTTGTTAATTATGCTACAGTTCATTCCATGTTTTTTTATATATTCAGCTGTGCCCTTAGTTGCACAAAGTTCAAAACTTAAATTTACTAACTTTTTTGCAAGATCAATCCCCTCATCTTTGTGAGAATCCTTTAGCGATATAAAGGCAAGACCTTTTGTCGGTAAAGAATTTGCTGAAGCTATTTGACTTTTAGCAAATGCCATACCAAAATCTTTATCAAAACCCATCACTTCGCCAGTAGATTTCATCTCAGGACCTAAAAGCAAATCACTATTAGGAAATTTATTAAAAGGAAATACAGCTTCTTTAACAGCATACATACCTTTAGACTTATCTTTTAAATCAAAATTTGATAATTTTTCACCTGCCATTATTCTTGATGCAATTTTAGCAAAAGGAAGACCTTTTGCTTTTGAAACGAAAGGGACAGTTCTACTTGCTCTTGGGTTTACCTCTATTACAAAAATTTCATCCTTTTTTATTGCAAATTGAATATTCATAAAACCTTTTACCTTTAAAGCTAACGCTAATTTTTTGGTTTGATTCTCAATTTTTTTAATCAAATAAGGTTTAATTGAAATTGGAGGAAGGCTGCAAGCCGAGTCTCCAGAGTGAATACCTGCTTCTTCAATATGTTGCATTATACCAGCCACATGAACTTGTTTTCCATCTGATATTGCATCAACATCAACTTCCATCGCGTGATTAATAAACTTATCAATTAAAATTGGATTTTCTTCTGCAACTTTAAATGCTTCATCAACAAAGTTTCTAAGTTGATTTTTTTCATAGACAATCTCCATTGCTCTACCACCTAAAACATAAGATGGTCTGACTATCAATGGAAGACCAATGTTTTCAGCAATTTTATTTGCTTCTTTTACTGTTTTTGCAATACCACTTTCAGCCTGCTTAAGTTTTAACTTATAAAGTAAATTTCTAAATCTATCTCTATCTTCGGCTAAATCAATCGACGAGTACTGTGTTCCTAATATTGGAAGTTTATTGTCATTTAAAAATTTTGCAAGTTTAATTGGGGTTTGACCACCGAACTGCGTAATTATTCCAAGTAAATTTCCTTTTTCTTTTTCTTTTATAATTATATTAAAAACATATTCTTCTTTAAGAGGTTCAAAATATAGTCGATCACTAGTATCATAATCCGTTGAAACTGTTTCAGGATTGCAATTAACCATAATTGTCTCAAATCCAGCTTCTTTTAAAGAAAAGCTTGCTTGGCAACAACAATAGTCAAATTCTATTCCTTGACCTATTCTGTTAGGACCCCCTCCCAAAATAATAATTTTTCTTTTTGCAGATGGATCAGCTTCACATTCTGAATTTATGGACAAATTTCGCTGATATGTTGAGTACATATAAGGTGTGTAAGATTTGAATTCAGCTGCACAAGTATCAACCTTTTTAAATACCGGTAAAATTTTAAGTGCAGTTCTTTTTCTTCTTACAATATCTTCAGATATATTTGATAATTCTGCTAATTTTTTATCAGAGAAGCCTATTGATTTAATTTTATTAAAATCACCAAAATTTTTTGGTAGGCCTTTATTTTTAATTTTATTTTCATTATCTACTAATTCTTTAATTTGCTCAAGAAACCAGGGATCAATTTTTGATATCTTAAAAATTCTTTTTAAGCTTACTTTTTTTCTTATTGCTTCAGCAACTAGTAACAATTTATTTGGAATATTTTCACTAAGCTTTTTTTCTATCTGTTTTTTATTTAAATCAAATATTCTATCTAACCCTGATAAACCTGTTTCAAGAGAAACTAGTGCTTTTTGGAAAGACTCTTTAAAGTTTCTTCCTATAGCCATAGCTTCACCAACCGATTTCATAGAGGTACCTAAAGTGGCTGGAGAAGTTGGAAATTTTTCAAAAGTAAATCTTGGAATTTTCGTTACAACATAATCAATACTAGGTTCAAATGAAGCCGGTGTCACTTTAGTAATTTCGTTTTTTAATTCATCTAATGTGTAACCAATCGCAAGTTTAGCAGCAACTTTTGCGATCGGAAATCCCGTTGCTTTTGAGGCAAGTGCCGACGATCTTGATACTCTAGGGTTCATTTCAATTACCACCATTCGCCCATTTCTTGGATTAATAGCAAATTGAACATTTGACCCACCAGTCTCAACTCCAATTTTTCTTAAACACGCAATAGAAGCATTCCTCATCACTTGATATTCTTTGTCTGTCAAAGTAAGTGCTGGTGCAACTGTAATCGAGTCTCCGGTATGAATTCCCATTGGATCAACATTTTCAATTGAGCAAATAATAATGCAGTTATCTTTTTTATCTCTTACAACTTCCATCTCAAATTCTTTCCAGCCCTCTAAACATTCTTCAACTAATACTTGGCTAACTGGAGATTCGTGAAGCCCATTTTTAATTATCTTTTCATAATCTTTTTTATTTTTTGCTATACCACCGCCAAGACCTCCAAGTGTAAATGCAGGCCTTATAATTGCTGGAAGACCAATTTTTTTTAAAACTTTAGATGCTTGTTTGATATTATTAACTATTTCAGATTTAGGTAAATCCAAACCAATATCGATCATATTTTTTCTAAATTTCTTCCTATCCTCAGCATTTGCGATTGCTTTAGAGTTTGCTCCTATAAGTTCAATCTTATATTTCTTTAAAATTCCTTTTTTTTCAGCTTCCATTGCAAGATTGAGAGCAGTTTGGCCGCCCATAGTTGGTAGAATTGCATCTGGTTTTTCTTTTTTTAAAATTTTTTCTAAAACTTCTGATGTTATTGGCTCAATGTAAGTTTTATCGGCAACATCAGGATCAGTCATTATAGTTGCAGGATTTGAGTTAATTAAAATTACTTTGTAACCTTCATCTTTCAATGCTTTACAAGCTTGAGTACCTGAATAATCAAATTCACATGCTTGGCCAATTATTATAGGTCCAGCCCCCACAACTAATATTTTTCTAATATCTTTTCTTTTTGGCATTTTTTTTTATATTGTTAATAAACTCTTGGAATAAGTAGACACTATCTTGAGGCCCAGGGTTTGACTCTGGGTGATATTGAACTGAAAACACAGGTTTATTTTTTAATTTAAGTCCTTCAATGGAACTGTCAAATAGAGATTTATGAGTGATTTCAATTTTTTTTGGTAAATTTTCCTCAACCACTACAAAACCATGATTTTGACTAGTGATTTCAACTTTATCATGAATTAAATTTTTTACAGGATGGTTTGCGCCTCTGTGTCCCAGTTTCATTTTTTTTGTTTTTGCACCCAAAGCTAATGCTAAAATTTGATGACCTAAACAAATCCCAAATATAGGTAGATTTTCTTTAATCAATTTATTAAGTATTTTTATTGCATACTTTCCTGTAGCTGCTGGATCACCAGGACCATTAGATAAAAAAACTCCATGCGGTTTAAGATCTAATATTTTTTCTGCAGAAGTTTTGCAAGAAACAACTGTTACTTTACATTTGAAATTTGAAAAATATCTTAAAATATTTTTTTTTATTCCATAATCAATTGCAACAATATGGAAAGAATTTTTTTTATTCCTTTCATATCCTGTTTCTTTTTTCCAAGTTTTAAAACCTTTCCAAATATAGTTTTTTGAAGTTGTTACTGTTTCTGCAAGATCTAGATTTTTTAATCCACTCCACTTAATTGTTGAATTTGTTAATTTATTTATATTGAATTTCTTATTTTTTGAATATGAAATTGTCCCTTTAGGTGCCCCTTTATCTCTAATAAAATTTGTTAGACTTCGTGTATCTAGTCCAGTGATTCCAACAATTTTATTTTTTTTTAGCCATGCATCTAAATGCAAAAATGCTCTGTAATTAGAGGGAGACGTTATCTCAGAATTAAATATTACACCTCTTGCCCAAATTTTATCAGACTCAACATCTTCTTTATTGGTTCCAACATTTCCAATATGTGGGAATGTAAAATTAATTATTTGGCCTGCATATGATGGATCAGAAATAATCTCTTGATAGCCCGTTAAAGAAGTATTAAAGCAGACCTCACCTGTTGCTTCACCCTGATAGCCAATTCCAATACCTTTATAAATCTTTCTATTTTCAAGAACAAGAATGCCTGTATGATTTTGTAAATTTTTTGAGTGAGTTTTTTTAACTTTTTTTATCAATTACAACTCATAAGTTAAAGGTTAATACTATAATTGATTTATTATCGCAACAGAGATGTATTATAAAATTGTAAAAAAACAATTTTTCTTTTGAAGAATTTTTTCTTTAAAGTAAGTTATTAAATTATGTCATTAAGAGAAACAATCGAGACTGAATACAAAAGTGCTTTAAAATCTAAAAATAAATCTAAAATCTCAACTTACAGGTTAATTTTATCTTCCATTAAAGATTTAGATATTTCAAATAGGTCTGGACCTAATAAAAAAGAAACTGATGATGAGGATATAAAAAAACTTTTTAAAAAAATGGTTAAGCAAAGAACCGAATCGATAGAAATTTACAAAAAAAATAATCGTTCAGATTTATTAGAGGTGGAACAAAAAGAACATGATATTTTGTGTAGTTTTTTACCTAAACAGCTAAGTGATGATGATACAAAAAAAATTTGTGAGCAAACTATTTCCACTTTGGGCGCTACCTCAATTAAAGATATGGGTAAGATTATGGGTGAATTAAAAAAACAGCATGGAGATGAAATTGATTTTGCAAAAGCAGGAGCTTTACTAAAACAATTATTAAATAAATAATGAAATATCCGAAAGAATATCTTGATGAAATTAAAACAAGACTGAAAGTTTCATCAGTTGTATCAAAAACTGTTAATTTAAAAAAAAGAGGGAAAGAGTATGTAGGTCTTTCACCTTTTAAAAATGAAAAAACTCCCTCGTTTACTGTAAATGATGAGAAAGAATTTTATCATTGTTTTGCAACTTCTGAACATGGAAATATTTTTGATTTTGTAATGAAAACTCAAAACTTAAAATTTGGTGAAGCAGTTAGACAACTTGCGAGCTTTGCTGGAATGCAACCATATATTTTTTCAAAACAAGATGAAGAAAGAGAGGAAAAATGGAAAATTTATTCATCAATTTTTAATGAATATATAAACTTTTATCATAACGAACTTTTAAAAAATGAAATTTATTCAAATGCCAGGGATTATTTAAAAGATAGATCTTTAAATAAAGACCAAGTTAAAAAATTTAAGATAGGATTTGTAAATAAAAACCCAAATTTTTTTGAAAAATTAAATAAAAATTATAGTACTGATGATTTATTAGAAACTGGATTATTTTATTTAGATGAAAAAAAAAAAATCTATGTTGAAAGATTTAGGGGACGTTTAATTTTTCCAATAAATAATATTTCAGGTCAACCTATTGCGCTAGGTGGAAGAATAATTGAAAAAAGTGATTATCTTGCAAAATATATTAATTCACCTGAAACATCTTTTTTCAAAAAAGGTTCAAATTTATATAATTTAGACTCAGCTAGGAGGTTATCAAATATAATTGACCATATTTTTTTAGTAGAGGGTTACATGGATGTTGTTGGTTTAAGCAAAAAGGGAATTGAAAATGCTGTGGCTAACCTAGGAACATCTTTAACAGACAAACAAATCTTTACTTTAAATCAATTTTTTGATGATATTGTCATATGTTTTGATGGTGATGAAAGTGGCTATAAAGCTGCCTTAAGAGCTGCAGAAAATTCTTTAAAAGAACTTAAACCTGAAAAACAAATCTCATTTTTATTTTTGCCCGATAATGAGGATCCAGACAGTTTTGTGAATAAACATGGAAAAGATTATTTTATTGATTATTCGAAGGAAAATAAAATTTCAATTCATGAGTTTATTTTCAATCATTATAAAAAAAATACCTCAAACAACCCATCTTCATTGGCAATTTTTGATAAAAAATTAAGATCATTAGCTAATACAATTAAAGATAATTTTATAAGAAAGTATGTTTTAGAATATTTTTTAGAAAAATTATCTGAACTCACTCCTAATATAAGTCAAAATAAGAAAAATTTTTTTGTAAAAAGAGTCAAATCTTTAGATACAACAAAAAAGCATTTTAATGAAAGCAAATCCTTAACCACTATTGAATTAAAAGAATTTTCTCTATTATATTTGATAATGAACAATTTGAATTTAATACAAAAAAATATGCAGTTACTGGAAAATGTAAAGTTTTTTTCAATAATGAATAAACAAATTTTTGAAAGAATTGTTTCCAAGCTTAAAGCAGGGGAAATACAGTCAATTAATAAACTTGAAATCGATGATCAACTAATTGATAAGATTAATAAATTTTCACCTATTAAACATATTTTAAAAAACAAGAAAAATAATGAATACGATATCATTGAATTATTAAATGATATAGTTCGCGATCTAAAAGATTATGACCTTGAATATAGAATCCAAGAGTTAGAATCAAAGTTTTCAAAGGATTTGAGTGAAACCACATTTAATCAGCTTCAAAAAGAGCTCAAAAAAAAGCAAAATATCAATTAATCCATACAATTTAATAATGGATTTTTACAAATTTAACATTATATAAGACTCTTCAAATTCAATTGCTGTGGAAAGAATAATTACAAAATCATTTGCAAGACTTATGGGTAGAGGTACCCATAGAGGTTTTATAACACACGAAGAACTTAATAAATCCTTAGGTAAAAGAAACCTTTCAGATGAAAATTTGGCCCAAGCATTTATTCACATCCTCGATGAAAATATAGTTTTAGTAGAAAAAAAATCTGATTTTAAAGTCTTAAGAAAAAAAGAAAAATCTTCTAAAGATGATGGGAAGACAATAGAGAAGAGTGACGATCCTATAAGAATGTATCTTAGAGAGATGGGCGGGGTCGAATTACTTTCAAGAGAAGGTGAAATTGCGATAGCAAAAAGAATTGAAGCAGGTAAAGATGTTATGCTGATTGCACTTTCACAAAGCCCTATTACTGCTCAGCAATTTTTTGAATGGGATGTAAAACTACAAAGCGAGGAAATCTTAGTTAGAGAAATTATAGACATTGATACTAATTATATGGAGGATGAAAGCACTGGCCCCAGTGCGAAACAAAAAAATATGGGTCAAAACGATAAAGATGAAAATTCTACTGAGGAGGCTGATGACGATTTTAATCCAACTCTTGCAGCAATGGAGAGTGAGATAAAGCCAAAAGTTCTAAAAACAGTTAATGTTTTGACTAAAGAATATAATAAATTAATCAAATATCAAAAAGAAAAACTTAATTGTGTTTTGAACTCACAAACTTTTTCTTCAGCAAAAGAAAAAAGCTATGAAAAAATTGTAAATGGAATATTGGAAAATATAAAATCTTTACAATTATCCCCATCAGTTCTGGAGGATTTAGTACAGAAACACTATGTCGAAAATAAAAAAATAATTTCGCTAGAGGGAAATTTATTAAGATTAGCAATGGATCAAAAAATACCTAGAACTGAATTTATTAAATTTTATATTGGAAATGAAATTAATCCGAATCTTAAAAAGTTTTTAGATACAAATCCAACTTGGAAAGCTTTTTTTTCAAAAAATAAAGAGCAATTTAAAAATATTAAGGAGAGATTAATAGAAATAAGTCATAAACTTGGTATTTCAGTTACAGACTTTAAGAAGTTGGTAAGTAGAGTTCAAAAAGGTGAGAAAGAGTCAAGAATAGCTAAAAAAGAAATGGTAGAAGCAAATTTACGTTTAGTAATATCAATTGCGAAAAAATATACTAATAGAGGTCTACAGTTCTTAGATTTAATACAAGAGGGCAACATTGGCTTGATGAAAGCTGTAGATAAATTTGAATATAGACGAGGATATAAATTTTCCACTTATGCGACTTGGTGGATTAGACAAGCAATAACAAGGTCTATTGCTGATCAGGCAAGAACTATAAGAATTCCAGTTCACATGATTGAAACAATTAACAAAATTGTGAGAACTCAAAGGTTAATATTGAGTGAATTTGGAAGAGAAGCAACTCCAGAGGAATTGGCAAAGAAACTTCGGATGCCTCTTGATAAAGTTAGAAAAGTTTTAAAAATATCTAAGGAACCAGTATCGTTAGAAAAACCAGTTGGTGATGAAGAAGATAGTAGTTTAGGAGATTTTATTGAAGATACAAAAGCATTGGCTCCCTTAGAACAAGCAATAAAGTCAAACTTGGGAGAGGCTACAACAAAAATATTATCTACACTGACACCGAGGGAGGAAAGAGTTTTAAGGATGAGATTTGGCGTAGGAATGAACACCGATCATACTTTGGAGGAAGTAGGTTTACAATTTTCAGTAACAAGAGAACGAATTAGGCAAATTGAGGCTAAAGCACTGAGAAAATTAAAACACCCAAGTAGATCAAAACAATTAAAAAGTTTTTTAGAAAGCTAGATTTTTCCAAAAGGGCCGTTAGCTCAATAGTAGAGTACTGCATTGACATTGCAGGGGTAGTTGGAGCGTAACCAACACGGCCCACCATTAAATTTTTTATCTTTAATTGATTACTTTATAAAAATGATATAATCAATTACGTGTTGGGCCTGTAGCTCAGTTGGTTAGAGCAGTACACTCATAATTTCTTGTTCAATTTTTTTGTTATTATAATCCTTAGTTACCAATGCTAATTTTATCTACTTTAAATTGAAATTTTTTTACCAACTATTTACCAACAGATTGAATCTTTTTTGAAAATGTTTATGATAGTATTGTTGATTAATAGAGTTATTTATTAACGTTTTGGGAAGAGTAAATACGATCGTTTTTCTTTATAGATCTTAAACGGTGTATTTTCTCTTCCCATATAAATGTTTTTAACTTTTTTTAACTTTATCCAATCAACATAAATAAATGTAACAATATAAAACCATTTGGTTTGGTATTGGATTCGAAGATCTATACTTAGGATTAATGTATCCTTATCAAACTTTTGGTATGAGAAAGGATATATGCGACGAAAAAAGAAACTTAAGATTATTAAAACTTACTTATTGGTTGGAACATTAAATTTAATTCGTTTTTTTATTAAACACTTAAAAAGCTTTGCTCACAAAATTTATGGCAAAATTGATTGGAAATATTATAAAAAAGAGAAATTTAATATTGATCCTAAAGCTGAGAAGTGGGCAAAACATAATTGTTGGTTTGGCTACGATGAGCTCATGACAAATGCAGCATTTAAAATACATAAGGAATTGGTAGAGTTTGAAGGTGTAGATCCCAAATCCAAAAAATATTACAATGAAATTGATAAAAGAATTTATGACAAATTTAAAAATAAATTCAAAAAGTATTACTCAATGGATAATTAATCATGAATCCCAAAACTTACAGACTCACCAAAAGTAAAATTGCTAGTGGATTACAATGTAAAAAAAAACTTTGGTTTGACATTCATGAACCTGCAAAAAAAGTAAAGAAAGCTACATTTGAAAGAGGTGAGCGTTTTAATGAAGTTATAAGGAAACATTATACAAAAATTCATGGTAAGGAGTTAAATCTTACAGGAATTTGGGATGATTTAATTGCTAAAACCAAAGACGCAATAAACTCAAAAGAGATCAACGTAATTTATGAAGGTACTTTTGAATATTTAGATACTCAAGTAAGAACAGATGTGCTTATTCGAAAAGAAAATGGTTGGGAACTATTAGAAGCAAAATCGTCTACTAAAATTAAAAATGAACACTATCCAGATATATCCATCCAATCTTTTATTGTAAGAAAATGTTTGAGAGAGTTTGGTCAAGAATTAGTTAGTTGCAAAGTAATACATATCAACAAAGATTTTACTTTGGATAAAAGTAAAGATTACAAAAATTTAATAAATGACGAAAATGACATTTCTGAAAATATAGTTGAGTTTGAGAAAGAAATTCCAAGTTATATTAATGAATTACTTCCATTAACTGAAAATAATACCCCTTGTCCTTCAGTCCCAATGGGTGCTCATTGTACAAAACCTTACGAATGTGATTATCAAGATAGATGTATTTCTCTGTTACCAAAGTCAAACGAAACATCTTATAAAATTTTGCCTTACATTGGTGCTAGCAAGGACTTAAAATCATATATGGAAGAGATAAAAAGTAATGATTTACAAAAAGTACCAGCAAGATATTTTAAAAATAGAAAAGATTATGCTCTGAATTATCATGGTATAATTCAACAGGCTCACAAAAATAATAAAGATTGGTTTGATCCAAATTTAAAAAATATATTTAAAACATTTAATTTTCCTTTTTATTTTATTGACTTTGAAACAATTGCACAGGGTGTACCTTTGATAGAAAATACACAACCTTATGAGGCTTTACCTTTTCAATGGTCAGTACATAAGTGGGAAACTATAGATAAAGAAATAGATGATGGTAAATCATTTTTAAAGTTTACAGATCAAGATATCGAAAGACAGTTTGTTGAAACTCTTTTGGAAGCTGTGGGTGAAACTGGAACTATATTTGCACACAACGCTAAAGGGGTAGAAATAAGAATTTTAAATTTACTAAAAACTAAAGATAGCTGTATGGATTTAGCAAACAAAATAGATAAAATTATAAATAGAATTGAGGATAGTTTAATCCTTTCAAGAATGAATTTTTACTCTCCAAAAATGAATGGTGAATGGACAATAAAATCAATTATAAAAGCTATTCCAGATTGTCCTGTAAGTTATGATGGACAAGATAATATTGGGGGAGGTGATGGTGCTCAATTAGCCTGGTTTGTTTATACAGACGTAAAAACAAATGATGATCAAAGAAAAAAACAAATAAAAAATTTAGTGGATTATTGTGCAAAAGATACACTAGCACTTTATTATCTAATAAAATTTTTAATGAATAAATCTAATGAGTAATCATAATAAAATCAGACCTGTTGATAAAAATAATCCAAATGGAAAATATAAAATTTTATTTTCTAGACCCCAAACTAAAAATAGCAATATCCCAATGGAGTTCAGAGGGCCACAAATCTATAATAGTAAATTTTTAGCTGAGGAAGCATTAAGAAAAAGAAAAAAGCTTACTAAAATTCTTGAAGAAAAAAGAGCAAAGGGCATGCTAGGAAATAAAAGACTTCTAGGAAACCCTGGTGGAGATAAATCAAATTTAGTTCAATATAGTTCAGAAGTTCAGAAACTTAAAAATGCTAAAATAAAAAGAGCTAAAGAACTTTATAAAGAAGGATATTCAAAGTCAAAAATTTTAAGAATGATAATCAATGAATTTAAACTTGATAGAAATTTAGACTCAAGGTCTTGGCCTAAGTGGTTAATTGAGTTAAAATAATAAATGGTTAATAAAAAGTATAAAATTGAAAAATTTCTTCATATAGGAAATTTATATACCTCAATAGCTCAACTAGGTTTTGCTGACCTTTTAGAACAATATAGAAATTCTTTGAAATTTGGCGGAGGTTTAGGTGGAAATCAAAAAGAAATTTTATCTGATTTAGCTCATCAATATGAAGAACATGGAAAACCTAACTTTAATAAGTGTAATTCTGTAATATTTAACAATGGTGCAGATGGTTCTTATCCCATGTGGATCGGTATTGATAAAAAAAACAAAGTTAAGAAAATAATTCTTGAATTAAATGTATCAACATATGAAGAAATTTCTTTTAACGATCCAATTTATAGAAAAGAAATTCATGATCAATTTTTTGATAAAAAGATTAAATTTTCAAATGTTGGTAATTTAAAAAGGGTAAAGCTTTTTGATTTAAAACTGCAATCTGGTTATTTATTTTTTTCTTGCGGAGGAATGTATGATTTTGGTACATATTATGAGGAGCTGATGTCGAAGTGGATTAATGAAAAATTTTTTGTAGATAATAAATGTTACCCTATAGGATTAATGAATTTCGTATATTCTGATAAAGACATTTATTCTCATTCCAAAGTCACAAGTTTTATAGAACCTTTAAGTATATTACTGGATGAAAAGCATTATCCAACCAAATATCTTTTTAATGGGTATTTTATTGATGATTATAATTGGGGTATTCTAGAGGATTATAAAGAAGAATATCCAAAGATTAATATTGATAATAAAAAAAAATTATCTCCCTCAATTCTTAAAAAAAGATTAGACAAAGCTCTTAAAATTTTAGAGGAACAAACGAAAATTCTTTTTAGAAAAAACTTTAAGGAAGTTTTTAAAATTAGAAAAAAAGAATTAGAAAATTTTATTCAGATAATCCTCAAAGATTTAGAAAATAAAAAAAGTCAAAAAACATTACAAATATTGGGTAATAAATGGGATCAACAAAATGATATTAAAGAAATGTTTTATAGAGGCTACAAAAAAATTAATCTCAATACTTTATATTTTAAAAGGACTAAGGATATTTTTGATAAATTGATTATTCCATTAAAAGAAAAAAAATATCCTTGTTATCTTCATTTTTATTCAGTTTCTGATAACGAAAAAGTTACATCACAAAGTTTTGGAAGAGATGATGATCTAACTGACTATGTTAAAATCGTAATTGAGGATTTAGAGGGCTGCGTATTAAAGCACAATTATAAAAATGGTTATCATTTTCAAAAGACCAAATAATGGTAATCATTTTAAATATGAATTTACTTACCAACCGATTTACCAACGAATGCAATTACAATAGGAAACAAACAGAAACAAAATAAAAACATTGGTACTTGATAAACTTTTTTAATGGTATAAAACCTAGATTTATCAAAGGGCCTGTAGCTCAGTTGGTTAGAGCAGTACACTCATAATGTATTGGTCCCAGGTTCGAGTCCTGGCGGGCCCACCAAGTGTTTAATTATTGGAAAAATCTTCTAAAGTCTTAAACAAAGCTTTTATTTCATTATTATTCGATGCTAGAATCGATGAGAACTCTTCTTTTTGTGTTCTTGCCAAACTTAAACCTTCTATTATTAAATCTCTTATTAGAGGGTTGTCTGGATTTTTTGTATAAATTCTCCAATCTATTTTAATTTCAGGTCTTTCATTTGTTCCTTGAAGAATACTATTTACGATTGTGTAATTCTTATTTAGAACTTCCTTATTCATCACATCTATTTTTGGATTTGTATACTCTGACAATCTATTTGAAAAACTTTTGAGAAAGTATTTTTCGAATAAAATTGAGTATTTTTCTTTTTCTTCATTACTTAAATTCTTTCTTACTGGCCCTAATGTGTAAAAACCAATTCCTTTTATATCTACCGTTTCTCTAGCAATAATTTTAAGTTTCTCTATTTTTTTGTCTTTTGAAATATTTTCAGATAAAGTTTTTGATGCTCTATTAACTGTTGATTGTACAAACACATCAGGTTCCAATGAATATACACTAACCAAGCTACTGAAATATATCAATAGAACGATAATGAATTTACTATGATTCATTTTATAGATATTAGTTATCTTCTATTTCTTCCCAATCACTGTCATTTTGGGTTTGAATAATTCCTTTAGTATTCAAAATTTTTTGTTGTCTATCCTGTAAGTATAGACTCTTAACTGAAGCATAAAAATCTAAAGAATTATTTTCTAAATTTTCAATAGAGTCAAAATTTTTTGCTCTGAAATCAACACCAGAAGTAATTTTTGTACTGTAATAATCTACCTCACTAAAATATTGAGTATCGTTTTTTGAAGTTATATTATACCACGCATCACCTCCTGTGAAATTAGCTATTGAAGCAATCGTATCTCTAGTGGTACTAGGACCCAATACAGGTAAAATTATGAAACATCCGGGACCTACACCATGTTTAGCAAGAGTTTGTCCATAATCTTCTTTTCTATACTCCTTTAAGCCCATTTGATGTGCAACATCGAATATACCTAAAACACCAATTGTTGTGTTAACAATAAACCTTCCAGTATTGACACCTGCTTCTTTAAAATCACCCTGAAGTATATTATTTGGTATTGTAACAAGATTAGATATGTTATCTAAAGAATTACTTACTCCTTTTCTTAAAGGTTTAGGTAAAGTCCTGTAGACACTAGCGACTGGCTTAAAAACTATTCCGTCTAAGGCTTTATTGAATGCAAAAGTAGCTCTATTAAATTTTTCAGAACAGTCTTTTATTTCTGACGGTTTGTTCTTTTTAAGTATTAAATCGCCATCAGCCCCTGCTTGTATGTTAGAAGTTAACGCAAGAGTTGTAATTAATATTGTCGCAAAAAACCTTATCATAACCAGTTTATATTATATAAATCATTAATGTAAATTAAGAATTTGTTATTAATGACGCTAAAAATAGGCTTAAATTTGTTAAAAAAATACTCCTTAAACTTTGATTTACCTGAAAGAAAAAAAAAACAAATTAAATTTATAATCATCCACTACACAGGAATGAAAAGTGAAACTCTTGCACTTAAAAGATTGAGTGATGCAAAGTCAAAAGTAAGTACTCACTATTTTATAAAAGATAATGGTAAAGTAATTAATATAGTTCCAGATACCTATATTGCTTGGCATGCTGGAAAGTCTTTGTGGAAAAGTTACAATTCATTGAATAAACACTCTATTGGTATTGAGATAAGTAATCCAGGTCATAATAATAATTATAAAAATTTTTCATTTAATCAAATTTCTTCTTTATCAAAGCTAATAAAATTTTTAATAAAAAAATATAAAATTAAAAAGACAAATATTTTAGGTCATTCAGATATAGCTCCAAAGCGTAAAAAAGATCCAGGTGAAAAGTTTCCTTGGAAAATTTTATTTAAAAAAGGTTTTATAAGTTGGCATAAGTTAAAAGAAAAAAAAATAAAGATCTATAGAGGGTTAAAATTGACTTTGATTGAGGAGGAAATATTTTTAAAGAATCTCTATAAATTTGGATATTGTAAAATTAAAAAAGAAAATTCATCAAAAAATAAGATTTATCTTACAAAGGCTTTTCAAAGAAGATTTAGACAAGGTCTTGTAAACGGCAAAATAGATAAAGAGTGCTTATTAATAAGTAAAAGTCTTATTAAAACAAATAATTATGCTTGATATTTCAGAATTAAATAATAGATTAGACTTGCCAGATAAACGACTTATCGCTTTATGTTTATAAAGAGGAAAGTCCGGGCTCTACAAGGACACAGTGCCAGGTAATACCTGGCGGGGGCAACCCTAGGGATAGTGCCACAGAAAATAAACCGCCATAACATGGCAAGGGTGAAAAGGTGTGGTAAGAGCACACCGGTTCTATTGGTAACAATGAACGCTGGAAAACCCCACTGAGAGCAAGACTAAGTAGAGATAACATTGTTTAAAACAAAAAGCCGTCCTTGGCTAGTTATCAGGGTTAGTCGCTTGAGCTTAAAAGTGATTTTAAGCCTAGACAAATGATAAGTTTAAAAGACAGAACCCGGCTTATAGTTTATCTGGCTTTAATTCTTCAATATTTGCTTACTTGAATGTTCATGTTTTGATTCACTTTGTGCGCCAAATTTCATCTTATTAAACTCTCGATTGAAAGTGTTGACTCCTGTAAAAAAAACCCATAATGTCCCATATATTCCCAAATTTAGGAATAAAGGAATTTATGGTTTATGTTTTTATCAACTTACGAAAACAAGTTGGACAAGAAAGGGAGGGTTTCAGTGCCTTCTAGTTTTAGATCTTATTTATCAAATTTAGGTTACAATGGGATAATTTGTTATCCTTCTTTTAATTATCAATCAATTGAAGCATGGCCTCAGGAAAGAATAGAAAAAATTTCTAGTGCGATTGACACTCTTAACCCTTTTGAAGACAAAAGAGATTTTTTTGCGACCTCAATACTATCTGAAAGTATTAGTTTACAATTTGACAGTGAAGGAAGAATATCACTTAGTCCGAAGTTATTGAAACATGCAAAAATTAAAAACTCTATGGTTTTTGTCGGCCAAGGCAAAACATTCCAGATATGGGAACCATCTTTATTTGAAAAATTTAAGGTCAATGCAAGAAAAAAAGCAAATTTAAATCGAGCAAGTCTTAAATGGGAGAGTCAATTTAACAAATAACGGGGGATAAAAAAATGACTATTAACTTAAAAGTTCCAGAAATTAAAGAATTACAACCAAGACTATTAGTTATGGGTGTAGGGGGTGCTGGAGGAAATGCAATTAATGAAATGATTGATAACGGAATGCAGGGTGTTGAATTTATTGCAGTAAATACAGATGCTCAGGATTTAAAACATAGTAAGGCAAAATCAAAAGTTCAGATAGGTTTAAATTTAACTAAAGGATTAGGAGCTGGAGCAAAAATAGATATAGGCCAAGCTGCAGCAGATGAGTCATTAAACGACATAATAAATATCTTGCAAGGTGCAAATATGGTTTTTATCGCGGCTGGTATGGGTGGTGGAACCGGAACAGGTGCTGCCCATGTAATTGCTAGGGCGGCAAAAGAATTAAATATTTTAACTGTTGGAGTTGTTACTCTTCCTTTCTTATACGAAGGTCCTTCAAGAATGAGAAGAGCTCAAGTAGGGCTAGAGGAGTTAAGAAAACATGTTGATACGATTATTGTAATACCAAATCAAAATTTATTCAAAATTGCGAATGAACAAACTACATTTGAAGAGTCCTTTAATCTTTCTAACAACGTTTTAATGCATGGAGTTCAAAGTGTTACAGATCTTATGGTAAGGCCTGGAATTATTAATTTAGATTTTGCAGATGTTGAAACAGTTATGGCTTCTATGGGTAAAGCTATGATGGGAACAGGAGAGTCTGAGGGAGAAGGAAGAGCAATGAAAGCCACAGAAATGGCTATTAGCAATCCATTAATAGATGATTACACTTTGAAGGGGGCGAAAGGATTATTAGTAAATATTACGGGAGGAAAAGACTTAAAGCTGTTTGAAGTAGATGAAGTAGTTAACAAAATAAGGTCAGAAGTGGAGGCTGATGCAGAGGTAATTATTGGTGCAATCACAGATCCAGCCCTTGAGGGAAAAATAAGAGTGTCAATTGTTGCTACTTCATTAGATGGTCAACAACCTGAAACTAAATCAGTTATTAACATGGTTCATAGAATACAAAATAGAAATCCTGGATATTCTGATTTTTCAAATCTGGAATCAAATCCAACTTTTAATTTTTCAAATAATAAAACAAACCCAGTCTCACATGGTGCGAATGCTTTAAAGCTTGAGAATGAAGTGGTATCTGAAAATATTGATGAGTCTGTTAATACAGTAAATAATCAATATCATGAGGAATTATTAAAAAATCAAAATTTAGAAAGTATAATCGAAGATACATCAGACGAAAATGAAGTATCTTTTTCACAAGAAGCTTTAGACAATAATTTAAAAGATGCTTCAGCAAATTTGAAAGAGTTTGGAGTTGAGTCTGATGAACCAGATTTATTTAGTTCAGACAATCAAGCAACACCCTCAGATGATTTGTTAAATTCTAATACAGATGATCAAGAAGAGGATGATCTTGAAATACCAGCATTTTTAAGAAGACAAAAAAACTAATGTTCTTCAAAAAAATAAATGGAGGCCACCATGGTATCGGGTACTATAAAACATTATCCGGTACTGCTAAGTGAGTTAATTAGTATTATTACCCCTCAACATGGTGGCACATTTATTGACTGCACTTTCGGACAAGGTGGATATTCTAATAAAATTTTAAGCTACGAAGATACAAAAGTAATTGCTCTAGACAGAGATATAGATAGTCAGAAAAAAGCACAAAAAATTTTAAATTCTTTTCCAAATAGGTTTAGATTTAAAAATAAAAAGTTCAGTCAATTAGGAGAATTAAAACTCAGGCAAGAAAATATAAAAGCAGTAATTTTTGATTTAGGATATTCTTATTCTCAAATTAAAGATCTTAAGAAAGGTCTGTCATTCTATTCTGATGGAGATTTGAATATGAAAATGGGTATTAACGATTTTTCAGCCAAAGATGTAATAAATAAATTAAAGATAGATGAATTAGAAAAAATATTTAAATTTTTTGGTGAAGAAATAGAAGCAAAAAAAATTGCAATTAATATTGTTAAAGAAAGAAAGAATAAAGTAATTGATACACAAGGCTTAGTAAAAATAATTAAAAAAACAAAAAGAAAAAAAAATTTTAAAATTCACAGTGCAACAAAAGTTTTTCAAGCTTTGAGGATTTTTGTGAATAGAGAAATAAGTGAGTTAATAAATGGCCTTGTTGCAGCAACCAAAATATTAAAAAAAGATGGGACTTTAGCTGTAGTTACATTTCATTCTTTAGAGGATAAAATAGTAAAATATTTTTTTAAAAGTTTATCGGAAAAAAAAAGTATATCACGGTATTTTCCAAAAATAAGCCAACCAGATACTTTATTTTATATGGTTCAAAAAAAACCTATAACACCTTCACCAATAGAACTTAAAGAAAACATTTCATCCAGATCAGCAAAACTTCGGTATGCTATTAAAAAAAAGGATTTTTATAATTTTGAAACTGATATCTTCGAAAAATTCAATTATTTAATAGAGATAGAAAATTTTGGGGACAAATTATGAAAAGATTTTTGATAATCTCTACAATCTTTTTTTTAATTTTTTTTACAGCTTTTATCAAAAATTCGACTAAAAGAATTGACGATTTGATTTTTAGTTCAGAAGAAAATCTTAGAGTATTAAGCAAAGATTTTGAAAATATCAAATTAGAATACGATTTCTTAAGTTCGACAGAAAGATTACTTCAATTTCAAAATAAATACTTTGAGGAAGAATTGATAAAAAAAAAGATCCAAAATATTAAGATTATTAATAGATCTAATAACCACCTAAATATAGAAAGTCTGAGATTTAATAATGCAAACTAAAAAAAAAAGGATTTTACTAGAGGATCAAGAAAATAACTTTTTATTTAATAGAAGCAAATCTAATATAAATATAATATTTAATAGAATAGCATTCATATTTTTTATTTTTTGTATCATTTCTTTGATATATTCTATTCATTTAATTCATCTTGGATCAAGAGTGTCAAGTTTAGAGAATTTCACTAACTTTAAACCACTATCAAACAATTTATATAGAGCAGACATAGTTGATAGAAATGGTGGTTTTTTGGTAAAAACTGTAAGTTCAATAGATATTGGTATCAGTACTAAAAAAGTTATTGATAAAAATAGATTGTTGTTGAATCTTAAATATATTTTTCCTGACAAAGACTATTCAAGTATCAATTCAAAACTTGAGAGTAAAAATTTTTTTTATTTTGAAAAAAAAATATCTGAGGAAAATTATGAGAAAATAATGCAACTAGGTGATAAAGCTATTCAGCCAGAGGAGAAACTTACCAGGATTTATCCAGAAAAAAATTTGTTTAGCCACATTATTGGTCAGATTGATAGTGATAATAATGGAATATCAGGTTTGGAAAAGACATTAGACGAAACATTAAAAATCAATAAAAAAGCAATCAAACTTACAGTAGATAAAGATATTCAATTTTTAATTAGGGAGGAATTAATTAAATATAATAAAATTTTTAAAACTAAAGGAAGTTCGGCAATTTTAATGGATGTAGGAAATGGGGAAATTTTTTCATTAGTGTCACTTCCAGATTTTAACCCCAATAAAAGAGAAAAAATTTCTGACTCAAGGTTTATAAATAGAGCTACAAAAGGGGTCTATGAATTTGGCTCAATTTTTAAAACATTTACGCTTGCCGCTGCATTAAATGAAAAAATGATTGAACCTAAAACTGAATTTAAAAATTTACCAAAATCATTAACTTGCGCTGGATTTCCAATAAGAGAATATGATAATGAAATACCTTCCCAATTAACAGCTGAAGAAATTCTGATAAGGTCTGGAAATATTGGTTCGGTTAGAATTGGACAAAAGGTCGGAGAAGACAAATATAAATTATTTTTGTCAAAGCTTGGAATCTTAAACAAAATCAATTTTGACATTGAAGAAGTTGGAAAACCTTTAGAATTTAAGTGGGGTAAATGTCCTCTTGCAACAGCATCTTTTGGTCATGGTATTACAACAACATTACTTCAAATTGCAAAAGCCTACTCGATTATTGCGAATGGAGGATACAACATACAACCAAAATTATTAATGAATTATAAAAAAGTTAAAAAAGAAAAAATTTTAAATGATGATGTTTCAGATAAAATTTTACCAATTTTAAGAAAAATAGTTACTACAAAAGAAGGTACAGCCTCCTTAGCAAATATTAGTGGTTATGAGGTTGGAGGGAAAACAGGAACTGCTCAAAAAAGTAAAGATGGTATCTATTCAAATAAAAAAATTAATTCTTTTGTATCTATTTTTCCAATATCTAAACCAAAATTTGTTTTGGCAGTGATGCTTGATGAGCCGAAACATAACAAAGATTATATTTATCACTATAGAGATGGGTCAAATATAAAATTTAAGGGCACTCCATTTAATACAGCTGGTTGGACCACTGTTGAAGTTAGTGGTCAAATAATAGAAAAAATTGGGCCTATTTTAGCCACAAAATATAATCAAATTAATTTTTAATGTTATTAAAAGATTATTTTCCTAAAGTTGATAAAAAATTACAAAACATATCTTTCTCAGGTATTTCTTTTGATAGCTCTAAATTAAAAAAAAATAATATTTTTTTTGCAATTAAGGGAAACACTGTTGATGGAAATAAATTTATATCAGCTGCAATTAAAAAAGGGTCAAAAATTATTGTCACAGAAAATAAAACCAAAAAAAAAATTGATGGAGCATTATTTATTCGAACCAAAAATATAAGAAAGTTAATTGCTGAGATTGCATTTAAAATTCATAAAACGATACCCAAAAATCTTATTGCAGTAACTGGAACAAATGGAAAATCGTCTATCGCAAATTTCTACTATCAAATCCTTAGACTGAATAAAAAAAAAGTTGCCTCAATTGGAACTTTGGGGGTAAGATCAGATAAAATCAATCATGGTTTACCAAATACAACAGTTGACCCTTTATATTTAGGACAAATTTTAAAAAAATTAAAAGGTAGCAAAATAGATAATGTGATAATGGAAGCATCAAGTCATGGTCTTAAACAGCACAGACTGGATGGTTTACAATTCTCAACAGGAATATTTACAAATTTATCTCAGGATCATATTGATTATCATAAAAATTTTAGAAATTATTTTAAAGCAAAGCTTTATTTATTTGAGAAACTTATTAAACCCAGAGGTAGCGTAATAACTGATGATAAAATATCTGAATTCAAAAAAATACAAAGTATTTCAAAAAAAAGAGGCTTAAGTGTCTATACACTTAATAATCACACAAAAAATTTTAAAATCTTATCACATCAGTTTAGCGGAGATACTCAGATATTAAAAATTAAGTATAAAAAATTAATTTACGATATTAATTTAAATTTAATAGGAAAAATTCAATTAAAAAATTTGATAATGGCAATAATTGCCGCCACTAAGAGTAATATTGATTTAAAAAAAATTTTAAATGTAGTCCCAAAAATTAAATCAGTCGCAGGCAGACTCGAAAAAATTGGTAAGATTAAAAATCACTCAAAAGTAATTCTTGATTATGCACACACTCCTGACGCTTTAAAAACTTGTCTTCTCAATTTAAGAGAACAATTTCCAGAAAAAAAAATTTTATTATTATTTGGATGTGGAGGTAATCGAGACCAAGACAAAAGACCCAAAATGGGAAAAATTGCAGATATTTATTCAGATGAAATATTCCTTACTGATGATAATCCAAGATATGAAAGCCCAGCACAAATCAGAAAAGAAATTAAAAAAGGAATAAAAAGAAAAAAAATATATGAAATTTCTGACAGATCAAAAGCAATAAAAAAAGCTATAGAGAGATTGAATACAGGTGAAATTTTATTAATTGCGGGCAAAGGACATGAGGAAATTCAGGATATTGGCAAAAAAAAAATTCATTTTTCTGATAAGAAAATGATCATAAAAGAAATAAAAATCAAAAATTCGAATTTATCTAATAATTTAAAACTAAATATTTTAAAAGAAGTATCTGGTATTAAGAACTTCAAGCTAGATAGACTAATGAACAAAGCAAGGATTGACTCAAAAGAAATCAAAAAAAATGATATCTTTTTTGCAATTAAAGGAAGAAAAAACGATGGAAATAGATTTGTTTCAGAATCATTTAAAAAAAAAGCATCTTTTGCTGTTGTTAATAAAGTTCAAAAAAATCTTAATAAAAAACATCAAATATTGACAAGGAATAGTCTCAAATTCCTAACTGATGTATCAAAAATTTTACGAGAAAATATTAACACTAAGATTATTGCAATAACTGGCAGTTGTGGAAAAACAACTTTAAAAGAATTGCTAGGACATTCTCTTAAAAAAATTGTTAAGGTTAGCATTTCTCCAAAATCGTTTAACAACAAGTATGGAGTTCCTTTAAGTCTATTTAATTTAAATCAGAAAGATGATTATGGAATATTAGAAGTCGGTATGGATAAAAAAGGTGAAATAGATTACTTATCAAAGATTATAAAACCAGATGTGAGTGTTATTACAAATATAAATTATGCTCATGCGAAAAATTTTAAAAGCATTAAACATATCGCTTTAGCTAAATCAGAAATAATTCAAAATACTAAAAGTAATGGATATGTTGTTTTAAATGCGGACGATAAATTTTACAAGTTACATAAAAAGATAGTTCTTAAGAATAATTTGAGACTACTTTCATTTGGCATTAAAAATCAAAAATCAGACATAAAATTATCTAATATTAAAAAGAATGGTGTAAATTATAAAATTGAAGTGAGGATTAAAGGTCAAAAAAAAACTTTTTCAACTTCGAATGATTTTCAAAACAATATTTATAATATTTTAGCAGCTATAGCTATTAAAAGCGTATATTTAGATATTTTTAAATTAAAAAAAAATATTTTTTCAGATTTTAAAAGTCCAGTAGGAAGAGGTGATTTTTCAAAATTGAAGATTAATGGTAAATCTTTAAATCTTATCGATGAGAGTTATAATTCGAATCCTTTATCTCTCAAATCAGCAATACTTAATTTTGATAAGATTTCATCAAATAAATCAAAAAAAATTATTATACTTGGAGATATGTTAGAATTAGGAATTCATTCTAAAAAATTACACCAATCAATTGCCCCATTATTGAATAAGACAAAAATTGATAAAGTATTTGTAAAAGGGAAAAACATAATTTTTTTGTTTGATAGACTAACAAAATCTAAAAAAGGAGGAATTTTGCAATCTAAATCTCAGATTATTAAATTGATTAAGAATGATTTAAATAATAATGATTATTTAATGGTTAAAGCCTCAAATGCGACAGGATTAAACATGATAGTAAAAGATTTAAAAAGTGTAAAATAATGCTTTATCAATTTTTACTAAATTTCGTTGATCATTTTGGATTTCTAAATGTTTTTAAATATTTAACATTCAGAACAGGATTATCTGTATTTACATCTTTAATTATTGTCCTAATTCTTGGGAATCCATTAATCAGATTTTTTTCAAATCAAAAAATTTTGAATCCAATCCGCGATGACGGACCTGAGGAGCATATTATAAAAAAAATTGGCACACCAACAATGGGTGGTGCAATTATTTTACTTGGTCTAATTGTTTCAGTTCTATGCTGGGGAGATTTATCAAATATAAATATATTATTTTGTTTATATATAGCTATTTCTTTTGGTTTATTGGGAGCTTTAGATGATTATAAAAAGATTAAACACAGCAATTCGTTAGGTATTTCATCAAAATTAAAAATAATCTTACAAATTCTATTAGCTATAATTGGTGTAATTTTTTTTACTTTTCTTGTCGATAATCAAGAAATTACAAATCTATATTTTCCATTTTTTAAAAATTTAATAATTAACCTCGGATGGTTTTTTATTCCTTTTGCAGTATTTGTTATTGTTGGTTCATCAAACGCAGTCAATCTCACAGATGGCCTCGACGGTTTGGCAACTGTACCAGTAATATTAGTAGCTGCTTGTTTCGCATTTATAAGTTACGTAACTGGCAATATAGTATTTGCAGACTATCTTCAAATTCCATACATTGAGGGAACTGGGGAAATTTCAATTTTTTGTGGAGCAATTATTGGATCATGTTTAGGATTTTTATGGTTCAATGCTCCGCCTGCCAAAATCTTTATGGGAGATACAGGATCATTGTCACTTGGCGGTTCTTTAGGTGCTGTAGGCATACTAACAAAACATGAAATTGTTCTAGCCATTACTGGTGGTCTTTTTGTTTTAGAGGCAGTTTCGGTCATGGTCCAGGTAATTTCATTTAAATTAACTGGAAAAAGAATCTTTAAGATGGCACCGATACATCATCATTTTGAAAAAAAAGGTTGGCCAGAGTCCACTGTCGTAATTAGATTTTGGATAATATCGATTATTTTAGCGATGGTTGGTTTGGCTACCTTAAAACTTAGATAATGAATAAAGATTCAAATATTTTTTTAAATAAAAAAATATTGATTTATGGCTTAGGTAAGACAGGTATTTCCACTTATAATTTTCTTAAAAATAAAAGTAGTGTTTTTTTGTTTGATGATTTTCTTCTAAAAAAAAAATTTCCAAATTTAAAAAATAACTTAATAAATTACAAAAAAATTTTAAATACAGAATTTGATTTGATAATTTTAAGCCCTGGCATAGACATACATAAATGTAAACTATCAAAATTTTTAGAAAAAAATAAAAAAAAAATTTTCTCTGATTTAGATATTTTTTATGCTTTCTATAAAAATGATAATATTACAATTACAGGCACTAATGGAAAATCAACTACATGCCAGCTTCTATATGAAATTTTTTCAAGTCAAAAAATAGATGTTAGATTAGTAGGAAATATAGGAAATCCAATTCTTTCAGCAAAAAAGATAAAAAAAAAAACGATATTTATAATTGAAGCATCATCTTACCAATTAGAATACAGTCAATTATTTAAGTCTAAATATGCTGCGATATTAAATTTATCTCCGGATCATCTAGAGAGACATAAAACTTTTAAAAATTACGTTAAAGCAAAGCTTAAATTACTGGTAAATCAATCAAACTCAGATTTTTTCTTTGTAAGGAAAGATAATGGTTATATTCAAAAAAAAATTATGTCACTCAAAGCTAAAAGTAAAATAATTGAATTTGATGCCAAAAAAGTAAAAAATTTTTTAATTAAAATAAGCAACGATTATTTTTTGAATGAAACAAATGTAGAAAATTTATCTTTTGTTTTGGAAATCACGAGCAAGCTTAAGATAAAAAAAGAGATACTAAAAAAAACTGTTCAAAATTTTAAGGGTCTCAAATATCGTCAACAGATAATATTCAAAAAAAATAATCTAACAATTATTAATGACTCTAAATCAACTAGTTTTTCTTCATCCATCGGTGCATTAAAAACAAATCACAATATTTATTGGTTATTGGGTGGTATATTTAAAAAAGGTGATAAATTAATACTTCCAAGAAAATATTATAAAAATATTCGAGCATTCATTTACGGAAAAAACAAAAAACCTTTTATTAAGGAGTTGGATGGCAGAATTAAGTATCAGAATTTTAATAGTATTAAAGATGCTTTAAAAAAAATTTTTATTGATGTAAAAAATGGAAAATTACAAAATCGAACTATATTTTTTAGTCCTTGCGCGGCATCATTTGACAGTTTTAAAAATTTTGAGGATAGAGGATCCTATTTCAATAAATTAGTAAAAAGATATACAAATGGAATATAAAAATTCAATATATAGTTTGTATTACGACTGGTGGAAAAATATAGATAAATTTATCTTTTCATTAATAATAATACTTTTTTTTATAGGCTTATTTTTTTCACTTGTATCTACGTCTCTTCTAGTTTCAGATAAACTAGATACAAATGATTACACTTTTTTTTTTAAACATTTATCTTTTGTTATTTTAGGTCTAATTATAATTTTTTTATTATCGTCCATTAATGAAAAGAGATTATTTAAAATTTCCCCGATTTTCTTTTTATTTTCTTTAATTTCACTATTTTTAGTTCCAATAATTGGTGTTGAAGTTAATAGTGCTCAAAGATGGATAGATTTATTTTTTTTACCAAGATTTCAACCCATTGAAATAGTTAAGCCTTTTTTAATCATTTTGATAAGTTTAATCTTGAGCACCAATAGATATAGCAATATTTATTTTAAATATTTATTGTCCTTTTTGATCACTTTGATTATTGCTCTATTATTAGCCGCTCAACCAGATATTGGACAAACCTTATTAGTTTTTTTTAGTTGGTCTTTACTTATTTTTATTTCAGGTATCAACATAATCTTTCTAATATCTTCTTGTTTAATAATATTTATGGGAATTTATCTATTAATAAATTTTGTACCAAAGTTTGAGTATATTAAAAACAGAATATTTTCTTTTTTTAATACTGAAACTGGAACTCATAATGCTCAATCAGAAAAAGCAATAGACTCCATTACGAGTGGAGGATATTTTGGAAAAGGGATTGGAGAGGGTACCTTGAAAAATAAGGTCCCTGAAGCGCATACGGATTATATTATATCAGTTATTTCTGAGGAATTTGGAGTGATTGCTATAATCTTAATTTTGTTATTATTTTTAATATTTATTTACTCTGTTTTTAAGAAAGTTTATTTGGAGCATGAAGAGAGAACAAAATTAGTTTTAGTAGGTTGTGCTAGTTTAATTTTAGTTCAAGCAATGATTCATATTGGTGTAAACATAAGACTTTTTCCAACAACAGGAATGACACTTCCATTTATAAGTTATGGTGGTTCGTCAATAATCAGTATTTCGATACTATCTGGTATAATTCTAAATTTAACCAAAAGAAAAATAAATTAGTATGAAAAAAAATATTTTTATTTCAACAGGAGGTTCTGGTGGTCATGTTGGACCAGCAAAAGCATTGTGTGAACATTTAATAAAAGAGGCTAATTTAACAATATCGACTGACAAAAGAGGCCTTAAATATTTTGAGAAAGATTCATATCAACTAGAAATAATTAATACACCAAAACTTAATAAAATTTTTTTTTATCCCATTAGCTTGCTTAAAGTTTTATTTTTGTCTTTAAAATCTTTTTTTTTATTAAAAAAAAAGAATATTGATATTGTTATCTCTACTGGAGGATATATGTCTCTCCCAATAGTATTAGCAGCCAGATTCCTTAAAATTAAAATTTATTTGATAGAGCCAAATCAAGTTATTGGTAGAGCAAATAAATATTTTTTGAGTTTTTGTGAAAAAATATTCTGTTACTCAGATTATATTAAAAATTTTCCCAAGAAATATGATCAAAAAATTACAACTATCTATCCATTGATAAGTAAAAAAATTTATAATTTTAGAAGACAGGAAAAAACTTCAAAAAAATTTACTATTATGGTTGTGGGTGGTAGTCAGGGAGCAAATATTTTTGATAAAGATTTAAGGAATATTATTGTGAATATTTCCAAAACAAATTCACTTAAAGTAATCCAACAAACAAAAGAAAGAAATATCCTTTTTTTAAAAGAATTTTATTCAAAAAATTTCGTTGAAAATGAAATTTTTAATTTTGATAAAAATTTGTTTCAAATGATTGATAAATCAGATTTGTGTATAACGAGGTCTGGAGCTTCTACATTAGCAGAGTTATCGTTTATGAACACCCCTTTTGTGGCAGTTCCTCTACCAACATCCAAAGATGATCACCAGTTAGAAAACGCTAAATTTTATGAGGAAAATAATTGTTGCTGGTTAATAGAGCAAAAAAATTTTGAAGAAAAAATTGAGGAGCTTTTAAAAAAAATTTTAAATGATAAAAGTGATTATCTTAAAAAAAAGGAGAATTTAAAAAAAATAAATTATCAAAATAAATGGACAAATATTAATCAAAAAATAATAAAGATTATCAATGAAAATTGAACTAGCAAAAACTGAAATTATTCATTTTATTGGAATAGGAGGAATTGGAATGAGTGGGCTCTCTTTGATTATGAAAGCTAAAGGCTTCACAATTCAGGGAAGTGATATAAGTTTTAATAAAAATATTGAAAGGCTAAAAAAAGAGAAAATCAAAATTTTTATAGGACAAAAAAAACAAAATTTAAAAAACGCCACTATAGTTGTAGTTTCCTCTGCTATCAAAAAAAATAATTTAGAGATAATAGAGGCTAAGAGAAAAAATTTACCGATAATTTCCAGAGGAGAAATGTTAGCACACATTGTTTCTTTAACTAAAAATATTGTGGTGGTTGGCTCTCATGGAAAGACAACCACCACTTCACTGATTGCCTCAATTTTTCAAAAAACTAAACTAGATCCAACAATTATAAATGGAGGGGTAATAAATTCTTTAAATAATACTGCAAAACTTGGTAAAAGTGATTGGTCAATTTTAGAGGCGGATGAGTCAGATGGAAGTTTCGTTCATATTCCACCCACATATTCTATAATTACAAATTTAGATAGAGAGCATATGGATTTTTATAGATCAATGGATGATTTAAAAAGATACATTAATCAATTTATTGAAAAAGTCCCATCGTTCGGTAAATCTTTTATATGCATTGATGATAAAGTGAATAAAGATTTGGTAAAAAAACTAAAAAACCAAAATTTTCATACTTATGGCACAAATCCTAATGCTAACTTTCATATTAAAAAAGTTAAACATAATATTAAATTCACTGAATTTGACTTACAGGTGAAAGTGCAGAATAAAAAAAAATTATATATAAAAAAATTAAGAACACCATTGTTAGGAATTCATAATGTAAGAAATTCTGTAGCAGCAGCAGCAGTTGCTTTGACTATTGGAATTTCAATTTCAGATATTAAAAAAGGGCTGTCAAACTTCAAAGGTGTTCAAAGACGATTTAATAAAATATTTACTTACAATAATATAGATTTTTATGATGATTATGCACATCATCCTACAGAGATCAAATTTGTTTTAGAGGGTGTAGATAAAGTGTACAAAAATTATGATAAGGTATGTATTTTTCAACCTCATAGAATTTCTAGATTAAGAGACTTAAGAAAAGAATTTTCTTTTTCATTTAAGAGTGCAGACACAGTTATTTTGTGTCCAATTTATACCGCTGGAGAAAAAATAAAATTAG
This sequence comes from uncultured Pelagibacteraceae bacterium, assembly GCA_902575785.1. Classification (GTDB taxonomy): domain Bacteria; phylum Pseudomonadota; class Alphaproteobacteria; order Pelagibacterales; family Pelagibacteraceae; genus Pelagibacter. The sequence continues at coordinate 111,231 of CACGSR010000001.1, forward strand.
GATTTAGTTATATGAATTTTGCAAAAGAAATTATTAAGAATTCAAAGGTAAAATTATTTTTAATTAACAACAACAAACACTTAGCTAAATTTGTAAAAAATAATATGTATGGAAAAAAGATTGTAATTGGAATGGGAGCCGGTTCTATTTCTAATTGGATGAGAAGTATCCCAGAGTTGATTTAATGAAAAAAGATAATTTAAAAGAATTGTTGTTAGAATTTGGTGATAATGTAAAATTTGACTACGATTTAAAAAAAAAAAACTGGTTTAATATTGGTGGAAGATCAAAAATTTTTTTTAAAGCTGAACATTTAAAAGATTTAGTAAATTTTCTTAAAAAATTAAAAAATAAAGAAAAAATATTTATTTTAGGAGCAGGTTCTAATACTTTGATATCCGATGGTCTAATTAATGGTGTAGTAATCAAACTAAGTAAAAATTTTAACAATATTTCTCTTCATGGCGAAGATATGATCATCGCTGGTAGTGCCGTTTTAGATAAATCTTTATCAGATTTTGCAATGAAAAATAATATTAGCGGCTTAGAATTTTTATCGTGTATTCCAGGAACAGTAGGCGGTGGAATAAAAATGAATGCCGGATGTTTCGGTAAAGAATTCAAAGATATATTGTGTTCTGTTCAGGTAATAGATAAATTAGGTAATATAAGAACAATACCGTCAAGTAATATAAAGTTTGAATATAGAAAAAATGACTTACCAGAGGATTTAATTTTTCTTAGTGCATCGTTTAAAGGCACAAAAAGTGACTCCCTTAAGATACAATCTGAGATGAACACATTAAAAAATGAAAAAGAAAAAAATCAACCTTCAAAAATAATGACTTCTGGAAGTACTTTTAAAAATCCAATATTACAAACAAAAAAAAAGGTTTGGGAGCTTATAAAAGAGTCCGTCCCCTTGGATAAAAGTTTTGGAGATGCTCATATTTCTGAAAAGCACTGTAATTTTTTTGTTAATAAGGGAGAGGCAAAATTTGAGGATATGATAAAATTAATTGATTTCGTAAAAGAAAAAGTTTTAAAAAAAACAGGTATTAAATTAGAAAAAGAAATCAAAATATTAAAATAATTTGAAAAAAATACTAATAATCTCAGGTGGAATATCAAAAGAGAGAGCAATAAGCCTTGATACAGGTAAACAAGTAGCAAAAGAACTTAATAAAAATAATTATAAAGCTAAAATAACAGAGCCAAATTTTAAATTATTAGATGTTATCAAATCCTTTAAACCAAAAATTATTTTTAATGCTCTTCATGGTCAGTTTGGAGAGGATGGTTATATACAATCGATTCTAGAAACTACTAAAATACCTTATACACACTCGGGTGTTGTTCCATCGGCGATAGCTATGGATAAAGAACTTTCTAAAAAAATTTTTATCAAAAATAATATACTTACACCAAAATATATCTCCTACTCATTTAATAAATCAAATTTAGAATTAATAAAACTGATCAATAAAGAGCTAAAATTTCCAGTTGTTATTAAACCAATAAATGAAGGTTCAAGTGTCAATGTTTTTATATGTTCAAAATCGAATATTATAAAAAAATTGAATTCATTAAAAAGCTATAGAAAGGTTATTATCGAAAAATTTATTCCAGGAAGAGAAATTCAAGCAGCAATAATTGGCTCAAAAAAATTGGGTGCTATTGAACTAATTCCGAAAAGAAAGTTTTATGATTATCAAGCAAAATATAATTCTAAAGCAAAAACAAAGCACATCATACCTGTAGATTTAACTAAAGCTCAATATAAAAGATTAATGGATATTACTTTAAAAGCACATAAATTAATTGGCTGTGCGGGTGTTACACGATCAGATTTTAAATTTTATAAAAACAAATTTTACCTTTTAGAAATTAATACTCAACCAGGAATGACAAGTTTATCTTTAGTACCTGAAATAGCATCATATTGCGGTATTAAATTTATCAAATTATTAGAACTTATTTTAAAAGATGCCTCAAAAAAAAAATAAAAAAATTTTCATATATTTTTTTTTATTTTTAATACTTAGTTCAGTAAATAATCAAATTTTAAAAAAAATTGAGTACCCGAAATTAAGAAATATTCAAGTATTAGGTCTTGATACAATAGAAAATTTGGAAATTGAAAATAAGCTAACTCATCTAAAACTTCAAAACCTATATTTTTTAAATGCATTTCAAATAAAAGAAATTCTAGATGAAAATTCTTTAATTGAGACTTACTCAGTTTTTAAAAAATTTCCTTCGACAATTATAATAAAGATTAAAAAAACTAGGATTTTGGCCTCTACATACAAAAATGGTTTTAATTATTATATAGGATCTAATGGAAAGCTGATAAAAGCAAAGAATAATAAAATTGATAAACCTTTTGTGTTTGGAAATTTTACTAATACAGAGTTTCTAAAATTAAAAAAAATTATTGATAAGTCCAAGCTAGATTATGGAAATATTAAAAAGATTTATTTTTTTAATTCTGGCAGATGGGACATAGAATTATTAGATGGTTTACTGATTAAATTACCAGAAAAAAAATTTTTACAAAGTATAAATACATCAATGGACTTGATATCTAAAAATAAAATTGAAAATATTAGGATTATAGATAACAGAGTAGAAGGACAGGTAATTTTGAATGAATAATGAAAATAGTTTTGAAACTTTTTTATACATTGGTAAAAAAAAAATATCAATTTTAATATGGAAAAATGATACAAAAGACAAACTTTATGAAAACGAATTTATTTTAAAAAATGAGTCAATCAATTCAGAATTATGTCAATTAGAGAAATTTCTTTCTTCTAATATTCTACAAATCGAGAAATATCTTAAAAGATTTATAAAAAAGATTATTTTGATAATAGATCATGAAGAACCTTTTAAGATCAAACTATCCTTAAAAAAAAAGAATTACGGAAATTTTTTGAATGATAAAAGTTTAGGTTTATTACTTAAAGATGCCAGAAGTCAGATAAAAGAAAATTATGATGATAAAGTTATTGCTCACATGATAATAGATAAATATTTAGTAGATGAGAATTCCTTCACATCCTTACCTGATAATGTAAAATTTGATAATTTATCTTTAGAAATAAATTTTGTGTGTTATTCAAAAGATTTATTTAATGAACTTAAAGAGAAATTAGGCAATTATCATATAGAGATTAAGCAAATTTTAAGCGCAAGATATATAAAGGATTATTTTAGAAATGATGAAAAAGATAAAAAAATGGATATTTTTTCTATGTGTCAGAAAATTATTGACGGTCATAATAATAATGAAATTTTTTTAGTGCAAAAAACTAGAAAAAATCAGGGTTTTTTTGAAAAATTTTTTAATTTTTTTAGCTAAGATTGTATTTTCTAGTAATATTTGTTGTTTTTGATCTTCTGCGATTCCGTAATAAACACCTTTAAATGTCTGTTTTAAATCAAAAAACAATTAAAAGAAAAATTCACATTGAAGGAATTGGACTACACTGTGGAAAAAAAGTTTTTCTTAATATCTATCCAGCAAACCCAAATACAGGAATTATTTTTAAAAGAGTTGACATTAAAAATAATAATATAATTTTGCCAAATATATTCAATGTAAGTAACGCATCGTTCTGTACAACTATCACTAATGAAAATGGAGTTTCAGTTTCGACAATAGAACATCTAATGGGTGCTTTTTATGGAATTGGGATAGATAACGCTTTAGTTGAAATTAATAATCAAGAGGTACCAATTCTAGATGGTTCTGCAAAAATATTTGTTGAAGAAATTATAAAAGCTGGGATAGAGACTAGCGACACGCCAATTAAGATAATTAAAATTGAAAAAGATATTAAATTTTCATCTGATAACAAGACAATATCAATCAAACCAAGTAAGCTTAGTTTAGATATTGATTTTGAGATCAAATACAAGAATCCGTTAATCAAAAATCAAAGAAACAGTATAGATGTCTATAAGGATGATTTAAGCAACATATTTAACTCGAGAACATTTTGTCTTTATGAAGATATTGAAAAATTAAGATCATTAAATTTAGGTTTAGGTGGTTCTTTAGACAATGCAATAGTTGTAAAAGATAATCAAATTCTTAATGAGGAAAAATTAAGAAATGAAAAAGAATTTGTTAATCACAAGATTTTAGATTGTATGGGTGATTTGTTTTTATCAGGTTACAGAATTGTAGGAAGTATAAAATGCTCTCAAGGGGGCCATAAACTTACAAATCAACTTCTTAGAAAAGTTTTCTCAATAGACGAAAATTTTTCAATAATTGAAGTAAGTAAAAAAGCAGTTTCTAATACAATACTGAATAGACGACACTTAAGATCTATAGCTTAATAGTTTAGTTTTAATAAAAAAACTGGTAAATATTTTCCATCACTATGAAAAAATATTTTTTGATATTCTTTTTAATTTTACTACATTCTTGTTCTCAGAAGTCGGAAGAAGTTAAAACTAAAGTAGAGGGTGATAGCTTAGAAATACAAATGATCCAGGCCTATAATGCTGGTGTTGAGGCCTTGGACATGGGTGATGCATTATTTGCTGCAAAAAAATTTAATGAGGCAGAATTACTTTATCCTCAATCCGACTGGGCACCGAGATCTTCCTTAATGGCATCATATGCATATTTTCAGTTTGGATATTATAGTAATTCAGTAGATGAATTAGAAAGATTTATTAATTTGTACCCTAAAAATAAAAATTTAGATTATGCATATTATTTATTAGCTATGAATTATTATGAAAGTATAGTTGATGAAAAAAAAGATTTGAGACCTCTTATGGAGGCAAAAAAATATTTTAATTTTATAATTAAAGAATACCCAGACACGGATTATGCCTTGGATGGAAAATATAAGCTAGAATTAATTGATGATATTTTAGCTGCTAAAGAAATATATATAGCACGGTATTATATTAAAAAAGAAAAATGGATTGCTGCTGTAAATAGATTAAAATTTATCGTGAATAATTACGGTACTACAATTTTTGTAGAAGAGGCTTTGCATCGTTTAGTTGAAATTTACTATATTTTAGGATTAGAGAGTGAAGCCAGAAAATATGCAAAAACATTAGGTTATAATTACCAATCTGGTGATTGGTACAAACAGTCATATAAAATTTTTAATAAAGATTATAGTTTTAATATAAAAAAGAAAAATAAAGAAACTGATAAAAAACTTTTAGATAAGATAAAATCTTTTTTTTAATAATGAAAAAAGAGGAAATAATTAAACTATATAAAGAAAAGATAAAAAAATTTACTTATAATAATTTTTTGTATTTTGAAAAAAATAAACCACAAATAAGTGATGCTAAGTTTGATGCCCTAAAAAAAGAAATATTACAGTTAGAGAAAGATTATACTTTTTTAAAACATAAAAACTCACCATCAAAAAACGTAGGTTTTAAACCCTCAAAGAATTTTAAAAAGGTTTCACATAAAGTTCCAATGTTATCTTTAGCCAATGCATTTATTGAAGAAGATTTAAAAAACTTTGAAAAAAAGATTCTAAATTTCCTTGATCAAAAACAAGATAAAATTTTAAAATATAGTGCTGAACCAAAAATAGATGGAATATCCGCATCTTTAACTTATAAAAAAGGAAGATTTACTCAGGGATTATCTAGAGGTGATGGAAAACAAGGAGAGGACATTACATCTAATCTTTTGACAATTAATGATATTCCAAAATTTATAACAAACAAAGATTTTCCAAAAGAAATAGATATTAGAGGTGAAGTCTTTATAAAAAATAGTGATTTTAAAAAAATAAAAGATAATTTTGCTAATCCGAGAAATGCTGCATCTGGCTCCTTAAGACAGAAAAATCCTTCTGATACAAAAAAAATCCCTCTGAAATTTATAGCTTATACTTACGGTTATCAAAAAGGCCTTGAGGTAAGCACTCAATCTGAATTTTTAGAAAAATTAAAAAAATGGGGTTTTAAAATAAATCCTCAAAACAAAGTTGTTTCAGGAATTAAAAATTTAATGTCAAATTATGAATATATTGAAAACAGGAGAGAAGAATTGGATTTCGATATAGATGGGATAGTTTACAAAATTAATGATCTGAGCCTGCAAAAAAGATTAGGTAATGTTGCAAATGCTCCAAGATGGGCTATTGCCCATAAATTTTCAGCAAATAAATCAGTATCTAAAATACTGAATATAGATATTCAAGTGGGTAGAACAGGAGCTTTAACTCCAGTTGCAAAAATTAAACCAGTTAGAATAGGTGGTGTAGTTGTTTCAAATGCAACTTTACACAATGAGGATGAAATTCTTAGAAAAGATATAAGAGTTGGAGATACTGTAATAATAGAGAGAGCTGGTGATGTAATCCCTCATGTTGTTTCTGTCGATAAAGATAAAAGAGATAAAGACATAAAAAAATTTATTTTTCCAACCAAGTGTCCATGTGGATTTAAGACAGTAAAGGAATTTAATAAAATTACAAAAAAATATGATGCAGTAAGGAGATGTCCTGATAGAGGTTTTGATTGTGATAAAATGGCTATAGAAAAATTAAAACATTTTGTTTCAAAAGAAGCTTTTAATATTGATGGATTAGGAAAAAAGATTGTTGAACAATTTTGGGATTTAAAATTGATAAAGCTGCCACAAGATATTTTTTCTCTAGATTATGGTAAAATTGAAAAATTAGATGGATGGGGAAAATTATCTGTTGCTAATTTAAGATATTCAATAAATGAAAAAAAAATTATTTCACTTGAAAAATTTATTTACTCTCTTGGCATAAGACACATTGGTCTAGAAAATGCCAAATTAATTTCAAAACATTTAAAAAAGTTATCAAGTTTAATTGATTTATCAAAAAAAAATAATTTTCGAGAATTGTTAAATGTTGATGGAATTGGAGAAACACAAATTAATTCAATAAAAAATTTTTTTTCTAATGAGACAAATCTAATGGTTTTAGAGGAATTGGGGCAGATACTTACAATTAAAAATCAACTTGAATCAAAAAAAACAGGTTTACTGTCAAATAAAACTTTCATGTTAACAGGTAAACTAAGTGGAATGAGCAGAGCGGAAGCAAAATCACTGATAGAGCTTAATTCAGGTTCTATTATTAGTAATATTTCAAAAAAACTTGACTTTCTAATTGCTGGTGAAAAACCAACGAAAAGAAAAGTAGATATGGCTTTAGCTTTAAATATAAAAGTTTTAAGTCAAGAGGAATGGAACAAAATGTTAAAAAAGACTTAATAACCATTTTCTCTCATCTTTATTAAGAAATTTATATAATTTACAGTAGATGAGAAGATTGTAATTAAAAAGATAATTCTTTTCATTTTTTGTTAATTTGTCAAATTCAATTAAATCTTTGTCAATAGGTGCTAATGTAAGATTTTCAAAAAATAACTTATCATTTTTTTTTTTTACATAGATCAAATTTTCAATTCTAATACCGAATTGATTTTTTTTATAATAACCAGGTTCATTACTTAAAATCATTCCTTCTTGAATTTTAATATTATTGTATTTTGATATTGATTGTGGCCCTTCGTGCACGTTAGAGAAGAAACCAACACCATGCCCTGTACCATGCTCGTAATCTAAATTTTTATATCTTAAATATTTTCTAGCTTTTTTATCTATGAGTTTACCGGTATTAAATTTTTTTAAGTCTACTTGAGCAACTGCAATATGACCTTTTAAGACTCTAGTAAAAATATTTTTAATCTGATTTTTAGGTTTTGAAAAACAGATTGTTCTCGTCACATCAGTTGTTCCATACTTATACTGACCACCAGAGTCGCATAAAAAAATATCATTTCTTTTAATATATTTTGTATTTTTTTTTGTAGCCCGATAGTGAATTATAGCTCCATTACCGCCTGCTCCAGCTATTGTATTAAAACTTGGATATAAATAATTTGAATTTTTTTTTCTAAATTCCTCAAGTTTATTTTGAGCCTCAAATTCTGTTATTCTTTTTTTATTTATTTCTTTAATCCAATAAATAAATTTTGTTAGAGCTAGTCCATCAAATATATGAGAATGTAACATATTTTTTATTTCCATTTTATTTTTTATTGACTTCATCAGATAAATTGGATCTCCGTTCATTGAAATTTTGAATTTTGTTTTAATGATATGCTCAAAAAATAAAGAACATGTTTTTGGGTCAATTAAGATTTTACCTTTTTTTTGTTTTTCTATAAATAACTTAAAATCATTTGGGTTAATTATTTGATTAGAGCTAATTTTTTTATCTTTGATTAAATTCTTAACTTTTTTTTTATCTGCAATTAAATAATATTTTCCATTTTTGTTTAGAAATAAATAACAATTAGGTATTGGACTATTTGGATTATCATGTCCTCTAATATTTAATAGCCATGCCACATTCTCTGGTGCACTAATAAAAATAGAATCGCATTTATTTTTTTTTATAATTTTTAAAACTCTATTAATTTTACTATTATAATTTTCACCTACAGTATTTTCATTTAATGAAAAAAAAGGTTTATCAAAATTTACTTGTTTTTTATAACTTGAACCTACCAAGTCTTCATTAATCAATTCAATTTTATTGTTTTTTAAAAAAAAATTTTTAATTTGGTTTGATACAAAGAATTTTGGACTTATTCCAAGTATTAAATTTTTGAACAAATTACAATTAATGATTTTATGATAATCGATTATTGAAAAATTTTTCCCTGATTCTATTTTCGCCTGAAGAGTATATCTTCCATCTACAAACAAGTAGTTTTTCTGCTTTAGTATTATAGCGTAACCAGCTGAACCACTAAAATTACTTATTATTTTAAGACGATCTATTTTTGAGTATTCAGAAAAAAATTCATCATTTTTAGGTATCACATAACCATCAATTTTTAGCTTTTTAAATTGACCTCTAAGCTTTTTAATTCTGGCTTCGATCATTTATTTAATTCTTTTTTGGTATCTTATCCAGCCAGGACTTCTTACATTATCTTCTACCTCAAAATCTTGATTAAATTCAAAATCTTCACCATAATCTTTATTTTCATCAAAATATGAATTTTTTTCTAAAAATTTTTCTGGGAGTTCATCAATAAATCTAGAAGCCATGCTATCGATCCAATCTCCTTGATAAAATCTATTCATTGAAAATGATATTATAGCTTTTTTCTTTGCTCTTGTAATCCCGACGTAAGCCAATCTTCTCTCTTCCTCTAAACCTTTTTGACCTTTCTCCTCGATTGATTTTTGATTTGGAAAAAGACCTTCTTCCCAACCTGGTAAAAATATTACATCAAACTCTAATCCTTTGGAGGCATGCATAGTCATCATATTGACTTTTTCTCCTTCCCATTCTTGATCTATTGATGTTGCTAAAGCCACATGTTCTAAGAAACTTTCTAGATTATCAAATTCTTTCATTGCGCTTAAAAGCTCTTTTATATTTTCTAATCGGTTTTCATTTTCTAAATCTTTTTTGTTTTTTAACATAGAGGAATAACCAGACTCATCCAGCACAATTTGTAATAACTTTACGTGGTTGATTTTTTCAATTTTGCTTTGATTTCTCCATTTCGTTAAAAGATTTATAAATGATAATAAACCTATTTTTGCTTTTGGTTTTATTAAATTTTCCTGCAACATTTTCTTTGAGCAAGCCTCTAAACTTAGAGAATATTTTTTTTGATACTCATGAATCGTTTTTATTGTGCTGTCCCCAATAGATCTTTTTGGGTTATTTACAATTCTTTCAAATGCCAAATCATCCTTATCTTGATGAATCAATCTTAAATAAGCTACACAATCCTTAACCTCAGCTCTTTCATAAAATTTTATGCCTCCTAGTATTCTATATGGAATTCCGATTTTAAGAAATCTTTCCTCAAATTCTCTAGTTTGGAATATAGCTCTTACAAGAATAGCTATTTTGTTATAAGAATATTCTTTTTTAATTTTTTCTATTTCATCTGAAAGACCAGTTGCTTCGTCTTTTCCATTTTTAAAACAATTCAGTTTGATAAGTTCACCATCTTCCATTGTGGTCTTTAAAGTTTTGCCAAGTCTATTTTGATTATTAGATATTAAATTTGAGGCAACTGACAAAATATTTTGGGTCGATCGATAATTTTGTTCAAGTTTTATTATTTTTGTATTATCGTAAATTTTATCAAATTCTAAAAAATTTTTAATTTCTGCACCTCGCCAACTATAAATTGATTGATCATCATCTCCTACACAACAAATGTTCTTATTTTTTTCAGCTAACAAATTAAGCCATCTACTCTGTATTAAATTTGTATCTTGGTACTCATCTACAAGAATATATCTAAAGTTTTTTGAGTATAAATTTCTTATCTCAGTGTTTTTTTCAAAAACTTTTACTACATGTAATATTAAATCTCCAAAATCACATGAATTAAGATCAATTAATTTTTGCTGATAAATTTTATAAATTGGTAAGATCATTTTTTCATAAATGTCTTTGTAATTTATTTTTACTTCATTAGGATATAATCCATTATTTTTCCATTTATCAATAATTGCTAAGATGTATTTTGGTGCCAACTGTTTGACATCAATATTTTCAGCTTTACAAATATTTTTGATGATTCTTATTTGATCATCTGTATCTATAATTGTAAAGTTTGAATTAAGATTTATAGCAGAAGCATGTTTTCGCAAAAGTTTGGCACATATTGAGTGAAAAGTACCAAGCCAAGATAAACCCACTGCTGATGCCCCAAGAATATTACTTACTCTGCTTTGCATCTCACTTGCTGCTTTATTTGTAAAAGTTACTGCTAAAATTTGATTTGGAAATGCCTTTTTTTCTCTAATTATATTAGCAATTCTGCTTGTTAAAACTTTAGTTTTTCCTGAACCTGCACCAGCTACAATCAATAAGGGTCCATCAAGATGTTTTACAGCCTCTTTTTGGTCTTTATTAAGATTTTTAAAAAAATCAGAGTTTACCATTTAAAAAATTTTAATATAAGTTGTTTAAAACAATGCCTAAACATAATCAATTTATTAAAAATATTAAGAGCCAATTTGTATCAATAAATAACACATTAGAAAGTTATTTTAATGAATTAAAATTTTTTATTAAAAATTTAAGAAGATCGAAATTTTCTAAGAATAGTAAAGCTTTTTTAATATTAATAGCAATTACTTTTTTAGTAATTTCCTATTATCTATTACCCACACTGTACAATAAAGATCTTATACAGACAGAAATAAAGAATCAGATTTACAAAAAATATAATATTAATATTAAATTTAATGAAAAAGTAAAATACGGACTATTGCCTAAACCACATTTTGTTGCAAAAAATTTATCAGTTATACTTGAAAATAAAGAGATAGCTTTAGTGGGTACTTTTAAGGTTAATTTAAAGGCCAAAAATTTTTTTTCTTTTAACTATGTAGAATTAAAAGATCTTACATTTAATAAAGCTATTTTTAATATTTATAATGAAGATTTAGTTTTTTTTGAGCAGTTATTAAAAACGGAGCCAAGCGAAAATAAAATAATTATCAAAAATAGTAAAATTTTTTTTAAAAATAAAAACGACGACATACTTTTTATAAATAAGATTAAAAAAAGTGAGTTTTATTATGACTCTTATAATTTAGTTAATGTTTTTAAATCGAAGAATGAAATTTTCAATATTCCATATAATTTAACAATAAAGAATGATAAGTTTAATAAACTTGTAACTACAAAATTCAATTCAAAAAAAATTAGGCTTAATATTGAAAATCAAATTACTTATGACTCAGAGACTCAGAAAGGATTAATGCAAATTTTGTTTGTCAATAAAACTACTTCACTAAAATATAATTTAAATAAAAAAAATTTGAATTTCTTCACAGGGAACCAAAAAAATAAGTATAGTGGTTTAATTGAATTTAAACCTTTTTATTTTAAAGCAGATTTTGATTATGAGGGATTAAGTGTTAAAAATTTATTTAACGAGGACTCGATTCTGTATAATTTAATAAAATCAGAGATTATTAATAATGAAAATCTAAATATAAATATTAATTTAAGTGTTAAAGATATTACCAATATTGATGAATTAAATAATTTATTTCTAAATCTTGTTATAGAAAGTGGAAACATAATATTTTCCGACTCAAATGTAATGTGGAAAGATGATTTAAAGATATCCTTGACAGAAAGTTTATTAAGTTATGACCAAGATGAAATTTATTTAACAGGCAAGGTAATTCTTGATATTAAAGATAATATTGATTTTTATAAATCTTTTCAAATTAAGAAAAATTACAGAAAAGAGATTGAACAAATTAAATTTGATTTTAATTATAATTTTACTCAGAAAAGAATTAGTTTTGATAATTTTAAGATAGATAACAAATCAAGTTCTAAAATTGAAGATTTTGTAGAAAGATTTAATTCAAACAGAAAACTCTTCAATAAAATAACATTTAAAAATTTTGTGAATGATTTTTTTAAAGTTTATTTTGGGTAAATCATTTTCTTTGGATCAACTATTGAATTGTAATCTTTTTCATTAATTAACCCAGACTTAAGAGCCTCATATTTTAATGTAGTTTTATTTTTAAGTGCTTTTTTTGCTATTTTTGCCGCGTTATCATAACCTATTCTAGGAGCTAAAGCAGTAACTAGCATTAAAGAGTTATTTAAATAATTTTTGATTTTTTCTTTATCAGCTTTAAGTCCTTTAATACAAAACAATGAAAAATTTTTTGAACTATCAGCTAAGAGATCTATTGATTGTAATATATTGTGAGCAATTAAAGGTTTAAATACATTTAACTCAAAGTGACCATGTGAACCAGCCATTGTAATTCCATTATGATTTCCAATTACTTTTACACAGACCATAGTAACAGCCTCAGATTGAGTTGGATTGACTTTGCCTGGCATAATTGATGAGCCAGGTTCGTTAGCTGGTAAGATAAGTTCTCCATATCCAGCTCTTGGCCCAGAGCCTAAAAATCTAATATCATTTGCAATTTTCATTAAACATACTGCTGTTGTGTTTAAGGTTCCAGAAAAATTTACTATTTCGTCATGTGCAGCTAAGGCTGCAAATTTATTTTTAGTAGGTTTGAATGGAATTTTTGTTATTTTTCTTATTTCATTAATAATTTTTTTATCAAAACCTTTTTTGCTATTAATCCCAGTTCCAACGGCTGTTCCACCTTGAGCTAAAAAATATATCTCATTTAAAGCATTTTTAATTCTTATAATGCACTCTTGCAGCTGCGACTGATAACCAGAAAATTCTTGTCCTAGGGATAATGGAGTTGCATCTTGAAGATGAGTTCTTCCAACTTTAATTATACTCCTAAATTGAGAAACTTTTTTTTTTAATTCTTTATTTAATAACTCTAAAGAGGGCAGTAGCTTACTTCTAGTTTCCAAGGCAATTGCGATATGCATAGCTGTGGGAAATACATCGTTTGTAGATTGAGATTTATTTACATGATCATTTGGATGGACTGGTTTTTTTGTTCCTTTTCTGCCCCCTAAAATTTCAATAGCTCTATTGGCAATTACTTCATTTACATTCATGTTAGTTTGGGTACCAGATCCAGTTTGCCAAACCTTAAGTGGGAAATGATCATTTAATTTGCCAGAGATTACTTCATTAGAAGCTTTTATAATTGCTCTTGAAAGATTTGGAGCGATTTGTTTTTCTTTTGTATGAACTTTTGCAGCTGCTTTCTTAATTATAGCAATAGATTTGATTAAGACTGGCCTTACTAAAAACTCACCTATATCAAAATATTTTTTTGATCTTTGAGTAGAAGCTCCCCAATATTTATCATTAGGTACATTTATTGAACCTATACTGTCGAATTCTTTTCTTAATTTCATTGATAGATGTTAATTATATATATTAAAATTTGATTAACTTACAGGAGCAAAATGACAAATTTCAACAAAGTTGGTATATTTATGAAAACTTTTGGACAAGAAATAAAAAATAGACCTTCATTTAGTACTGAAAAAATCAACCAATTAAGAATTAGCTTAATTCAAGAGGAACTTGATGAATTAAAAGAGGCTATGGCTAACAATAATTTGTTAGAAGTTGCTGATGCATTAACTGATTTATTATATGTAACTTATGGTGCAGGACATGCTTTTGGAATAGATTTAGATAAATGTTTTAATGAAGTTCAAAACTCAAATATGAGTAAATTAGGTGAAGATGGAAAACCTATTTATAATGAATTAGGTAAAGTTATGAAAGGACCAAATTATTTTAAGCCAGATTTAACCAAATTTGTTAACAAATAAGATTAAAATTTGCGTAGTAAAATTCACAGATTCATATCTGGCCAGTTTTTATCTTTATGCCTTTCAAGTTCTTTTTTTGAAATGGGTCTAAAAAGAACCCAAGCAACAACTATTACAAGTATTAAAATAATTAATGTTTGCATTTTTTTTTAATAAGGGGCGTTCTGTGTCCCCCGAGAACCAAATCATACCAAAATACCTAGGTATTTGGAATACTTCATTGAAGACTTCATTGAAAGTTTGACCATTTTTCAAAAACTCTGTTTCTAGACTTCATTGAGAATTGGGGTAAAATTTATATATGAATATCGAACAAAAAATAGAAGATGAAATTTTACCAAAATTAACACAAGAAACTTGCAAATTATTAAATCTAAAAAAAAAAGATCTTTCTGAATTGAATTGGCAGACGGGAGAAAGTAATCTTGATACTGACTTTTCTAATTTGGCAAAAAAATGCTGTGAAAGTGCCTTTAAAAAAATTAATGAAATAAAAGAGTTAAGTTTAAAAATTGATATCACAGATTTAAAACTTAAGTTTAAATATAAAAAAAAAAATATTAATAAAAAAATTGAATTGAAAACCAGTAAAACAAATACTCTACCTGGTGGAACAAAGCGAACACTTGATATTAATCAATGGACAATTTGTTGTAAAAGATCCAAAAAGATAGATGAATTTGAATTAAAATATGGAAGATATTATCTTGGCATGAAGGTTACTGATAGAGATTTACTACAAGATAGGTCGCCCAGACCTCAATTAAACTTCCAAAATTTTCAAGACCCTACAGAAAGTCCAAAAAAAGAAAAAAGAGAAGAAACACCTGATTGGATACCTCATTACGCAAATGCTGCAATTAATAGAGTGCTAAATCCAAAAGATTACTCATGGCAAGATGATTTAATAAAAAAAATAATAAAAGAAGTTTTAAAAAATCCAAAAAAATTTAAGGATATTTAGATAAAATCTTTTCTATTTTTTTTATAATTTTATAAGAGAGAAGCGGAGGTACTGCATCTCCAACAAGTTTATATCCTGAACTAGCAGAGATACTATTTTTTCCATTCTTTATAACAAATTCCATATTATCGGGAAATGTTTGTATTCTTGCACATTCTCTTACTGTAAGTCTTCTTTGTATTTTGTCTTTATCAATTTTATTTTTTCCACCATTAGTTTTTTTTAAATATCTAAATTCAATATTACCATGGTGTTCTGATCTAATTGTTGGGGCAAATCCGTTCTCCTTAATTTCTATATTTCCTTGAAGTTTAGGAAAAAACTTCGCTTTAGAGTATGAAATTTGAGAAAGATCTTTCTTTTCTTCCGAAGGTTCTTTCAAATCAACAAAATAACTTTTAGAAACTGGATATTTCAAATATTTATTGAATAATGTATCTTTATCCGAAAACTCTTTTTCAGGGAAAAGATCGTCTTCCTCAAGGTCAATTCTATTCTTTTTTAAAAAATCATTGCTCACCCCAATAAAAAAAATTCTTCTCCTAGATTGAGGTATTCCAAAATCAGGAGCAAATATCTCTTTTGAAAAAACTTTATATCCCTTACCAGTATTTTTGAAATCGTTTTTTATAATTTCATAGACTTTTTTTAAATTAGATAATCCCTTAACATTTTCCGCTATAAACAATTTTGGTTTTGTAATTTTAATAACTTCTTTCATCCAAAGATATAATTTTCCCCTAGTTTCATTTTTGTTTTTTATGTTAGTTGTATTTAGGTGTGATTTATGGGAGTCGAATCCTTTTCTCCACCCACTTACACTAAAATCTTGACACGGAAAACCACCAGTAACTAGATCAATATTTTTTGGGAAAATATTAATACCATTTTTATGTTTTTTAACTAAATCAACAATACTTTCATGTTTAAATACTGAATTAATATTTTTTAAGTTTTGTTCCCAAAAAATTCTAGAGGATTCTTTGATATCATTTGCAAAAACAGTATCAAATTTAGTTTTTGGAATTTTAACCCATTTTTTTTTACTACCAACGAAATTTCCAATAACTTTAAAATTACCATTAATACCAATATCCATTCCTCCACAACCACTAAATAATGATAGGTGTCTAAATTTTTTTTTACTCATCTTTAATTTTATAACACATGTTGTTTTCTAACTTCATTGAAACTTCATTGAACCTTCATTGAACTTTATTTTTAGAAAATGAGTGTGGATAAGGGAATCCTTTATTAAGGGGCGTTCTGTTTCTCGTCCCTTGATTAATAATATACAGAATATAACACTTTTTCAAAAACTTCGTGTAAAACTTCGTGTAGTGTTTTGCTCATTTTGCCGATTTCTTGACTTTCAACTTCGTGTATTTCTTTTTAAATTTCTGTTCAAATGCTACATTAATTTATGAGTTTAAAAGAGACAGATGCAAGAATAAGAATTGATAAAATGTTACTAGAGTCAGGTTGGAAATTACCTGGATGGAACAAAGATCATGAAATTAATGTAAAAACTGAGATTAAAAATGAACACGGAGAAGCAGATTATGTATTATTAAATTCTAAAGGATTTTTTCTTTGTACAGTTGAGGCAAAAAATAGTTCAAAATCTCCACTAGTTGGAAAAGAAAAATCAAGAAAATATGCACAATCTTTAAGATCAAGATTTATAATTTTATCAAATGGTATTAAGCATTATTTGTGGGATACAAAACTAGGCAATCCACATTTAATAGATAGATTACCAACTCAAAAATACTTAGAATTAAGAGGAGAGTCCTTTAATCCACCCAGAGACGAAGATGAAGAT
The DNA here is from genome assembly GCA_902575785.1 of uncultured Pelagibacteraceae bacterium. Classification (GTDB taxonomy): domain Bacteria; phylum Pseudomonadota; class Alphaproteobacteria; order Pelagibacterales; family Pelagibacteraceae; genus Pelagibacter. The sequence continues at coordinate 128,314 of CACGSR010000001.1, forward strand.
GTTAATAATGATTATTTAACATTAACTCAATTTCCCGAATATAAAAAAAATCCTGATTTTAATAATGAGGATAAAAAAGCAAGTTTCATTAAAAAAAATAAACTTAAGTTTTTAAGAGATTATCAAGTCAATGCAATTCAAGCGATAAAGAATAAAATTAAAGATGGCGGAGATAGATTTCTTTTAGAAATGGCAACTGGAACTGGGAAAACCAATACTTCTGCCGCAATAATAAAAATGTTTTTAAGATTGTATAAAGTAAAAAGAGTTCTGTTTTTAGTAGATAGGTTAGAGTTAGAAACTCAAGCAAAAAAGGAATTTGAAGAAGTTTTAAAAAATGATTTTAAAACTGTTATTTGGAAAGAAAATAAAGACGATTGGAGAAAAGCAGAAATTGTTATTTCAACTGTACAATCATTTACCAAACACAATAAATATAAGAGAATATTCCAACCAAATGATTTTGATTTTGTTATTTCAGATGAAGCACACAGAAGTTTAGGACTTAGAAGTAGAAATGTTTTTGAATACTTTGTCGGATTTAAATTAGGTTTAACTGCAACCCCTAGAGATTTCTTAAAATCTGTGGATGCTGACAACATGTCTGTATCTGATCCTAAACAATTAGAGAGAAGATTAATTTTAGATACATATACAATATTTGGTTGTGAAGATGGAGAACCTACTTTTAAATATACTTTAGCAGATGGTGTAAGGGATGGATTTTTAGTAAATCCAACTGTTATAGATGTAGAGACAGGTCTTTCCGCAGAAATGATGAAAGAAGAAGGATTATCATTTAAGGGTGTTGATGAAGAAGGTAATGATGTTGAAGAAGAAGTTTTTACAAAAAAAGATTATGAAAAAAGATTTAAATCTCATGAAACAAATTTATCTTTTTGTAATGCGTTTATTAAAAACGCTTTATTAGATCCTTTCACAGGTGAAATTGGAAAAACACTTATTTTTTGTGTTTCTCAAAATCATGCAGAGAGAATTACACAAATTTTAAATGAACTTGTAGAAAAAGAATTTCCAAATAGATATAATTCAGATTTTGCAGTTCAGGTCACTTCTAGTGTTGAATCAATGAATCCTCAACAGATGACTGTTGATTTTTCAAATAATAATCTTTTAGGAAACTCTCCATTAAACCCTTTATACAAAACTTCAAAAGCAAGAGTTTGTGTAACAGTTGCTATGATGACAACAGGTTATGATTGCAGGGATATATTAAATATTTGTTTAATGAGACCTGTTTTTTCTCCTTCAGAATTTATTCAAATGAAAGGAAGAGGAACAAGAATATTTGATTTTACTGAATGTTGGATATCAAAAAATGATATTCCTGAAATTGATTATCCAGAAAAACAAAGTTTTAAACTTTTTGATTATTTTCATAACTATCATTACTTTGAAAATGAGTTCAATTATGATGAAAAATTAAAATTACCTGAACCAAGAAAAATCCCTCCAGCACCTCCTCCGCCCCCGCCTAACGATCTAGTATATAATTTAGAAAAGGATCCAGTGAAGAAAACTGAGGAAATTTTTATTCCTCAAACTGGCATGAGAATAGATAGAGAACTATATAAATCTTTTAAAGATAGAGTTATTAACGATGAGGTATTGAAAAAGTTGGTTGAAGAACAATCATTTAATAAAGCAGATGAATACTTAAAAGAAAACATACTAAATAAATCAGAAACAAAATTTTCTATAGATAAACTTAGAAAATCTCTTGGATTAGATATTAATATTTCGATCAAAGAACTGCTGTTATATGCATTTGGATTTATTGATAAAATTAAAAGTAAAGATGAAATAATTTTAGATGAGCATGAAAAATTAGATGATAAATTAAAATTTAAAGATAATGAGTTTTACGAAAGTAAACAGGTTCTAGAGGCATATGTTACTGATAAAAGTTTTAGAGAAATAATTGATAGCAAAAAATTTGCTGAGTTAAATACACACCCGTCTGGTGTGTTTTTCAAAAAACTATCACCTGAAGTAAGAGAGAAATTACCTTCATATATTAGAGAAAACATTGATATAAACAGATTTATAGATGCTTGATAACGAAACAAAAAGACGGATTAACAATTTAAGGGATATTCTTGTTGGTAAACTACCAGATCCAAAAGCACAAGTTGAACAAATTACAAATGGTCTAATTTATAAGTTTATGAACGACATGGATGACGAGTCAGTTTCTATGGGTGGTAAATCAACTTATTTTTCTGGAAGATTTAAAAAATATTCTTGGAAACACTTGATGGATACTAAAACAAGTGGTGTTGAAAAAGTTTCTCTTTATTCAGAGGCAGTTGAGCAGATGTATAACAATGAAAATCTTCCAGAATTATTTAGAGAGATATTCAAAAACTCATTTCTCCCTTTCAAAGACCCTTCAACTTTAAATATGTTTTTGAAAGAGATTAATAGTTTTAATTACTCTAATTCGGAAAAACTTGGAGATGCATTTGAATACTTGTTATCTTTTATGGGTTCACAAGGCGATGCGGGTCAATTTAGAACACCAAGGCACATAATTGACTTTATTGTTGAGATAGTAAATCCACAAAAGAATGAAACTATATTAGACCCTGCTTGCGGTACTGCAGGGTTTTTAATTAGTTCTTACAAACACATTTTAAATCAAAATACAAAAAAGAATTTAGGAGATGGACTTACTGCATCTGATAGAAAAAAAATTGGTGAGAACTTAAATGGTTATGACATTTCTCCGGATATGGTAAAAATGTCTTTAGTAAATATGTACTTGCATAAATTTACCAATCCTAAAATTAATGAGTATGATACACTTTCAAGTGAGGATAGGTGGAATGAATATTATGATATAATACTTGCAAATCCCCCTTTCTTTTCTCCAAAGGGAGGAATAACTCCTCACAATAGATTTGGAGTTAAATCCACAAAAGCAGAGGTTTTATTTATTGATTACATTAATGAACATTTAAAACCAAACGGTCGTGCGGGAATAATTGTACCCGAAGGTATCATTTTTCAAAATGGTGTGGCATATAAACAATTGAGAAAGAAATTAATTGAAACTTCTTTGGTTGGAGTAATATCTTTACCAGCAGGTGTATTTCAACCTTATTCAGGAGTAAAAACTTCAATTTTGTTTTTAGATAAAGAAAATAATAAGAAAAAAAAAGATATATTTTTTGCTAAAGTAAATAAAGATGGTTTTGATTTAGGAGCAAATAGAAAAGAAATCAAGGAAAATGATTTACCTATTATTATTAATGAGTTGAGGAAATCTGAATTTGATAATTCTTTAATTACAATAATTAATAAGAAAAAAATTATTAATGAAGATTATTCATTTGATATAAGTCAATACATTGAAACACAAAATTATAAATCATCCTATGAAATTGTAAACATTAATGAATTAGTAGAATTTAAAAGAGGTGATACAATTACAAAAAAAACATCTAAACCAGGAAACATACCTGTAATTGCAGGTGGAAAAAAAGTTGCTTACTATCATTCTCAATCAAATAGAAAAGGTTTTACAATCACAATAAGCAGTTCAGGAGATGCGGGATATATAAGTTGTCATAATGAACCTATATTTGTCAGTGATGCATTTACTGTAAAATCTAATTCAAAAAAATTAGGTGATAAGTTTTTATATTATATTTTAGCATCAAAACAAAAAGAGATTTATGAAATGCAAAAAGGTGTTGCCCAACAACATGTTTATCCAAAAGATTTTAAAAATTTTGTAATTCCAGTACCTTCAGTAGAAACTCAAAATCAAATAGTGGAAGAATTAGATAGTTATCAAAAGATTATTGATGGATGTAGACAGGTTATAGAAAACTATAAACCTTCAATTGATATTGACCCGAGTTGGGAGATGGTTGAATTAGGAGAAATATGTGATGTTAAAGGAGGAAAAAGATTACCAAAGGGTGAGCATTTTGAGAAAATTCCATCAAATTTTCCTTATTTAAGAGTTGTAGATTTTAAAAATTATTCAATAAATCAAAATAATATTCATTATATTTCTGAAAAAATTTTTAAGATTATTAAAAATTACACCATCTCAAGTGACGATATTTATATATCAATTGCAGGCACAATAGGTTTGATTGGGAAAGTTCCTGCTAAATTATCTGGTGCCAACTTAACTGAAAATGCTGCTAAGTTAGTTATAAAAAATAAAAAGTCAATTTTACAAGACTTTTTAATGTATGTTCTTGGTTCACCTTATGTACAAAATCAAATTAAAAACAAAACTCATGCAGTTGGTGTTCCAAAATTAGCACTTGAAAGAATTAGAACAATTAAAATACCAATATGCTCAATTGAAAAACAAAAAAAATTGACAGAAAGTATTAATAATGATTTTCAAACAATTGAAGACAATAAAAAATTATTAGAAAAAAATAAAAATAATATAAAAAATAGAATTAACCTTATTTGGAATAATTAGTTACACTTGCAAATGCAACTATAACGGTTCGGAACGAGACTTCAAACTTCGTGTAAACTTCGTGTAAACTTCGTGTAAAACTTCGTGCTGTTCCTAAATTGATATTTGAATTGGATTAACGATTTCCGTTGGTTAAGGGGCGTTCTGTTGCCAGGTGCCCCAAACCCCGTTTACTTAATTAACTGAGTTAATTAAGCAGCAAGTGCGTAACTTTCGTTAGCAATTATAAAATAGCCCTTTACGGAGGAACAATTCCGAACGAAAGAATAACTTTTAGTCACCCGTCGAATCTAGTTCACCCCCATAAGTTGTAAATGGTGGAGGTGGTGGGTACTGCCCCCACGTCCGCAATGGTTATTACGAAATTCGTTTATCGTCGTAGTTGGCAAGCCAACTCTATTAATATAAAAGCAATTAAAAGAGATTCAATAAAAATCATGAAATTAACTAAAGAGCAATCACAAGAGATCAAAGATCAACAATCTCAACAAAATTCTACAAAAAGAGTCACTGCCCCTGAGCTTGAAAAAATACTTTATGAGGCTATGCCCGCGCTTGATCATGGATTTGTAAGGGTAGTAGATTACATGGGTGATGATACTTCCATTGTCCAATCTGCAAGAGTTTCTTATGGGAAGGGAACTAAACAAGTTTCGACAGATGCTGGATTAATAAAATATTTAATGCGACATTGGCATAGTACTCCATTTGAAATGTGTGAAATTAAATACCATGTGAAGCTTCCAATATTTATTGCTCGTCAATGGATTAGACATAGAACTGCAAATGTAAATGAATATTCAGCTAGATATTCAATCTTGGATAAAGAGTTTTATTTACCTACAGCAGAAAATTTGGCTGCACAGTCATCAAGTAACAGACAAGGAAGAGGCGATGTTCTCGAGGGCGAGCAAGCAAAAGAAGTTTTGGATCTTTTAAAAAAAGATGCTGAGAGAACTTATGATAATTATGAGATGATGCTCAATGAAAGATATGATGGAACGACTATTGATGAAAATAAAAAAGGTTTAGCGCGAGAACTTGCTAGAATGAATTTAACTTTAAATACCTATACGCAGTGGTATTGGAAAACAGATTTATTAAATCTTATGAATTTTTTAAGACTAAGAGCAGATAGTCATGCGCAGTATGAAATACGAGTTTATGCTGATATAATGCTCGAAACAGTAAAGAAGTGGGTGCCAATTACTTACGATGCGTTTATGGATTATAGAGTTGGGGGCACTGAAGTTTCAGCTAAAGGCAAGACAATCATTCAAAAACTTATTAAGGGTGAAAATGTTGATTTAGATAGCTCAGGACTTTCTAAAAGAGAATGGAACGAATTGATGCTTGCGTTCGATCTTAAAGATAAGATGATTTAACTTTATTAGCAAAATCAAGATAGATTTTTGAAATTTCGTGCTCAGGATTAGCTTCAACGATGGGTTTCCCTTGATCAGCCAATTTCCCAATTTCTGAATTGATAGGAATTTCTCCTAAAAATTCTTTTTGAAAATCCTCCGCAGTTTTCTTAACACCTCCCTCACCAAAAATTTTATATTTTTTGCCATCATCTCCAATAAAAAAACTCATATTATCAACTAATCCTAAAATTTTTACACCAAGTTTATCAAACATCTTTATTCCTCTTACTACATCTAATAATGCAACTTCTTGAGGTGTTGATACTATAATTGCACCATCTATCTTAATTTCTTGTGAAAAAGTTAATTGAGTATCACCAGTTCCTGGGGGCATATCTACAATAATAAAATCTAAATCTTTCCAACTTACTTTTTGGGTAAAAGTTTTAATTGCACTGGTTACCATTGGACCTCGCCAGATCATAGGTGTCTGTTGATCAGTGAGAAAACCAATAGACATACACTGAAGCTCATATTTAATTATCGGCTCTAATTTTTGACCATCACTTTTTGGTTTTTCGTTAATTCCTAACATTTTAGGAACAGATGGGCCGTATATATCTGCATCTAATATTCCAACCTTACAGCCAATTTTTTTTAAAGCCAAAGCAAGATTTGTTGCGAAAGTAGACTTTCCAACACCACCTTTCGCACTTGAGACAGCTATAGTAAACTTAGTGCCATTAATTGGATTTTTCTCAGGCGTTTTTCTTCTCATTTTAGCTATCATTGCGTCACTTAATTCTGGTTTTTCCTTTGGCATTCATACATCTTAACTTGTTTTTCCGCATAAAGACATTATATAGATTGCCATATGTCAGATGATTTCAGACAAAGTGGTGGAAGTCCTTGGGGAAAACCTCCAGGAGGAGGCGGAAGTGGTAATGGCTCAGGCAGAGGTCCAACACCCCCTGATGTTGATAAAATTATAAAAGAATTTCAAGAAAAATTAAAAAAATTTTTACCTGGTGGAAGTTCATCTGGTGGTAAACAAGCAATTTTAGTATTAATTATTTTAGGTTTTGTATGGTTAGCAAGCGGCCTTTATAGAGTTTTACCTGATGAACAAGGTGTGGTTTTAAGATTTGGAAAATTTGTTAAAACTACTCAACCAGGATTAAATTATCACATACCTTTTCCCGTAGAGTCTGTTCTTACTCCAAAAGTAACTAAAGTTAATAGAATTGATATTGGCTTTAGATCAGAAAGAGATAGCGGATTTTCCACATCTGGAGGTGTCGCTGACGTTCCTCAAGAAAGTTTAATGCTTACTGGTGACGAAAACATCGTAAACATCGATTTTTCAGTATTCTGGGTTATTAAAGATGCAGGAAATTTCTTGTTTAAGATACAAGATCCAGAAGGCACGGTTAAAGCAGCAGCCGAAACTGCAATGAGAGAAGTTATAGCAAGATCAAATATTCAACCAATTTTAACTGAAGGTAGATCACTAATTGAAACAGACACTCAGGAGATTATACAAAAAATTTTAGATGAATACACCAGTGGTATTCAAATCACTCAAGTCCAAACTCAAAAAGCTGACCCACCAGACCAGGTAATTGATGCATTTAGAGATGTACAGGCGGCTAGAGCTGATATGGAAAGATCTAAAAACGAAGCAGAAGCTTATGCTAATGATGTCATACCAAGAGCAAGAGGAGAAGCACAAAAGATCCTTCAAGCTGCTGAAGCGTACAAAAAAGAAGTTGTTGCAAAAGCAGAAGGTGAGGCTAGTAGGTTTTTAGCAATTTATAATGAGTATAAAAATGCAAAATCTGTAACTCAAGAAAGAATGTATTTAGAAACAATGGAAAAAGTTTTAGCTGATATTGATAAAGTAATAATTGAAAAAAATGCTGGTTCAGGTGTAGTGCCTTATTTACCTCTACCTGAATTACAAAAAAAGAAAGTGACAAATTAAAATGAACGCTAGCAAAATTATAGCAGGACTAGTTGTTGCAATAGCCGTAACAATATTTTTCTCAATCTTTATTATCAAAGAGGTAAATCAAGCCATAGTTCTTCAATTTGGTGATCCAAAAAGAATAATTTCAAAACCTGGATTAAATTTTAAAATACCTTTTATACAAAACGTTGTATTTTTAGACAAAAGAATTCTTAACTTAGATACTCCACCAGAGGAGGTTATCGCTTCAGACCAAAAAAGATTAATTGTAGATGCTTTTGCAAGGTTTCAAATTATAGATCCCTTAAAATTTTACATTTCAGTTGGTAATGAAAGGGTTGCTAGATCGAGATTAGCAACAATTATAAATTCAAGAATAAGAAATGTACTAGGTCAACAAGAATTGCAAACACTCTTATCTGAAGACAGAACCAAACAAATGGCTCTTATCCAAGAGGGTGTAAATAATGAGGCAGAAAACTTTGGTATTAAAATTGTTGATGTAAGAATTAAAAGAGCAGACCTTCCTCAAGCAAATAGTGACGCAATCTTTAGAAGAATGCAAACTGAAAGGGAGAGAGAAGCTAAAGAATTTAGAGCAAAGGGTGCAGAGATGGCAGTAACCATTACATCTACAGCTGATAAGGAAGTTACAGTAATTTTAGCAGATGCACAAAAAAAATCAGAGATAATGAAAGGTGAGGGAGATGGTCAAAGAAATAAAGTATTCGCAGATGCATTCGGCCAAGACCCAGAATTTTTCGCATTTTATAGAGCAATGCAAGCATACGAGAAAGCATTAATTGGAGGGGAAACATCCTTAATCTTATCTCCTGACAGTGAATTTTTTAAATTTTTTGGAAATATAAAACCTCAATCAGAATAGAATTTATGAAGGAATTGATCATTGCTTTTGGTCTTTTCCTATTTATTGAAGGTATTTTATACGCCTTATTTCCATCAAAAATGAAAAGTATGCTTAAAAAATTAGATCTTTTAAAAGATAGCCAATTAAGATCTGGTGGCCTGATTTTTGCGGTGATTGGGTTTTTTATAATTTATTATATAAAGAGTTAGTATGAAAAAGCTTAAAATATTCTTAACTACAATAATATTTAGTTTTTTTATAAATGCTGCGTATTCTCAAAATACACCGAGTTCTTTTGCTGATTTGGCTGAAAAGTTGATGCCATCCGTTGTAAATATTTCAACAAAACAAACAGTAGTAACCAATACAAATCCTTTTCCTTTTCAATTTCCACCAGGTTCTCCATTTGAGGATATGTTTAAAGAATTTGGGACACCTCAAGAGAGACAATCCACAGCGCTAGGTTCAGGTTTTATTATCGACTCAAAAGGAATAGTTGTAACTAATAATCACGTAATTCAAGATGCAGAGGATATAATAGTAAGAGTAAATGGTGATAAAGAATTTACAGCAAAAGTAATAGGTGCAGATCCTTTATCTGATATAGCGGTACTTCAACTCGATACAAAAGAAAAATTTATTCCTGTAAAATTTGGTAACTCAGATAAAGCAAGAATAGGGGATTGGGTAATTGCGATTGGAAATCCTTTTGGATTAGGTGGTACTGTTACATCTGGAATTATTTCTGCAAGAAATAGGTCTATAGGTTTGTCTAGATACGAAGATTTTATTCAAACTGATGCATCAATTAATTCTGGAAATTCTGGAGGACCTTTGTTTGACATGAATGGAGATGTGATTGGTATCAATACAGCAATTCTAGGAAGAAGTGGATCTATTGGAATTGGTTTTTCAATACCATCAAATAGTGCCAAGATTGTAATTGATCAGTTGATTGAATTTGGCGAAACAAAGAGAGGATGGTTGGGTGTTCGAATTCAAGATGTTACAAAAGAAATTGCTGAAGTTGAAAAACTAGATAAACCTAGAGGAGCTTTGGTTGCAAGTGTAGCAGAAAATAGTCCTTCAGATAAAGCAGGGGTAAAAGCTGGTGATATTATTTTAGAATTTAATGGAGAAAAGATATCAGAGATGAAACAATTACCAATTATCGTTGCAAGAACTGAGGTTGGAAAAAAAGTAATAGTCAAAATTTGGAGAAATAAAAAAGAAATTACTAAAGAAATTACACTAGGAAGACTTGAAACTTCTGAAGACTTTAAAGTTGCAGAAAAGAGTAAGCCTAAGAAAGAACTTAATATTGATAACTTAAAAATTTCAGTCAGAGAAATTACAAAAGATGATATTAAAAATAGGAATCTTCCAAATCAAACGAGTGGCTTAGTAATAACAAAAATTGATAATAATAGTCCTTTAAAAAACTCTATTGAAGTAAATAGTATTATTCTAGAGGCACAAAAGAAAAAAATCAGAACTGTAAATGATTTAAATCAAGCTGTTAAACAAGTTCTTAATAGTAGTCAAAAAACTATTTTATTAGTTATTTATAATAGTCAAAATCAAAGAAGATATATTGGTGTAAAACTTGATTAAGAATGGATCTAAAATCCAAAATTATTTTAATTTATGGTCCAACGGCATCTGGTAAATCTCAATTTGCAATAAAATTAGCAAAAAAGATAAACGGTGAGATTATTAATGCTGATAGCATGCAAGTTTATAAGCAATTAAAAATTTTATCAGCAAGACCATCTCAAAAAGAATATCAAAATATCAAGCATCATCTTTATGGTTTTCAGGATGTAAGTAAAAATTTTTCGACTGGCGACTGGTTAAAATTAGTTAATAAAAAAATTTTGAATATCAAAAGAAGGAAAAAAGTTCCAATACTGGTTGGTGGAACTGGTTTATATTTTAAAGCTTTAACTAATGGCTTGATTAATATCCCTAATATTCCTATTAAATTAAGAAATAAAGTAAGATCTTTTCACACTAAATTGGGACCAAATAAATTTTTTCTAAAATTGAAAAAATTAGATCCCCTTGTTTTGGGTAAAATTGAGCCTTCGGATACTCAAAGAGCAATTAGAGCTTATGAAGTAATTACATTTACGAATAAGTCAATTTACAATTGGTTTAAAGATACAAAATCAAAATACTTTGAAAAAGATTTTTTCAAAATTTATATCGATTTTCCCAGAAAAGAACTTTTAAAGAGAATTGATTTGAGGGTAAAAAAAATGATCCAAAAAGGTCTAATTTCAGAGGTTAAAAAGTTTAACAATTTTCGAGTAAGAAAAGATAAGAGCGTTAGCAAAGCGATTGGGATTAAAGAAGTTAACGACTACATTCTAAAAAAAATCGAATTAAGGGAGCTTATTGAAAAAATATCAATAAAGACTAGGCAATATGCAAAAAGGCAAAGTACATGGGCTCGAGGTAATATGCATAATTGGATGAAATTTGACTCAAATAGCCTAAATAGATTTTTAAAAAAAATTTAGTTATTTGTTACTTAGCCTTGACCAATAAGCACAACTTCAGCTAGATTGCTTAAATGTCTAAATTATATACTGGTGCAGAAATTGTATTTAAATGTCTTGAAGATCAAGACGTTGAATACATATTTGGTTATCCAGGTGGAGCTGTTTTACCAATTTATGATGAACTAAAAAATCACTCATCAATCAAACATATACTTGTAAGACATGAACAGGGAGCAGGTCATGCAGCAGAGGGATACGCAAGATCATCGGGTAAACCTGGTGTAGTGTTAGTTACATCTGGTCCTGGTGCCACCAATGTGGTTACAGCATTAACAGATGCTTATATGGACTCAGTTCCTTTAGTCTGCATTTCTGGCCAAGTACCAACACATCTAATAGGAACAGATGCATTTCAGGAATGTGATACGACTGGAATTACTAGACCGTGTACTAAACATAACTGGTTGGTCAAAGATATAAAGGATTTATCAAAAGTAATGCACGAAGCTTTTAAAGTTGCAACAACTGGAAGGCCTGGACCTGTATTAATTGATATACCTAAGGATATACAATTTGCCAAAGCAAATTACACAAAAATTAAAAAAGAAAAAAAATTAAATGGAAAATTAAAAAATAAATTTTCTGACGAAGAAATTTATCAATTTATTAACTTACTCTCACAAGCAAAAAAACCAGTTGTGTATACAGGTGGTGGAGTAATAAATTCAGGTCCAGAGGCTAGTGAGTCTTTAAAAGAATTTGTAAGATTAATTGGTTTTCCAATAACTTCAACTTTACAAGGCCTAGGGGCGTTTCCTGGAGATGATAATCAATTTATTGGCATGTTAGGAATGCATGGAACTTATGAAGCAAATAATGCAATGCATGATTGTGACTTATTAATTAATATAGGTGCAAGATTTGACGACAGAATTACAGGCAAGATTGATGAATTTTCACCAAAGTCAAAAAAGGTTCATATTGATATTGATCCTTCATCAATTAATAAGATTATTAAAGTAGATCTTGCAATAGTTGGAGATGTTAATGAAGTAATTAAATCTACTATTAAAAAAATAAAGAAAAAACAAAATGGATTGAAAGATTCAAATAAACAGAGAATTTCAAAGTGGTGGGAACAAATCCAAAAGTGGAGAACAAAAGACTCTTTAGGATTTATCAATAGTGATAAAGAGATTAAACCTCAACATGCTGTAAAAAGGTTGTATGAGTTAACAAAAAATCAAGATACGTTTATCACCACAGAGGTAGGTCAACACCAAATGTGGGCTGCTCAACATTACAAATTTAATAAACCAAATAGATGGATGACGTCAGGGGGATTAGGAACGATGGGATATGGACTTCCAGCAGCTGTTGGTGTTCAAATTGCTCATCCAGATAAACTGGTTATAGATATTGCTGGTGAAGCATCAGTGTTAATGACAATGCAAGAAATGTCTACAGCAGTTCAATATAACTTACCAATAAAGATATTTATTTTAAATAATCAATACATGGGAATGGTAAGACAATGGCAAGAGCTTCTTCACGAAAAAAATTATTCAGAAAGTTACTCCGAAGCCTTACCTGATTTTGTAAAATTAGCTGAAGCCTACGGATGTAAAGGTATTAAAGCTGATAATCCTGATGAATTAGATAATAAAATAAAAGAGATGATTGATTATAAGGGTCCTGTGATATTTGACTGTCATGTAGATCCTAATGAGAATTGTTTTCCAATGATACCATCTGGAAAGCCACATAATCAGATGATTTTAGGTCCAAATGATAAAGACGAAAATAAGATTACTGGAAAAGGAAAATCTTTAGTTTAATGTCATCTCCAAAATCAGCATACAGTACACCTACTAAAAAAGGCAAATTAGATACTCATATATTTGTTGTTTGGGTTGATAACGAAGCTGGTGTTTTAGCACGAGTAGTTGGTCTATTTTCTGGAAGAGGTTACAATATTGAATCTTTGGCAGTTGCTGAAGTTGATGCAGCAAAAAATATTTCTAGAATTACTATTGTGACTACGGGTACACCACAAGTGATTGATCAAATAAAACTTCAATTAAAAAAACTTGTGCCAGTGCACAAAGTTGCAGATTTTAAAAGGGAGGATAAAAAAGTTATCTTTAAAGAGATGGCATTACTTAAGATTGTTGCCCAGAAAAAAAAGATAGAAAAGTGTCTTAAAGAGTGTAAGAAATTTAATCCTGTAATTTTAGATAAAACAAGTAAATCAATCGTAGTACAGATAACCGCTTTAAGAAGAGAAATTGATAAAATGAGTAAGAAATTAAAACCCTATGGTCTTACAAGCACTTCAAGAACTGGGGCAATAGCAATGACCAGAGGTGCAGATACATTCAAATAAATTGATAAAGGAGAAGAGAAAATGAAAATGTTTTATGAAAAAGATGCTGACGTAAATTTAATTAAAGAAAAAAAGGTTGCCATTTTTGGTTATGGAAGCCAGGGGCATGCACATGCTTTAAACTTAAAAGATAGCGGTGTGAAAGATGTAGTGGTTGCTTTGAGGGATGGTTCTGCAAGTAAAGCAAAAGCAGAGTCAAAAGGTTTGAAAGTGATGAATTTATCTGATGCCGCTGAATGGGCAGATGTTTGTATGATTTTAACACCTGATGAACTTCAGGCTACAATTTATAAAAATCATATCGAACAAAGAATTAAAGAGGGAACAAGTTTGGCTTTTGCACATGGTTTAAATATTCATTACGATTTAATTAAAGCTAGAAAAGACTTAGATGTCTTTATGGTAGCTCCTAAGGGACCTGGACATCTTGTAAGAAGTGAATTTGAAAAAGGGGGTGGAGTACCATGCTTAATGGCAGTTCATCAAGATGGTACAGGTAAAGCTAGAGATTTAGCTTTATCATATGCTTCAGCTATTGGTGGAGGAAGATCTGGTATCATTGAAACTACTTTTAAAGATGAGTGTGAAACTGATTTATTTGGTGAGCAAACAGTTCTTTGTGGTGGACTTGTGGAGTTAATTAAAAATGGATATGAAACTTTAGTGGAGGCAGGTTATGAGCCGGAAATGGCATATTTCGAATGTTTACATGAAGTAAAGTTGATTGTTGATTTAATCTATGAAGGTGGGATTGCAAACATGAATTATTCGATTTCAAATACTGCAGAATATGGAGAGTATGTTTCAGGTCCTAGAATCATTAACAAAGAAGAAACCAAGAAAAGAATGAAAGAAGTATTAGAGGACATTCAATCTGGAAAATTTACAAAGCAATGGATGGAAGAGTGTAAAAATGGTCAAAAGAATTTTCTTAAGACTAGAGACGAACTTGCAAAACATTCTATTGAGACTGTTGGTACAAAACTAAGAGCCATGATGCCTTGGATTGGTAAAAAGAAATTAGTTGATAGCGACAAGAAGTAAGTTTGGCCCAATATGGGTTAAATAGATCATTTTATTTTGCAATCTGGACGAGAGGTTGTATATTCGCATTAATTTTTATGGCTGAAAAAGATAAAGTATATATTTTTGACACTACGATGCGTGATGGTGAACAGTCACCAGGCGCTTCAATGAGTGTTGAAGAAAAAATTCAAATTTCTAGAGTTTTCGATGAAATGGGGATCGATATTATTGAGGCAGGTTTCCCAATATCTTCTCCTGGTGACTTTGAAGCAGTTAGCGCTATTAGTAAAAGTGTTAAGAACTCAATACCTTGTGGATTAGCTAGAGCAACAAAAAAAGATATAGACGCTTGTCACGAGTCATTAAAATTTGCAAAAAGATTTCGTATTCATACTTTTATTTCAACAAGCCCTGTTCATATGAAGCATAAATTAAACATGACTGATGAACAAGTATTAGGTGCCATAAAAGAAAGTGTAACATATGCAAGAAAATTTACTGATGATGTGGAATGGTCATGTGAAGATGGAACAAGAACTGATTTAGACTTTATGTACAAAACAATTGAACTTGCTATTAATTGTGGTGCAAAAACCATAAATATTCCAGATACGGTTGGTTATTCTATACCTGAAGAGTTTGCAAAAACAATTAAATCAATAAAAAATAATGTTCCTAATATTGATAAAGCGATTATCTCTGCTCATTGTCATAACGATTTAGGTTTAGCAGTTGCAAATGCTTTGTCAGGATTATCTGCGGGGGTAAGACAAATCGAATGTACAATTAATGGAATTGGAGAAAGAGCTGGTAATGCAGCTTTAGAAGAAATTGTAATGGCGATTAAAACTAGAGATGACTTATTACCCTATGAAACAGGAATTAAAACAGAGTTAATAAGCAAAGCATCAAAGATTGTATCTAATGCTACAGGATTTCCAGTACAATTTAATAAAGCAATTGTAGGAAAAAACGCATTTGCGCATGAGTCAGGCATTCATCAAGATGGAATGCTTAAAAATAGAGAAACCTATGAAATAATGACTCCAGAAAGCGTTGGTGTAAAAAAAACATCTTTAGTAATGGGAAAACATTCAGGACGACATGCTTTTAAAGATAAATTAAATGATCTTGGTTATACGGATGTAACTGATGATGTGGTTCAGGCAGCGTTTGGAAAATTTAAAATTTTAGCTGATAAAAAGAAACATATATATGATGAAGATATTGTAGCTTTGGTAGATGATAGTTTGATTATTGATAACAAAATTAATGCAATTAATCTTAAATCCTTAAAAGTTTTTGCTGGTACAGGTGAACCTCAAAGAGCAGATATGACTTTGGATGTTTTTGGAGATATAAAGAAAACATCTCAAACAGGTGATGGTCCAGTCGATGCAATATTTAAGTGCATTAAAGATCTTTATCCACATGAAGTTAAGTTATCACTTTATCAAGTCCATGCTGTAACTGAAGGAACAGACGCACAAGCAACTGTGAGTGTTAAGATAGAGGAGAATGACAGAACTACAGTTGGTCAGTCAGCGGATACAGACACTTTGGTTGCTTCAGCAAACGCATATCTTAATGCATTAAATAAAATGTTAATTAAAAGAGAGAAAAAATCTTTATATAAAAATATTGAACATCAGAAAATAAAAGGAGGAGTATAATGGGAGTATTTGATCGTATTAAAAAAGTTTGGAGTCAAGACATGGCTATTGATCTTGGAACAGCTAACACTTTAGTAGTTGTTAAAGGCCAAGGAGTGGTACTTAATGAGCCTTCAGTTGTAGCGATAGTTGATCAAGGAGGTAAAAAGCAAGTTTTAGCCGTTGGCGATGAAGCAAAGACTATGCTTGGAAGGACACCAGGAAATATTCAAGCAATAAGGCCTTTAAGAGATGGTGTAATCGCAGATTTTATAGTTACAGAGGAGATGATTAAACATTTCATCAAAAAAGTTCATAAAAGAAGTACTTTTGCTAACCCAAGAATTTTAATTTGTGTTCCAACTGGTTCAACACCTGTTGAAAGAAAAGCTATTCAAGATAGTGCTCTTGCTGCTGGTGCTAGACGAGTTCAATTAATTGAAGAGCCTATAGCGGCTGCAATTGGAGCAAATCTTCCAATTTCAGAGGCAACCGGTTCAATGGTTGTTGATATAGGGGGTGGTACAAGCGAAATAGCTGTTATGTCTTTAGGCGGATTAGTTTACTCTAAATCATTGAGAGTAGCTGGAGATGCAATGGACCATGCAATGGTCAATTATATGAGGAAAGAATATAACTTGATGATCGGAGACAGCACTGCTGAGAAAATTAAAAAAGAAATTGGCACTGCTATCCCTACCAACAATAATACCTATGCCGTAAAAGGAAGAGATTTAAGATCCGGTACACCAAAAGAAGTAAATATAACAGAAGAGGATACCGCTGAGGCTTTAAATGATATTTTAAGAGAAATGGTCGAAGGTATAAAAAATGCATTGGAAAGCACACCACCAGAATTATCAGCTGACCTAGTTGATATGGGTTTAACTTTAACAGGTGGAGGAGCGCTTTTAAAAAATATTGACAAAAGATTTTCTAAAGAGACTGGATTACCTGTTCATATTGCTGATGACCCTCTATCATGTGTGGCGATTGGTACTGGAAGAGCGTTGGATCAAGAGCAAACATTCTCGACTATGTTGACTGAATATTAATACCAATGGTATCAGGCAGAGATGATTTTATAATTGCAATTAGATCTGCTTTTTTAAAAAAAAGCACAAAACAAAAGTTTTCATTACTCACATTAGCATTTATATCTATATTTGTAATTTCCTTATCAGTTTTAGATTTTAAAATCATCAGATACACAAAGGTAGGAATAAATGAAATAGTGTATAGATCATCATTTATCGTTTCAATCCCAGAAAATTTTATAAAAAATGTTTTTTTTCAAATTAGTGACTACACAACTTTCTTTAATGATTATCAAAAAAAAAAAATTGAATTGGCGGAACTTAAATCAAATTACGTATCTAATGAAATTATAGAATATGAAAATATAGAACTTAAAGAATTAATCAATGATTATGCATCCAGCTCTAACAAATTACTAGCTAAGATAATAGTGGATCACGACAGTCCCTTTTTAAAAAGTATTATAATAAATAAAGGCAGCAAAGATAATATCAAAATTGGAACGAATATTTATGATCGTTCTTATTTAGTCGGAAGAGTAATTGAGGTTAATTATAAAACATCAAGAGTTTTATTATTATCAGACTTAAATTCAAACGTTCCCGTTACAATTGCTCCTCAAAACATTCAAGCTATAGTTACGGGTACTGGAAATGAATATGGTCAAATTAAATATATAAAATCTGGTCTCGCTGAAGATTTAATGCAAGATAGTATAGTTTATACATCTGGAACTGGCGCTATCTTTAAAAGTGGAATTCCTATTGGAAAAATACAGTCCTTTGATCAGAGTGCTACTAATGAGTATAATGTGGAGTTCTATAGTGATTTTTCACAATTAAAATATGTCTTTGCAGAGATAAGGAATAAAACTGAAATTATAAAAACAGAGAAAAGTGATGAGGATAAAAGCGACCAAGTCAAAAATCCAGTTAATGCAAAACTTGAAATTTTAGAAAATGAATTAAAGATTATTGAAGAAACTAATCAAAAATTCCAAGAAGAAAATGAAAATTTGAAAAGTAAAATCTATGAATTAAACCTGAAATTTACGGATATGAATGATCAAATTTTGTCTCAAAAAAGGATAATTGATCAGTCAAATGTAGACATCGATGAGTTAAAATTCTTAAAATTGAATTTAGATCACGGTCATAAATGTAGAAAATCATTTTTTAATTCAAGAGGTTTTGAAGTTGGAAGTGATGAATACAAGAATTGTGTTTTAAGCAAAGGAGGATTAGATGGCTAGTTTAAGAACCAAAAGCTCATTTTTGAAGTTTTATTCTTGGTTACCTATTTTGATTTTATTTATATCTGTGTTAAATGAGTTTGATTTTAATTATTTGAATCTTAAATATTTTTCTTTTAATTTTCCATTTATTTTAATCTTTTTCTTTACTTTAAAAGATTTTAAAAATTTTGATTATTTTTTAGTTTTTATAGCAGGATTATTTAATGACACAGTAGTTGGATTGCCATTGGGTATAAGTAGTTTATCTTATATATTAATTTGTATTGCTGCAGCTTATATAAGAAACATCACTATCAGGCCAAATCCTGTGAAAGATTGGTTTTATTTCTTGTTTATAATAAGTTTAATAAACTCTTTTAACTATTCAATTTTGACATTATTTTTTTCACTCGAGCTTAATTTGATGAACTATTTAATTAATACTTTTTTTACATTTTTATTTTATATAATGTTTGTTACAATTTTTAAATATTACATGAAGGTTTTAGATGATTAATTCTCCAAGCGACAACGTCCAAAAACTTAATTCTATTAATAGAAGAATGTTCATAATAGGATCATTTAAATTTTTTATAATGGTAGGTATAGTAAGTAGGTTGTTTTTTTTACAAGTAAAAGAAAATAAAAAATACTTAACGCTTTCAGATAAAAATAGAATTAGAGAGTGGAAACTAGCCCCAGTTAGAGGAGAATTTCATGACTATTTTGGAAATGTAATTGCAGGTAACTTTGAAGCCTATCAACTTCATATAATTCCAGAGCAAGTTGATGATTTTAGATACGTAATTTATCGTATTAAAGATTTGTTAGAATTATCTGATGCGGAATTCAATAAAGTATTAAAGAAAAAAAAAGAGATTAAACCATGGGAAACATTAATTGTTTCAGATAATCTGAGTTGGCAAAAATTTTCAAAAATAAATAATCATTTGTATGATTTGAATGGTGTTAAACCCGTTATTTCAATTTCAAGAAATTACCCTTTTAAAGAAAATTTCACTCACTTAATTGGCTATGTTAGTCAAGCAAACCAAAATGATATTGATACAAATGAATCAATTAAAAAGAATTTTGTACCTGGTCTTAAAGTTGGAAAAATTGGCTTAGAAAAAACTTTTGAGAAAAGTCTTATTGGTTCAAACGATGTTGAGAGATACGAAGTTAATGCCTATGGTAGAAGAATTAGTCAATTAGAATTTCAAAAAGGAGAAAAAGGTAAAACAATCAGACTTACCATTGATACAGAAGTTCAAAAACTAGCCAATGAATTATTAAAAGATAAGGCAGGTTCAATTTGTGTAATGGACATATATACTGGAGCAATAATAGCTATGCATTCAGGCCCATCATTTGACCCAAATCTTTTCGTTTTTGGAATAAGCCAAGATGAATGGCAATTAATCCGAAATGATCCAATGAAACCATTAGTTAATAAAACTTTACAAGGCAATTACTCGCCAGGTTCAATCATTAAACCAATTGTTGCTCTTTCTGCTCTAGAGAACGGTATTATGAATACTAATTTTACGGTTAAGTGTACTGGCAAAACTGAAATGTATGGGCAGACATATCACTGTTGGAAAAAAAAGGGTCATGGATTTGTAAGTCTAAGAAATGCAATGAAACAGTCGTGTGATACATATTTTTACGAAATAGCTCGAAAACTTGGGGTCGACAGATTGAGTGAGACAGCAAAAAAATTTGGTCTAGGAGAAAAAGTTTTTGGTGAATTGTTTGAAATTGAAAAAAAAGGATTAGTCCCAAATACACAATGGAAAAAAAATGCTCTTGGCAAAGGATGGCTATTGGGAGAAACTATTATTACAGGAATAGGTCAGGGATATATTCAAACAACACCAATTCAATTATGTTTAATGACTGCTCAAATAGCCAATGGAGGATATAAAATATATCCACATATTGTTGTTAATAATGATGTTAAGGCTCAGCCATCCGATAAATATATGCCACTATATGAAAACTCAAATAATATTAAAATTATAAAAGATGCAATGTTTGGTTCTACAAATGAAGTGATGGGAACATCATACCGTTCAAGAATTGATGATCCTAAATATCAGTTTGCTGGAAAGACGGGAACCGCACAAGTTAAAAAAATTACTGAAAGAGAAAGAGAGCTAGATCTTAAAACGTTTGAAATTCCTTATGAAGAAAGAGATCATGCTCTTTATGTAGCTTTTGGTCCATATAAAAATCCAAGATATGCTTTGAGTGTGATTGTTGAACATGGAGGAAATGGAAGTACAACAGCTGCACCCATGGCAACAAAATTATTTAAATTAATCATTGATCGTCATAAAATTAGACAGTCAATGGATGAAAAAAAATACTTAGAGATATAGATGTACCAACATTCAAGATTAATAACTAATAGATTCAGTCTCTTTCAAAAATTTAAAAATTTAGATTACATCTTATTAT
This sequence comes from uncultured Pelagibacteraceae bacterium, assembly GCA_902575785.1. Classification (GTDB taxonomy): domain Bacteria; phylum Pseudomonadota; class Alphaproteobacteria; order Pelagibacterales; family Pelagibacteraceae; genus Pelagibacter. The sequence continues at coordinate 149,298 of CACGSR010000001.1, forward strand.
TTTGTATCTTATTACTAGGCTCTATTAGTTTAGCAACAATGTATTCAACAGATGGAGGTGAAGTTTTATTCCATACTAAAAGTCATTTTATTAAATTTACAATATTTACAATAATGATGTTATTAATCTCATTTATTAATATTAAATATTGGTTTGCCATTGGGTACCTTTCCTATCTAGTTGTAATTGGTTTATTAATTGGGACATATTTTTTTGGTATAACATCCTCAGGATCACAAAGATGGATTAATCTTTATTTTCTAAATCTACAGCCATCCGAATTAATGAAAATATTTATAATTTTATGTCTTGCAAAATATTTTCATAGAATGAGATTGGAAAAAGTAAATTCAATTTATACTATTTTAACTTCTTTAATTATCATTATTCTACCAATGGGCTTAGTAATTGTTCAACCTGATTTAGGAACGTCACTCTTAATTGCGATTAGTGGAATTGCGGTATTATGGTTTGCTGGTGTCAATAATAGGTATTTCATTTACACAATGATGGGTTTTATAATTGCACTCCCTTTTATAATAGCTTTTTTAAAACCATATCAAAAATTACGAGTTTTGACTTTTTTGAATCCTGACAGAGATCCTCTGGGTGCGGGCTATCAAATTATTCAATCTAAGATTGCTGTAGGTTCAGGTGGAATTTTTGGTAAGGGTTTTTTAAAAGGGACACAAAGTTATTTAGAGTTTTTACCTGAAAAACATACTGATTTTATTTTTACCCTTTTTTCTGAAGAGTTTGGTTTTGTTGGATCAGCTTTGTTGTTATTAATTTATGCAATAATTATATATAGAATCGTAGCTATTGGCGCTAGTAGTCGAAGTTATTTTGCTAAAATTTTCTGTTACAGTTTTGGTTCTGCGATTTTTGTATTTATTACAATTAACATGAGCATGGTTTTAGGCTTACTACCTATAGTAGGCTCTCCATTACCGATCATGTCTTATGGAGGATCTTCAATGTTGGCAACTATGATAGGTTTTGGAATAGTTATGAGCGCAAGAGTTCATAATCAACAATTAATTGCCTAAGTATAATTTGTCGCTTAAATATTTTTCTAAAATAACTGTATAAATTTGTATGAATAATTCTTTTAAAGTTGGGATCATTGGTGCTGGTATTCAAGGTATTTCTAACGCACTATTTCTTCAAAAAAAAGGATTTGAAGTAACGATTTTTGATAGAGATGAACCAGGAAGCCCAGCTGCTTCATATGGAAATGCAGGACATTTTTCACCCTACGCTTCATTGTCATTAAATAGAACTGACATACTCACAGATGTTCCAGCTATGCTGTTAAGTTCCACAGGTCCTTTGGCACTTAAATGGAACTATGTGCCAAAAATGATTCCGTGGTTTTTAAAATTTATATTGAATACATCAAAGAAAAAAATGATGCACACTGCAAGAAATATGCATCAAATTTTAGATTTAGCTTTGCCTGCTTATGATGAATTATTTGATGAAATCAATTTAGAAAATTTAGTTGAAAACAAAGGTATTTTATATATCTGGAATAACAAAGATTTAAAAAGCAGAGAACTAGAAATTAAGGTAAGAGAAGAGCTTGGAGTAAAACAACAACTAGTTACCAAAGAAGAGATACATGATTTAGAACCAAATATTAAACCGTTCTATCATGCAGGTGTTTATTATCCATATGCGCGACATGCTAGAAATCCAAAAAAAATTTTATTAAAGTTCTTTGAGCTTTTTCTTAAAAAGGGTGGCAAATTTCATAAGTCAAATATTCAAGATATAAATTTTGAAAATGAAAAACCTGTATTCGTTACTGAAAATCAAAAATATACTTTTGATAAAGCAGTCATTGCATGTGGTGCATTTTCAAAAAAATTGACAGATAATTTAGATGAAAAAATTCCTCTTGATACTGAGAGAGGCTATCACGTTCATTTTAAAGATTGTGACCATCTATTGAGTAGGCCAGTAATTTTTTCAAATAGAGGTTTTGGTATTACCCCAATGGAACAGGGTTTAAGAGTAGTGGGCACAGTAGAGTTTGGAGGTTTGGAAAATGCACTTTCAAAGTCCAGAGTTAAAAATTTGATTAATAATGCAAAATATATGCTAGATGATTTACCTGAACATGAAGATGAATGGTTAGGATTTAGACCTACATTACCAGATTTTTTGCCAGTCATGGGACCATCAAAGAATCACAAAAACGTTTTTTATTGCTTTGGCCATCATCATTTAGGATGGACATTGGGTCCAATATCTGGAAAGATTGTTTCTGGAATGATTGCTAAAGAAAACACTAATCTAAATTTAGAACCTTATAGCTCAAAAAGATTTAGTTAATTCATGCAGAATACTAAAGCATACATAATGTTGGTGTGTGCAACATTATTTTGGGCTGGCAATTTTATGATTGGTAAATTCGCATTTATCTCAAATATTCCTCCAATGTCATTGGTTTTCTTAAGATGGTCTTTAGTTTGGTTCATATTATTACCTTTTACTTACAAAGAGGTTATAAAGTACAAAGATGTAATTTTATCTAATCTACCTCTCTTATTTTTTTTGGCATTTACCAGTGTTGGTTTATTTAATTCTTTTACATATTTATCACTGGTTTACACCCAAGTAATAAATGCCTCTTTATTTAATACTGCTATTCCTGCAATTATAATTCTTCTTTGTTTTATTTTTAAGATTGAGAAAACCAATAGATATCAAATTTTAGGATTAATTATTTCTGTATTAGGCATTCTATCTATTATAACCAAACTTAATTTAGAAATCATACTTTCGCTAAATTTTAATAAAGGAGATTTAATTATGATAGGAGGTGTGATTAGTTGGGGTTTATATTCCTCTTTTCTTAAAAAAAAGAAATTTACAATACCTCTTCTTACTTTAGTTCATGTTTTGTGTACTTTTGGATTAATTTTTATATTCCCACAATTTATGTATGAATTTTCACAGGGACAAAAAGTAGATATCAATATTGATTTAATTTACATCCTATTTTTTTTAGCATTGTTTCCAAGTATAGGATCTTATTATTGTTGGGCAGGAGCGGTTTCAATTATTGGCGCTAATCGAGCAGGAATTTTCTTATCTTTAATACCTTTATTTAGCACAATAATGGCAATATCTTTTTATGGCGAACAATTTAAACTTTTTCACTTGATTGGAGCAGTTTTAATTATATTAGGTCTATTCTTATCAAATAAAGAAATAAAAAATGCTTAAAGTAGCAATATTAGATGATTATCAAAATGTCTCTCAACAATTTGTTGATCTTGAGAAATTATCAGGCAAATACGAAATTAAAATTTTTAGTGAACCATTTGAAAATGATGCAGATACTTTAGATAAATTATCAGACTTTGAAGCATTATTAATTATGAGAGAGAGAACCCCAATTACAAAAGATTTAATAGATAATTTATCCAAATTAAAATTTATTATTACCAGTGGTTTAAAAAATAGTTCAATTGATCTAGAAGCTGCAAAAAAAAGAAAAATAATAGTTTGTGGAACTGAGATGAATACAAATCCAACTCCTGAGCTAACTTGGTGTTTATTATTGGGATTAGCAAAGAATTTAAAAGAGGAAATAGATAATATGTATCAAGGGTACTGGCAAACGACAGTTGGAGTTGAGTTGAAAGGTAAAATTTTAGGTTTGATTGGACTTGGTGAAGTTGGGTCACAAGTAGCTAAAATTGGTAAAGCTTTTGGTATGCAAGTTATGGCTTGGAGTGAAAATCTTAACTTAAACAAATGTAAAGAATTAGATGTCCTTCCATGTACCAAAGAAGATTTATTAAAAAATTCTGATTTCTTATCCATACATGTTCGAGGCGGAGAGAGGTATAAGAATTGTATTACGATAAAAGAATTTGATAAAATGAAAAAAACAGCTTTTTTAATTAATACTTCACGAGGCCCTATTGTGAATGAAGATGATTTGATAATTGCCTTATCAACTAATATCATAGCTGGAGCGGGACTAGATGTTTACGAAAAAGAACCCTTACCTGAAAATAATAAATTAAGGTTTTTACCAAATGCATTACTCACACCACATATTGGATATGTTACAGCAGAGAATTATAATATCTTTTATAATCAAATGATCGAAGCTCTTGAAGCTTGTGTGAATGGAAAACCAATCCGTGTAATTGAATAAAATGGACTTGTCGGTTGTCAATCACGAAGATTATTTTGCAAAAATTGGTGATGATCATAAATTTCCAATTAAAAAATTTGGTAATTTAGCTGCATACTTAAAAGAAAAAAAAATTGTAAAAGATTTTTATAAACCTTACGCCTGCTCTTTAGAAACACTTAAAAGGGCTCATTCAGAAACTTATATCAATCATATAAAGAATAAAACTTTAGATGAGAATGGAGTAAAGAAAATAGGTTTTCCTTTAGTGGATAGTGTAGTGCAAAGATCATTGGTCGCTACGGGCGGTACTGTTCTTGCCTCAAAATTAGCAATTAAAAATCGCATTGCGTGCAATACCGCTGGGGGGAGTCATCATGCAAATTTTAATGAGGGCGCAGGTTATTGTGTCTTTAATGATGTCGCAGTTGCAGCACAATATTTATTAGAACGTAATTATGCTGGTAAAATTTTGATTGTTGATCTTGACGTTCATCAAGGTAATGGAAATTCAGATATATTTAAAAATAACAAAAATGTTTTCACTTTTAGTATGCACTCAAAATCGAATTATCCTGCAAAAAAATCTAAAAGCGATCTTGATGTTGAGCTTGAGGATAATATGGAAGATGTTCAATATTTACAAATTCTTAAAGATAACCTCAACCAATTTAACAAAGAAAAATTTGATTTTGTTTTTTATATTGCAGGTGTTGATATTCATTTTAATGATCGTTTGGGGAGATTAAAAATCACAGATGAAGGAATAAGAAAAAGAGATGAAATCGTAACAGAAAATTTTTTTACAAAAGGCATTCCTTTATGTGGAGTTCTAGGCGGTGGTTATAATAAAGATTTAAACAAACTAGTTGAATTACATTCTTTTTTACATCAATCTTGTGCTAAATTAATTTAATAATGAGTAAGAAAAATCCAGATCTTACAGCTGAGCAAAAATTAGTAATGTTTGAGGATGGCACAGAACCTCCTGGATCTAGTGAATTAAATAATGAAAAAAGAGATGGAACTTATCATTGTGCTAATTGTGGAATTAGATTATTTGATGCTAAAACTAAATATGAAAGTGGTTCAGGTTGGCCGTCTTTTTATGAGTCGCTACCCGATGTTTTTGAGACCAAAACAGACCATTTGATTGGTTATGCCAGAACAGAATATCATTGTAAAAATTGTAATGCCCATCATGGACATATTTTTGACGATGGTCCAAATCCCACTGGAAAAAGATATTGCAATAACGGAATTTGTTTAGTTTTTAAACCAAAATAAAAGGTATAAATTCATTTAAAATAAAAAGAATGTTTGTTATATCGGTATTTTGAAATGAGATCTTTGCACATAAACTTAATTTTAAAATCTCTAAAAATTGCGGCTGTATTATTTTTAATCTTTCCTAAAATTAATGCTTTTGGAGCTGTAAGTGGATTTGTTGACAACAAAGATATTGCTCAAAGAATTGCCCATGGGATAGCATTTAACGCAAATGGAACCAAAATGTTCATCTCTGGCTCAAGCCAAAATAAAGTTTTGGAATTTGATTTAACAGTAGGTTTTGACGTCTCAACAGCTACGAAAAATTCTAACGAATGTACTCATTCAGACCAAGATGAAGATGTAATTGGTTTAAAATTAAGTTCAGATGGAACTAAAATGTTTTTAATCGGTTCAGATTCTGGAGCAGAAGGAATAGAAGAGTATAAATTAGATACTGCTTATGATGTCTCATCTTGTGCCTTTGTGACTTCACACTTTGAGGGAGAGATGAATATAAGAGATATTGCATTTAACAATAGTGGAACAAAATTATTTATCTATGATGGAACTGGGAATGACTTTATTAAAAAATATTCACTTACTAGTCCTTTTAATATTTCAAACGCTACTTTTGAACAACAATCTACCGGAACAAGTAGTAAAACCTTTTCACAACTTGAAGGTAGTCCACAGGGATTAGCATTCAGTTCTGATGGTTCTAAAATGTATATAACAGGACATGGAAAAGATAAAGTTCAAGAATTCAATTTAAGTACACCATTCGATTTATCTAATGTAACAAAAAAAGGGGGTTACGATGTTTCAGATGATGGAGTTGAGCAAGTTTCAGGTATAGCATTCAGTTCAGATGGTTTAAAAATGTTTGTTTTAGATTTTAAAACAGGCAATAAAACTGTTAGTGAATATAACTTAACTTGTGGTTTTGGAGTGATCAATTGTATCGATCCAACAGCAAATAAAGATGATGTTGCCTCTATAGAAACACAGTCTGAAACTACAAAAAAACTTATACAACACACCACGTTTCCGGTATTGAACCGTATGGAGTGGTTAAGACGAAACAGCGGACGAGTAAACCTAACAAATCAAAATATAAAGTTTCAATTTAATAATGAAATTTTAAATTCCTTGTCACATAGTTTAATTCCTCTTTATCTCTCAAATGATAATTCAAATGATTTAACTGATCAAAATTCAAGTTGGTCTTTTTGGAGCGAAGGTACTATTAGTATTGGTAAAGTTGGTGATGACTCAGCTTCCTCGGCAAAGGACATCAATACATCCGCAATCACACTTGGTGCAGATAAAAAAGGTGAAGATAATATCATGAGAGGTATTGCATTAAGATTTGGTACTGATGATATTGATGTGGGTACTTTAGGAAGTGCGCTTAATATGAACTCTTTTAGTTTAACTTTTTATTCAAGTAAACCAAAGGGAGACCAAAGATTTACAGATAACTTATTAGGTATGAGTTTTATTAATTCTAATTTAATTAATAATAGTGGTTCTGTTTCAACAGATGGTGAAAGATATGGTGAACAGTTATATGGGTCCTTAAGTTTAAGAGATACGTTTTCAAGAAACCGATTAAATTTTACCCCTAAATTAAAAATTAATTACGGCATAACTCATCTTGGAGCTTACACTGAAACTGGATCTTCTGGATTAAATTTAGAATATAAGGATCAATATATTGGAAATTTTACATCTTCATTAGGAACAAGTTTAGATAATACTTATGATTTTGAAGCTGGATCTTTTGTTCCATATTTTGATTTTGAATATTATGCGGATATGAGTCCGGCCTCAAAACAAAGATTCTCTTATGAGTCTAATGGTGAGAGTTTTACATTAGAAAATATTCAAAGTTCTACTCATAATTTTATGAGCGGTATTGGATTTGATTTTATCTCAGATAATGGACTAACTTTAATGACCAAATACAACAGGGACCAATCCCGAAATAACAAAAATGATAGTTTTATAATTGCTTTAGATTATAGAGGCTCTCAAAGATCTTCTTATGCTATGTCTTTTCAAGACAGTTCAGCAAAATTTTCAAATGAAAATAAATTTGATAACTTTAAAATGAATATTGATAGTCATTACGATTTTTTTAAAGAAGATCCAGACTATGGGTTATTTATAAATATATCTAATATAAATTAAATTGAGTAAGATAAAAATAATTTTTTATTTAATCTTGATATTTGTTGTTTACAAAGGCTTTGTGGCTATAAAAGACTTTGAAGTAGGTGTTGGAGATCGGGTAGCTGAAATTGAGGAGAAGGCTGAATTTGAAAGGGAAGGTGAAGTTATTGGTTTGATGATGTACTTAGGTGATCCACTTGAGTTAAAAGAGCATTTATTTACTGAGAGTAGATCTAAATGTTTAGAATTAAAAAAGATTGCTGAAGAAAGTTCGAATGCTTATTATGAATGTGCACAAGTAAATGCAGTGTTAAAAGGAAAAAAAATTGTCAGTATTATCAATGAAATTGAGGTTTTTAATTGATAATTAAATATATTACTTTTCTAATAGGAATTATTTGGTCTTACTCAATAATAAGAACTCAGTCAATTTTTAGTAAAAAAGCTGGTTTAATTTTTAAATTATTTATATCCAAAGTTTCTTGGCTAACATTAATTGCAGCTTGTTATTTTGGTTATAAAAACTTTTCAATGCAATACACAATTATTGGAATTGCAAGTGGAATAATTCTTGTTCATCTTGGTTTTCATTTTCTTAAAAAATTACTTACTTCAAAATTTAGTGAAAAAAATCTTTCAATGTTTAAATCATTTTTTGAGTATACTTTAATAATGTGGGTGATTTATTATATTTTTTTCTAGTTAGAATTTTCTCAATAAATTAATAGATGCCTCATCAAATTCTTCAGGTCTCATAGCATTGTTAGTTAATTTAAAATCAATCAAATAATCGTTTATTTTTTTACTTAAAACATAATTTGATTTTAAATTATCTTCACCAGTTATTGAAAAAGCATAATTCGTTTCTTTATTGGGCAAATATCCTATTGCAATATGAACTTTATCGGTATGACCTGAGCCTAGAGCTTGATTACGCTCATAAATTAAAAAGAGACTAAAATTATCTTGTAGCACTATATCTAAACCAATTTCTCCATTAATATTGTGCAGCGCACCAGAGTGTAAGGTGTCGCTAAAACTTACGCTGTTATCACCTGTATAAGTGTATTTGAAATTTGAGGAACGATCTATATCGATAACGTATTCAATTTTACCATGTCTTTTTAAAGTATATTCATCATCAGACAAATCTTGAACTGCAGCAAATCCTGCTCTAATTTTTTTTGTTCGAAGATGTTGTTTTTCTACATCTATACCACCTGAACCAACTTCTTTATAGGACCCTAAAATAGTGTGACCAATATCAAATCTTCCAGAGGGAATAAAAGTCAAATTATCTTTTTTAATTTCATCTTTTACTCTTATAGTTCCATATATCTGTTTTCCTGTTCTATTAGCAGTCAAATTTCTACCATCAATAACAGTTAATAAGTCAGACTTTAATTTTCCAATCCCAATAAAAGTATCAAGAAATTGAGTATTATCTTCTATTGGGGTAGTAGAATAATAAGTGATATTAAATGTATCTGTATCTAAATTGCTTCCAGCAGTTCCAACATCAACATTATTTCTACCAACTCTAAATGCTAATCCTTGTATTCCATTTTCTTCAGTAAATTTATCCGCACCAAAGGTAATTGCATCTGTATCAATTTTTTTGGTGGATGAAATGCTGGTATCACCAATTCTTCCAATTGCAATACTGCCTTCACTCCAATAAAACACATCTTCATCTTTATTTTTTTTCTTCATTTTTGAAGCAGAGGCTTTAACTACCTCAGTTAAAGAAGCTAATCTTTGATTGGTAAAATTAATATCAATATTTAAATTTGTTAAATTTTGTTTGTCTTTATTTCTTCTAATCCATTTTAAACGATTGAGTGCACTATCAGTTGCATGATCAATAGTTCTTTTGGCAATTTCTATTTGAGCTAATGCCATTCCGGTTCGATCACTGTTTTCTGTAATTGAAGGACATTTTCCAGCAATAATATTAAAAGGACACGATAAATTAAATTCAAGAACTCTATCATTGGTGCCATCATTTTGGTCATTTCCCAAGAATATTTTCAGTCCATTTGTACTAAAACTTAAACCAGCCAATTCTGAAGATATATTATTAGCACTTGCCTTTGTTCTTATATCTACAGAGCCATCTATAGTAAACGAGGATGTATCATATGGTAAATCTAAAGAAATTTGTGTAACAGAATGCAGATTATGATCATGAAAAAATAATCTTTTTCCATTTGAACTAAAAAATAAAGACATAGGATTAGCAGAACTTGTTAAAGCAATACCAGCAGTTGTAACCAACGATATAGTTGTAAGATCGTAAGGTGTTGATAGATTGTATTCTAAAATTCTTTCTCTTCCATCACCATTTTGCATCATTATTACAAAAAGTTTTTTTCCATCTGGATTTATAGCAACACCTTGTGCACGACTATTTGCTGTATTGCCGGGTCTAGTTCCTCCAAAGGCTGCATCTGCTTGACTGCCTTCTTGTAAAGCATCACCATCAAAGTTAGTTGTTTTTTGGGCAAAACTACATGTAGAAATATCGTAAGGTGAAGTTAAGTCATATCTAAAAATTTTATCTTTATCATCTCCACCTTCATTTCCTGCACTTCCTCTAGCTATAAAGATTTTAAGTCCATCACTAGAAAATGAAATGTCAAAAATTCTTCTATCTCCTCCTGCATTTCCTGATAATTCACATCTCTCACTGTCCCCTGCATAAGTTCCTGTAGATATATCAAATGGTGTAGAAAGATTGAATTCTGCAATAAATCTAAAATCACCATCACCATTTTGATAATGTAAAAAAGCTTTTGTTCCCTCAGGATTAAAAGCTAATGCACGTACATGTCTTGTATCATCATTGTTTCCATTAAATACTGCATTTTGAACTTCATCGCTAATTATTCCCCATGAATTAGAAATTGGAAATAAGAAAATAAATATAAGTAATATTCTTTTAGCCAAGGTCATCATATTTTTTTAAAGCAATTTTAATCTAATTCATCTTTTTTTTAGCGTTAAATTAGCAGTAAATTATTATTTTTTTAACCATTATGGGCAATTTAACCTTTTGAGATTTCATAAAAAAGTATAATCTTGTTTTTAAGTAAATTTCTAGATAAAAAATATTATGTTTGAAAAATTAGAAGAATTAGCCAAAAACAACAAGAAAATTTCAGACTTTCATATCAGAAGCGGATGGCCTCTAGCCTTTAGACAAACAGGTGAAATTCATAAAGTGCCTGAAGTTGTGGTCAAGTCACAGGACCTGCAAGATTTATTATCGACTAATTGTAATGAAGTAGAAATGAAAAGATTTAATGAAACGCATGAACTAGATTCATCGGTGACCTTAAGTGGCTTAAGGTTTAGGGCTAATTTTTATAAAACAATAAATGGTCCTGCTGCAGTATTGAGAAGAGTTGAAAGTGTGATTCCAGAAATGGGACAGTTCGATCTACCCCAAGTTCTTTATGATATTATAGACATGCACAAAGGTCTCGTACTTGTTACTGGTCCAACAGGCTCTGGAAAATCAACAACACTAGCAGCTATCATAAATGAAATTAATAAAACCCGAACAGCCAATATAATTACAGTTGAAGACCCAGTGGAGTTTATTCATAAAGATCAAAAAAGTATTGTCTCTCACAGAGAAGTAGGTAAACAAACACAAACCTTTGCCTCTGCATTAAAAGCAGCCCTTCGAGAAGATCCAGATGTTATTTTAGTTGGAGAGATGAGAGATCTAGAAACAGTTTCGCTTGCATTAACAGCTGCAGAAACTGGTCACTTAGTTTTTGGAACACTGCACACTAGTGGTGCACCGAATACTATCAACAGAATTATTGATGTGTTTCCACCTGAGCAACAAGCACAAATTCGAGCTCAAATTTCAACATCATTAAAAATGGTGGTAACTCAAAGACTTCTTAAAACAAAAGATGGTCAAGGCCGTTGTGGTGCTTTTGAAGTGATGAAGTGTACAGCCCCAATTCAAAACTTAATTAGAGAAGCAAAGATTCATCAAATCCCTAGCATCATGCAAACAGCTGTTAAAGATGGAATGATTACTATGGCAAAGTCATTAGAGGAACTTGTAAAAGCTGGAAAGATAGATGCAGGAGCAGGAAAAGAACATTAAGGGGTTTAATCTACTTGAATTATTAGTCGTGTTATCCATTGTAGGGATACTCTCTGCTGTTGCTTACCCAAATTTTACTGGATGGTATAAAGAGAGACAAGTACGATCAGGAGCAGAAAAAATTCAAGCTTTAATGAAAAACATTTTAATTCAAACAGACCGAGGAACTTTTGGTTATGTTCAAGTTCTTTTTGATAACAATGAAGGTGTTGGTCTAACAGTTTTATCTAGAGGGATGACCATGCAAACTTTAGCAACAAAAGTTAATGATGGTAATAACAATACATGGAACACTGATATGACAGGTATGAGCCGATGTGTTTTAGATGCGGCATCCGTAACAACACAGCAAGTTGAAAATGATGAGGGAGATATGGTCGATCAAGAGGTAGAAGATGCCTATTGGGACACAGATAAGAGTGGGACTAGTGATGAAGTTAAAAGTGCAGTTTATCAAATATTTCTTGAGGATGTAACTACCAACTTTGCTGGAAGAGCAGCAATTTGTTTTGCAAGAAATGGTAAGTATTATGAGGGAGCAGGTTCATTAGCAGAACCTGGAACTAGTATTCCTTATGAGATGTTTTTTGTGTGCAGAAGAACAGCATCTCAAACTATATGTCCAATAGATCATGAAGAAGATGTTCAAGATGGTTTGACAGCAATGACAGTAACTGCTGAACCAGTTGATGGGAATGACGGAGATGAAGCTCAAGATGCTGATGATGAAGAAATAACTTTACCCAATCCATCAAGTGAAATTACATATTTAAGAGCTGTGAGATGGGGAAGATTTGGTAATTTGTCAATAAGTGTATTTGATAATCAATATAGTTTTGACGATGAAGGTAAAAAAGGTTGGTCGGGGGGGACTTGGTATAATTAGATGAAATTCAAAAAAAATAAAAAAATCTCAGGCTTATCACTTTTAGAAGCTTTAGTTTCTACAGCTATAGTTGGAATAGGTTTTGTTGCAATTTTGCAAATGACAAATTATTCAATTCAATCGATTTATACATCTGGTGAGAGAACTAAAGCAGGTTATTTAACAAATATGATTGCTGAAGATACATTAGGAAGTTTAAATATAGATGTCGGGGCTTCGGGGAATTTCTCTGAATATATCACTGAAAATTCAATTGATACCTCATTTTGTCAAAATCCCTCAAACGCTAATAATGCGACAAACTCAGGAAATGTTTATGATTCTGGGGGAACTACTGATGTAACCAAAAAAACTGCCAAGTGGTCGGCATTACTCAATAATAAAGATTACTTAAATTGCAAAGGCCAAAATGAGCAACGTAATTTTACTGTTTTTAAGATTGCAAGTCAATGGACTGCACAACCAACTGATGATGATGGAAATCTTTTAAATTCAGCTTGGTACGTAAATACTAATGAGCGTGAAATAAATGGCGTGGACGTACCATATGTATTAGACGAAATAATGTATATTGGTAGAATTCAAATGAACTTAAACGATGGAAAAAAAAGAAAGTACTTATATTTTCAAACGGATTACAAATTATTTAAATGAACAAAAAAATTTTTAAAAATATAATCGGATTAACATTAATTGAAATTTTAATCGGCATAGTAATTACAACAATAATGATGGCCGCAATGTACACCTCATATAATGTTGTAAATCAATCTTATTCTAAAGTAGTTGAAAAAGCTAAAATTAGTAAATCCAGTAGAGATTTGGTTAGCATGTTAATGCGAGATATTCGTATGTCTGGCTTTAAATATTATGCGGGCCACCAACAAATTAAAGACTTTGCAGAAGCCACTGACGGTTTTTGTAGTCCCCCAGCAATTTTACCAAAACTAAGTAATTTATATTATGAGACTGGATTTGATGAACCAGAACATAGTCATAACCCTATAGTAATTAGAAAAAATACTTTAGGAAAGGAGGCAGTAAGTTCAGAAACATCTGTCACTTGTTGTGATCAGATTCAAATTGTATATGATGATTTTAATCAGAACGATTATTGGCAACCATTTAAAAGGTATAGAATAACCTATTACGCTGAACCAAATAATGAGGGAAGTTTTGCTGTTTACAAACGAATTGAAAGTTATATCAAACGAAATGGAAATGATTGTAGCTTTTCAATTCAACCTGAGTCGGATGATGAAGGTAACACTATACCATTAACAGTAGCAGACTTAAGAGGAACATGGGAAGATAAACCTAGAACAGTTCCGACACCAGATCCAAAGCAACCTGAAATAAAAGTGTGCGCTATATGCACACCTGGCGTAATGATTAGAGATCATGTTGAAGACATGGAGTTCATTCCTTATGATCAAAATGGAAGAATAATTCAAGAAGGTGGAAAATTTCCTGCGCCTGATCAAGGTATTTCCACCGATTTAAGAGCCAGATTGTTAGATATTCGCGGAGTAGATATAAAACTCATTTTTAGATCAAAAGAACATTTTTTTAAAAAAGCACAAGCTAGAACAGTAGTTGGATTATCTGATAGAAACTTGTCAACAACAGACAGATACTTAAGAGATTCTGTAATTGTCTCAGTTTATACAAGAAATATTGGAGGAGCATTTTGATGATAAAAAATCAAAAAGGATTTACGTTGGTTCTGTCGCTTGTTTTATTATTAGCCATGTCTTTAATGGGAGGGGCGTTAATTGTTGTTGCCTCATCTGATCATCAAGGGAACAATAGTAGTGACGAATTCCAACAAACCTTCTTCGTTGCAGAAACAGCTTTGATGCAAGCTGAAAAGAGTTTAATCGATAAGATGGCGGGCCCATTAGATGAAAATGGAAATAGAAGAACAGCTGATAGATATATACCAATTAATGCAAGCGCAAGTAGTCCAGCTCCAAACCAAACACCATGTTTTAAAAGTTTTAGAAATTTGAGTCGAAGCGATAATTTTAGAGTGATAGAACAAATAGAAAATCAAAGTTTTTTCAGTTTAATAGAGCCTATTTTTACTGAGGGAGAACTTCCATTAAATGATATAACTGATCCAAATGCTATCGTTGATGAACAGACCAAACTTAGACAATATAGGTATGAGTTCTTTTCTGTAAATTCTGGCACATCAGTTTACAAGGGTTCTGGGGGAAGTTTAAAAAAAACATCAGAAACGACTCAAAGACAAGGAACTGCCTATAGAATTTTTGGGTGTGGCATGATGGGGAATGTGAATAATCCTCAAATATTAATTCCTCTAGAAAAAATAATAGTTCTTTCGCATTAATTTTAATTAGAACGCTTAAAATGAACATCAATGAGTATTGAAATATTTCTTTAATATTCTTATAATTTTATAGTGAAGAATATTTTTTATAAAATTTTATTTTTTCTATTTTTTTCTAGCAGTTCCTTTGCATGCTCCTTACTACAAGTTCCTATTGGGGCACCCGTCAGCACAGCAGTTGAAAAGTTTGAATTTTTAGATATGTACAATGAAAACGTATATGGTCCAAATGTTATTCCAAGGTTTCAAAAGTATGCGATTGATTATTGCGAAGGATCATCTTTAGAAAATGCCGATCTGGAGGTTACAGTATATCAATCTAGGATCTCAGGTATTAAATTAATTTCAACAGATAACGAATTTAAAAATGAGATTTATGAATTTACTAAGAATTATATTCAAGATCCAGGTGCTGAGGTAAAGGAAGAAAATTGGAAAGGATATAAAAATTTAAGTGTTGGAGACTTAATAATTTACTACAGTAAGGTTGAAATATTAGGAGAAATTGTTGAAGTATTAGAAATTTCTAACACCGAAATGGTAGATTACATGTCGGGAGAAGAGGTAGTCGATATATTAGGATAAAGTATGATTAAAAGTATAAAACTATTTTTATTTTTATTTGTATTCATTTTTAATAGTAATGCGAATGCTAAACCAGTTCCACCAGGAGCAGGTGATAATGTTGCAGCTAATATTTTATTTTTAGTGGATAGTTCAGCAAGTATGGGAAGATGGATTGGAGGAGATGGTCTTGGACGAGCTTGGGGTGTAACGTATGATTCTGCAGATAGAATTTTAATAGGACAACAAGCCAGAAGAGCAATGGGGTCAGTTATAAGATACACTGCTGCTGGCGCAAGGGATACAAGTTTTAGGCCTATAAGATCAGTTCCGAGGGCGGGATGCACTCAAGAAGTGGATGCAACTCGAGGCACTGCTGGTCAACGATTGCGAAGAGCGGGTAGAATTAAATTTGTTGAAAATGTCACTACCAATGTAATTACAACTGCTGAAAATATGATTTTCATCAACAGTAGAGAACGAAGAACTGGAAATTTTGTTTTTGGTTTTTCTGAGGATGGTAGGAGATGTTTACTTGCAATTGCAGTTAGCAGAGGTGGTATCGGCGACATAGATGTTAAAACTATAAATGGAAATAATTATTTATTCATGGCTGGTGCAGTGGGTAGAAGAGCAGGAATTTTCAAATCTTGTAATCTTAACACTATGCAATGTCGTGAAACAACATTTAACGATAGCAATCATATATCTAGAAGGTTCGGTGGATTTAGTGTTAACAATGAGGGAACAACAATTTATTTTTCTCATCATGGTGAGAACGGTGATTTAGTTGGATATGCGCTTGAACCCCAAGGTGGTGCTTTTGATTTAGGTGATGAACAAAGAAGGTGCTCAGCTATTAATGGGCCAACTCTAACAAGTCAAATGGCATTTGCTACAGGAGTAGAAGTATCACCAGACAATAGTAATATTGTTTACACAACCTCACATATTAATCATGCAGTACAAAAAATTGAATGGACAGGAAATACTTGTGGTGTTGCAACTAGTATTGGAGCTGGTGTAGCGAGTATTGCATCTAACATTGGAGCTGCTGGTTCTTTAGCAGCAGACAATGTATATTTTCAGGCTCCATGGGGACTTCATATAAAAAGTGATCATAACTCAGGCCAAACAAGAATTTTAACATCTTCAAATGGGGGTTACGTAGACGAATTTAATGAAACTCTTTTTACTACAGCAAATAGAAATACAGCATGGCAACAGCAAATGGGTGGTCCAAGATTAAGAAGGTGGGACGGAGTAAAACAAGCTCTTAACGCGATTATGAACGACACAACTTTAACAACAGGTGCTTACTTTGGTTTTGGTCATTGGAATGCTGGTGAACAACCAGGACGACGTGCGCCACGAGGAGGACAATTCTGTCATAGAAATGATGGATGTCAGTACTATGGTGGCTGGGGAGGAGTGAACACCTCTTTTTCTACTGAAACCACACAAGTAGTTACTGGCCAAGACGCTAATGGTGCTGACATAATAGAAAATGTCAATACTACTGTTCAAACAGATGCAGGTACAGCATTAGATGCAAATCAACATCCAAATGGCACTAGCTCAATATGTTATTCAGATGCTTGTATAAATGTTGCAGTCGGTCCAGAGGGAGCTGATAGAATTATGGATGCTTTTAATCCGCTTGGAATGGCATGGGGAACAGATGCAAATGCATTTTCACAAATGGCGGAAGATTATTTTAACGACGCTAATGCTGGCGGACAACTTTTAGATCCAAATTCTGAGTGTCAATTGAATTATGTAATCGTAATTGGTGATGGTGCTATGAACCATACAGGAGTATTAGGTGCTGGTGGTCAAACGGCTGCTAGAATGGCAAGATTAAGAGAAAAAGGTGTTAAATCTATTTATGTTGCCTACGGAGGAGGAATAACCGGAGTACCTTTGAATAGATTCCATGCACTCGCAAGAATAGGCTCAAGTACAGCAACTACCACAGCTGAATGTGATGCAGATGAGGAATGTGAAAAGGCAATTATAGCATTAACTCCAGAAGATTTAAAATCAGAGCTGACGTCAAGGATAAGACAAATTATTGCAGACAAACTTGCTTTCACAGCTCCATCTATTACAGCAACTATTCAAGAAGGGGGCTCACTATACCAAGCACAATTTGCTTATGAACAATATGGTGAATGGCGAGGGACTTTATTAAGAAAAAAATTAAAACCAGATGGAACAGTAGAGCACGATACAGCGCCAGGGAATTTACATGGTAATTGGAGTGCAGCAACTATGATAAAAAATCAATCATCTCCAGGTAGTGAGGCCGATACTAGAAATATTTGGTCTGCCATGCCTAATAATCCATATTTAGAAAATTGGGACAATTTTAACGTTAGTAAATCTGATGCTATTAAAAGTTTGTTTGATAAATTAGGCTATCAAATTCCTGATTACCACAATGCGTCATCTGACTGTTCAGATGTCGGTTCAGACTCGGTTCTAGGTGATGAAGTGATTGGCTTAATTAATTTTATGAAAGGTAATGATTATTTTGATTATGATGCTGATTGTGATGTAAGAGAAGTAAGAGATCATGTTATGGGAGACATCTACCATTCTCAATTAGTAGAGGTTGGCCCTCCAAACTCAAGTATAGCGTTCTCAGGACCTAATGAAGAATCTTATCACAGAGCCACAAATGGCTATCAAAACTTTATGAATAGATACGCAACAAGAGAAAATATAATTTATGCAGGTGCCAACAGTGGAATGCTGCATGCAATAAATGCAAAAACTGGAAAAGAGGAATGGGCATTTATTCCACCTTTTATCGGCTCACTATTACCTCAAATTATCAATCCAGGGTTAGATGGAGATGTAGAAGGAGGTGGTGGAACTAATCCTATTTTTGGAGTTGATGGATCCCCAGTGGTCCATGATTTGTTTATTCGAGGTTATAGTCAAGCGGGTGATCTAGAAGGCTCTAAGAGTTGGCGAACTATTTTATTCGTTCCTTACGGAAGAGGGGGAGCAGGTTTTTCAGCAATTGATGTTACTACTCCGTTACCACTTGGAGGCAAAGGTCCAATACATATGTTTTCAGTTTTTAATGATAGAATAAATTCAAGAGTATTAGTTGCAGACGTAAATGGTGATGTTGAATATTATGAATATAACAAATCATCAACTAATTTAGGAGAGTCTGCTGAGGGAGAAGTGGCTATTGATAATTATCAAGAAGCAAGAGAGAAAGATGATGAGGAAAATAAAAAAACTGATCCACCAGGAGAATCTACTGCAGAACAAGATGCGATAGCTCAATGTGTTTCTTCTACAACTTTTAAAGATGATGGAACTAATTCATGTTATACGGGTAAAACTTATCACTTCCCAACTCTTCAATTAGATTATGATAAAGATGAGTCGATACCAGACGGTATCTTAAGTGCTACTGAACTTGTTAATAACGTTACAATTCCAATTAAAATATCATCAGCTAAAATTACTGATGATGGTGCAGGTGGCAGCATGTTACAAATAACATTCGAAAATGATAAGGTTTATAATGCTGCACAGTCGACAGTTACAACAACCACTCAGGATGCCCAAGGAAACGATATAACAGTTGACACTCTTCAGTCTGCCTCAAATTTGGTGAATGTAACAGCTTGTCTAGGAGCTTCGAACATCGATGAAGCTTATGATTATTCAAGATTAGGCGAGACTTGGTCAACGCCAAGAATAATTAGGATGCCTACCTCTGCTGATGGTCGTATTGAAACAGATAGATATGTTGCAGTACTAGGTGGTGGTAATGCAAGAAATGACTTATGTGGGGGCTCAGCACTCTTTTTAGTCGATCTCGAAGGTCATGCTGACGATAAACCTGGAAGTATATTTGCAGCAAATGTTAATGGTGGACCAATAACTATAGTTGATACTTCTCCTAGTGGTATATCAATAGGTTCAGAAGTAATATCAACACCTAATGGAAGCGATATACCAAATGCTATTGTAGGAGCTCCAGTTGTTATTACTCCTGATACAGCTCCAAATATTCCTTGGAGAGGAGCTCTTGTTTATGTAAATGATCTTGAAGGTAAAATTACAAAAATAAATTTATCCAATAATACTAAAGGATATGAGAATGGTGTACTTACGTCTGGTATAACCGAACTTTATGATCAAACAACTTTATTCAGGCTTGATGCCACAAAAAGAAATGGAAGATATTCATATTTTGGAATGGATGCAGGTATTGGATTTGACGATGGAGCTTTTTATTTGTTTGGTTCTACTGGTAACTTTACAGATTTAGGAAATAGGGGTGATGGACTTGATAATATTTTATATGGTGTAAAAGATAAGCATTATCCATATTTCAATCATTTAAATGGTGTTACAATTCCAAAAGCAGTTCAAGATCCGAGTGCAACACCTTTAAAGATTAATCAAAATTTTATTAAGAATGCGCATAAAGGTGCAAATGATGCTACCTTAAGCGTTGGCGCTGCAAGTGTTTGTCAAAACGTAACAGGAAACGATGATGAGGACCAAAATTGTCCATTGGATACTGGTAGAGAGGCTTGGGTGGTACATCTCGAAAAAACACAAGACGGATCTTATAATAATCAAAGAACTTATAGAAAAGCATCAGCATCACCTACGTTGTTTAAAGGAAAAGTTTATTTTCCAGTTTATCAACCACCGATAGGCCTTAATAGATGTAATCAAGGTCATGCATTTATCTGTGCAACAGATGATGAATGCGGAACTAATAATGCAGATGCTCTAAATTTAGCTATACCTGATGATTTGACTGATGAAGTAGCTAATCCAAACAATAATCGATGTGCATATGTAAGAGAAGGTATTTTATCAGAACTAGTTATTTTCTCTGATAAATTATTTGCTAACGTCGCAGGTCCATCTGATGATGCAAGTACTTTATTTTCAATTTTATCTATTCCAGGAGATGTTATTTCAAACAGAGGTGGCTGGAGAGATAGTAGTTTCTAAATAAATTCTAATTAATTAATTTTTTAAGTTTATTTTTAAATTTATCTTTAACTTTATTTTCGATCTCATTTGTATTGAAATTTTCAAGATTTTCCAAAACGTCTTCGATTGAAAATTTTTCTTTTATTTTATTAAGGATATCATTGAAAACTTTCTTTAAAGTATTTTTATAATCATTACTTTGATCGGTATTTCCAATATTTTTAAAATTCATATCACTTAAAGAAAAATTTTTTTCAATATCTATAGTTGGAGATAGAACCGATAAAGAAATATTTTTAGCATCTAAATTTTTAATATTAAAATACTTATTAGATTGAGTGTCAGCTGATTTTTTTTTGATCTCTTGACCTAATGATCTAACATTATCTGAAATTATTTGATCGCTGTAATTAAAATAGTAATTAATATTGATATCTTTTAATAAAATATTTTCGATAACAATGTTATCAGTAAACAATGAAAATGCATCAAGCTTAACCATAATAGTGTCAACTTTTAGTAAGTAACCTTCAAATTTTTTATTTAATAAACCTAAGCCTTTTATATCTGCTTCTCCACTTAGATAGTTAATATTTAATTTATCGATAGATACATCTCTATTTAATTGAGTTGAAATATTTTTTTGTAGTCTATTTTTTATTAATCTATCTCCAATGAACTCAATTGTTAAATAAAACGAGATGGAAAAAATAATAATTACGTATAGAATTTTTTTCATTGATTTAAAAATATTATAATTTGTTCAAACAAAAATAAATACATTACACAAGCTAAGACAAGATAAGGACCAAATGGAATTTGTGATGTCATTGTTTTAGATTTTTTTAATAAACTTGGAATTGCAATCACTAGAGCGACGAATGAAGAAAAAAATAATATAAAGGGAATACAAATCCATCCAAACCAAAAACCTAAAGCTGATAAAAGTTTTGCATCGCCTAAACCCATTCCCTCTTTATTTTTTATTTTTTTATAAGCAAAAATTATAAACCAGATGATAAGGTAACCAGCAACACCTCCTATTAGTGAATTAATATAATCTGGAAATAGATATTTATTAAGATTGGGATCAAATGATTTAAAAAATCCAATTGCCATTAATGGAAACGTCAATTCATTTGGAATTATAAAATGTTTTAAATCAATAAAAAAAATAATTGTAAAAAAAATAGTGAGTATAAAAAATAATAGTGTTGCAATAGTAAATCCAAAAAAATAAAAGGATAGAAGAAAACCAAAACTAACTATCAGCTCTACCAAAAAATATTGAAACGGTATTCTAAAATTACAATTCCTACACTTACCTTTTAAAATTATAAATGAGACAAATGGAATATTATCAAACCAACTAATTTTCGATTGACAACTTCTGCATGCTGATCTCGAAAAAACCACATTTCCTCTCTCCGGCAATCTATAGATACACACGTTACTGAAGCTGCCCCACAAACTACCAAGGATGAATACAACAATATAAGTTACTAACACTGATTATAATTTGATTCTTGAAGCGATTTCTAAGATTCCATCTATACAATATTGTACAAATATCACCGCATCTTGAATATGAAGGTAAAAATTAGGCGAATAGATTAAAACTTCCATACTTTGTAAAATTACCAAAAAAGAGATAAATTGCCAATATAATATTATGTTTTTCGGATCTAAAAAACCAGTGATAAATATAGAGGAAGATACCTCAAGCAAGGACTTAGCTCTTATAACTCAAATGAATAATGAACTTGCAGGATCTCTAGATCTAAAAGAAACATTACAAAATTCTTTAGAAGCGATTATTAAAAGAATAAATGCTCAAGCTGCAAATGTTTTTTTAATTGAAGATAAAAAACAAGTTTTTCAATGTATTGCATCAAAGTATCAAGCATATCTTGAAGATTTCGAAATACCTATTACTCAAGGAGTTATGGGTAAGGCAGCGCTTAGTAAAAAATGTATTAGAGTCGGTGATGTAAGAAAAGATGTAAGAGAAATTGCAGAGTTTTATTTTGATTTAGATAATAAAACTAATTTTACTACTTATTCTGTTTTATGTTCTCCTTTATTAGTTTCAGGAGAGTGTATTGGTGTAATTCATTGTCTAAACAAAAAAACAACCACAAAACTTTTTGAAGAAAATGATAGGAAACTTCTTGAAACTTTATCAGGTCCAGCAGCTCTTGCAATTAAAAATGCAAAGACAGCGAAAGAATTAATTGATAAAAATAGAATGCAAAAAGAAATTGAAATTGTAGGTGACATTCAAAAAACTTTATTATCACAAAATAAAGATGAAACTTTTCCGATAGCAGGTATAAATATTCCTGCAAAAGTTGTTTCAGGTGATTTTTATAATTTTTCCGATTTAGGAAATGGAAAATTTGGTTTTGGTGTTGCAGATGTTTCTGGCAAAGGAATTAAATCATCTTTATTAATGTCTAAAGCTTCAAGTCTTTATCGATGTTTAAGTAAAACTATTTTTTCAGCAGCAGAACTTTTAAAAATTCTTAACGACGAGATATGTGAAACAGCATCGCGTGGAATGTTTGTAACGATGGTAGTAGGAATTTATGATAGTTTAAAAAAAGAATTGTTGTTATCAAACGCTGGTCACGAACCGCCATTAATTTTTTCTAACAAAGAAAATTTTTCAAACTTTGAAGATGCCGGACCGCCATTAGGTATTGCACCTAAGTTTAAGTTTACGGAAAAATTAATTTCTTTTAAAGAAAGTTCTATGTATATTTTTACTGATGGCATTACTGAGATGAAAGATACGAGCGGCACAATGCTTGGACAAGAAGGTTTTCAAAATTTTATTAAAAAATATCAAAGTCTTCCTGGTTCACAAAGACTTTCCAAAATAATTTCAGATTTAATTAAGTCAGGAAGAGTTCAACGAGATGATTTAACAATTGTTGCTGTGGATGGAAATTAATTATGATAGGCATTCCAAAAATTATGATTTTTTTTTTTATTATATTAAGTACAATTTTATTTTGGACTACTTCGAATGTTTGCAGATATAACTTTGTAATTGAAAAAAAAACTAATCGATTAAACATTCTTGCAGCAGAAATTGATCCATCAATTCCTATGGCTAGAGTTTTTTATTTTAATGAATTAAACTGTAATAAAGTAAATTTATCTTGGGATTATCAAAGAGTTATAAATAATTTAAAGATTATTTCAGTTATAATTTATCAGGAACTTAATACTGATATCCGTGGAGATCCAAATTAATAAAGAAATTTAATTTTTTTATTAATTTTATAAAAAAATTAAAAAAAATTTAAAAAAAAACTTTAAAAACAAAATTTTTTTTAATTTTCACTTAAAAGTTGTTAAAAATTTATACAACTTAAGATTTATTTTGAAATTTTGATAAAAAAATCAAAAAATTTCATTTTTTTTCTCTTTTTGTTAAAATATTTCATAAAAATTATGTAATAATTTTAGATAAATTTCTTAAGATTAAACTTTTATTTTGCTCTAACACAAAATTAATTTACTCTAACACAAAAAATGAAAAAATTAGAGAAAATCAAATTAATATTGATTTTGTTGACTTTTTTAATTTTTATCATTTACGTTTTTTTTCTTGTGTTAGAGATTTAAAAAATTGTGTTAGAGAAAATAAAAAACAACCAATATTTTCGTAAAATACAAAAATTTCATTATTAACTTAAAAAGCTTGATTTTTATGGCTTTTTGATAATTTGACCCAAAATGATCATGCAACCTTTAGTTATGTGTTAGACATTTTTATTTTTTTGTGTTAGAGATTTGAAAATTTGTGTTAGAGATTCGTTTAAAAAATTTTTTTTAAACGTTTAAAAAGTTATGAGCGACGATAAAAAAGATGAAAATATAATTTCCTTAAATGAAAATGAGGAAAATTTAGATAAAACTGAAAATCAACCTTCAGTTGACGATAATATTTCAAATTCTAATGATCAAAAATTAGATGACAGTCAAAATCAAGAGGAAAATTCTCAAAATCCTGAAAAATCTGAAAATCAACCGCAAGTTGACGAAAGTTCAGGTGAAACTTCAAAAGATATTGTATCTGAAAGTCAAAATCCTTTGGAAGAAACTAATCAAACAAGCAATAATGAGCAAAATCAAACTGCTGAGCGTCAAGTAATACATAAAAAGGACGGCAGGCTTCACATATATGTAAGGCAAGATAAGTATAAGGGAGAACTAAAATCAAAAAATTGGGTTGGAAGGCTTTATATTGATGGAAAACAAAAAATTTCATCATCGGGAACACAAAATTTAGATGAAGCTATACCAATTTTGGAGAAATGGTTTGATGATGTACAGGCTGAGAGTGAAAAACTTAAAAAACTTAGTGAAGAAGCACAAAAAAATTTAGCATCCAATCAAGAACAACCTGCAGTGACACCAAGTCCTGAGGAAAAAATAAATCAAAGTGTCTCAACCGATCAAAAACCAGAGGAGAAAACAGAAAATATTAGTCCTCAATCAACACCAAGTGTTAATGAAACAACTTTAAATAACAATGTAGTAGAAAAAACAGAGGAAACTGTTGATACAACTCCAAAAAATAAAGTTGCTGGCATTTTAGGAAAATTTAAAAACGTAAAGTTCAAAAAATTTTCACTCAAAGGAATTAAACTTCCTAAAACGGAACTAAAAAATAAGAATAATTCTTTAAATAAAGTATTAGATTTTTTTAAATCAAAAATCGGAAGATCTTCAGTTCAAGGCGAAGAAGTTATTGGTGTTGAGTTAACAAATAAAGAGATAAGATTAGCTCAAATAAACTCAAATAAATCAAATCAATGGGTTTTAGAAAAGTTCTACACTCATAAAATTGATATTCCAGATGAAAGTAGTGTTTTGGAAAATGCAGAAAAAGTTACTACTGAATTAAGTTTAGCTTTACAAAAATCAAAAATAGATGTTGGTAATGTTGCAATTTCAATCCCTGTTACAAGCGCAATTATTAGAGTAGTTACTGCTCCATTAATGAAAGAAGAGGAATTACAAAAAGCAATAGAAACAAATTCATTATGGGAAAACTTAGTTCAACTTACTGATAACTTGGACGATTATTCAATTTTTCATCAAGTAATTAACAGAAATGAAAAAGATAATACAATGGATATCTTATTTGTTGCATCTAAATTAGCAGATATAAATAGTTATGTCTCAATTGTAAAAAATAGTGGTTTAAATCCTGTAATCATTGATGTGAAATGTTTTGCACTTAAATCTGCAGTTGATCAAATTAACCAAATTGCTAACAAAAAAGACGATGCAAACTTAACAGCGGTTTTAGAATTTGGATTAGATGAAAATTATTTAATGATTTTATATGACAATAACCCAATAATTACAGACATTTTTTTAAGAGGTCAGGATAGAAAGATATTATTAGAGTCTAATGATGCTGAAGAAAAAGAAGCATTAGTAAAAAGATATACAACACAAGTAAAACAAGCTGTTCAAGACTTTGAGACAAAATATGAAAAAAGAATAAGAAATCTTAAAGTGGTTTCAGATTTAGAAAATGTCGAAGATTATTTATCTATTTTTAGAAGATCATTATTAAATGTTGGCTTTAATTTGTTTGATCCAGTCGAAGGTCTTAAGATCCCTCAGCAATTTGATCAACAAATTAATCTTAAAAATAGGTCTTATCTTGCAACCTCTATAGGTTTAGCTTTTAGAAAACTTGACGTCTTTGGATATTATAAATTTGTTACTGCAGCAAAGAATATAAATTTACTTCCAGACAGAAAAAGTATGTTCCAACAAAAAAAGATGAAGGCAATTTCAAGCTTTGCTTTTAAAGGTCTAGCAACTGGAATTGCAGCACTATATTTGATTTTATTTGGATTATCTTTTTGGAATATTCATTCTTACAATAAGAAATTGAAGGATTACTCTATAGTCATGAAAACTCATGAACAAAAATCTCTAGAGCTAAAAAAAACTATGAGAGAATTAAAGTTGATGCAAACAACTTTAAAATTAAGCAGCACACTGAATTCAAATAAAGAGTTAACATATAGAGCGTTAGCTCAAATAGCATCAAGTGTGCCAACAAAGTTAAGATTTGATCAAGTTGATTATAATGGTGGTAATTTAATTACAATTCAAGGTGTTGCTGCAAGTGATCAAGATATTCTAAAATTTATAGAAAATTTAGGTAAACAAAAATTAGTTGATCAAGCATCACTATCATCAATGAGACTTCCACAAAGAAGTAATAATGGAGTGACCATGAAAGGATTTAGGGTTTTTGTTAAAATTAAAAGTATTTAGTTATGAATTTTAAAATTGATTTAAAAAATATAGATTTAAAAAATATTACTCTTGAAGATATTCAAGCAAAGTTAAAAAGAGTAGAGAAAAAGACTTGGATTAAAATTGGAGTATCTGTTGGTGCAGTAGTATTCTTTTTAATAATATTTTATGGAGTTTTAAACCCTATTGTAAATAAAAAGAAAGCCCAACTTGATAAAATGATAACAACTAAAGAGGAAACTAAAAAATTTATAAATGATATTAAAATCGCTAAAAGTAAAATAAAGAAGATGAAACCTGAATACGAACAGTATTCAACTTTGTTTCACTCAAGAGAGGAAGTAGAAGGGCTATATCAAATATTAAGCGAGTTTGCAGCTATGAATAATTTGGTCATTTCGAGATTAGAAAAAAAGAAAATTCAAGAAGTTAGTAAATCTCAGGCAATAGCAAAAGCGTCAGGGAAAAAGCAAAAGAAAAAGGCAAAAAAAAAGAAGGCAACCAAACAAAGCATTGCTTATTATAAAATACCAGTGGAATTTGAGATAAAAGGAAATTTCTTAGGATATATCAAGTTTAAAAGACAAATATCGCTATCCCAGAAAATGTTAAATTTTGACAAGGAATCCATAAAAGTGGTAAAAGGAAGTGGAGATTCAACTGGAGCGATAAAAGTTAACGGAACATTAACAATAGTAGGTTTAGCAGATGAATTTTTTTAAAAATTTAATATTCGTAATTAGCTTCGTATTTTTAGCTTCACTTGCTTATGCTGATAGTCACGATACTCAGCAAACTATTATTGATAAAGCAAAAGAAATAAATAAAAAAGTTAAAGAGAAACAAGCATTACAAAATTCAAACATAAGTTCTGAAATTGGTAAAGAGGAAGCTTTACCATTAAACGATCCATTTGTTGGCGACGGCTCTTTAGGTGGGGGAACTGGAATAAAATTAGTTGCAGAAACTGAAGAAGAAAAAAAGAATTTAAGCGTTTTCAATTTTAAATTAATTGGAATAGTGCAGGGGGAAGATGAAAGTTTTGCATCAATCATCGATGAAAATGGAGAAATTATAACTTTATCTGCATTTGAAGAAATTGCACCAGGTGTTTCTTTAATATCAATAAATTCAAAAGAAATAATTTTCGATAAAAAGGGAGAGTCTTTAATTGCTATAAATTTTAAAAATCAAGTTATTGAGAGAAATAATTAATGACAAAATTTTTTCAAAAAAAAATAATTAGTTTTATTCTATTATCCTTATTAATTTCTGGTTGTACTGCTACAGGTAAAAAAGGAACTAAAGGATTTAAGCATGATACCCCACTAATTAAAACAGATGTAAAAAAGATGGGTAAAAAAGAATTGGATAAATCGGCTGAGATGGGCCCAGTGCCTGTAGAGGCTGATGTAGTAAAACTAAAAAAAAGAAAAAAAATTTCATCTGTTAAAGAAAAAAATTATTTATTAATTCCTGAAGAGTACGATAGCTTGAAACAAAATGTTACCTTTAGGTTTCAAAATATGGATTACGCTAAAGCAATGGCTATGATGGCAAAAATTGGTGGTGTAAATATTTTAGTTAGCGATGATGTTGCAGGAGCTATTACTGCAGAGTTAGTCAACGTTCCATGGGATAAAGCTTTTAATGCACTTTTAGATATGAAAAATTATGCTGCTGATATTGATGTAGCAAGTAATATTATCAGAGTTGCAACACCAGCAACACTTACTTCTCAAGAAAGCTATAAATCTGCAAGAGCACAAGCAGTTAAGAAAAAAGTAGAATTAGAAGATTCTGTAGAACCAATAATTTCTGAAATATTTAGACTCTATTATATTTCACCTGCTGAAGCTAAGGCGACTATAACTGAATTATTTACCTCAACTTCAGGCACAGGGTCGTTTATACCTATTCAAGTCACAGAAGAAAAAACAACACGTTCTATAATTGTAAGAGGAAAAGAAAAAGATTTAGATGTTGTTGATAAAGTCATTAGAGAAATTGATGTTAGAACTAAACAAGTTTTGATGGAAGTTTTTATTGTTGAAGCCACTTCATCATTTGAACAAGAATTAGGAAATAAATTGGGAGCAGCTTACTCAAGAAGAGGAACAAGAATGGGTGGTACTCAAGGTGGTAGTTCAGTTGGAGCTCCATCAGGTGCAGACGCAAGATTAACTGACGATACAGCTAATTTTGGAGCCGGTAAAGATACACTGTTTAATTTTCCTGCAGCAGCTGCAACAAGTGGTATTGGAGTTTTGAGAAAAACTGGTTCTGCAGTATTAAAAGTAGAACTTGAAGCCTTAGAGTCTCAAGGTTTATCAAAAATTATTTCAAATCCAAAAATATTTTCTTTAGATAATCAAACTGCATCAATTAAACAAGGTGAGCAAATACCTGTATCAGGTGGAGATGGCGCAGATACTTTTACGGATGCTGCCCTAGTAATGACTGTAACACCTAGTATTATTGGTGATGGAAACGTGCTTTTAGATGTAAAGGTTAATAATGACTCTCCAAATAGACAAAATGCAGGTAGTATTGGAATTAATACGATGGAGATTAATACCAAATTATTAGTTGCAGATGGGGATATAGTTGTAATAGGTGGTATTAAAAAGAATACTGTTTCTGACAACAAAGACTCGGTTCCAGGTGTATCAAAAGTGCCAGTTATTGGAAAAATGTTTCAAGGAAAGAGTAAATCGGATACACTAAATGAACTTTTAGTGTTTATTGCACCTAGGATTTTGTAATTTTATGTTAAAAATTAGTAGAGAAAGTGAAATTAATTTAATTAATGTTTTAATCGATAACGATATTATTTCTGGAAAAGATTTAATTAATATAAAAAAGACCAGTTCTGAAGGAAATAAATCTCAAATTGAAGCAGTTTTTGATTTAAAGCTTACTAATGAAAAAAGTATTCTAGATATTTTAGTTAAGGAGCAAAGTCTAGATATTGTTGATTTAAATAAAGAACAAATAACTGAGGAAATAAAAACAGTCCTTCCCTCAAATTATATTAAAGTAAATTTTGTGGCTCCATTTAAAATAGATGGAAAAACTTTACACATTGCAATTCCTGATAGCTCTAAATTAAACTTAATGAGAAATTTAAAAGCTATCACAAAAAAAAATATTGAGTTACATGCTGCACCTTTATCGCAAATTTCAGAATTTATAGAAAAACTTTCTAATGAAAGTGGTGAAGTTACTACCGCAACGATTAGAGAAGAAAATAAAGAAAAACAAAAAACTTTTGACTCAGACTTGGGTGAGGCAGGTGAGGTTTTAGAAAAAGCTCCAGAGGAAGATATTGAAGCGATTGAGAATGAGTCTGAGGTAATAAAATTTAGTACTGCAGTTGTTGCTGATGCGATTAAAAATGGTGTTAGTGATATTCACATCGAACCCTACAGATTTTCATCTAGGGTAAGATATAGATTAGATGGAATGCTAAAAGAACAAGAACAATACAAACAATTCTTACATGACAATTATGGTGCTGTGGTAACTAGATTCAAGATTATGGGTAAATTGGATATCGCTGAAAGAAGACTTCCACAAGATGGAGCAATAAATTTTAAAATTGATGGTAAGGTAGTTGATCTTCGACTTTCAATTTTACCTACCGCAAATAATGAAAGAATAGTAATGCGGGTTTTGAACAAAGACGCGGGAGATATTACTTTAGAGCAATTAAATTTTGAAGATCAAGACTTAAAAAATTTGAGAAAATGTATTCACGGAACACAAGGATTAATACTTGTGACCGGTCCTACAGGATCTGGAAAATCAACAACTCTTTACAGTATTTTAAAGGAAGTAAGCAAACCGCACTTAAATATTTTAACAGCTGAAGATCCAGTTGAATATGAACTAGATGGAGTGGGCCAAGTTCAAATTAAAGATGATATAGGATTAACTTTTGCTTCAGCTCTTAGATCTTTTTTAAGACAAGACCCAGAGATTATTCTTGTAGGAGAGATGAGAGATAAAGAGACTGTTGATATTGGATTAAAAGCTGCATTAACTGGACACTTAGTTTTTAGTACATTGCACACTAATGATGCACCTAGCACCATAACAAGATTACAAAACATGGGCACTCCCGATTATTTAATTAGTGCAGCATGTCAACTTGTTGTGGCTCAAAGACTTGCAAGAAAAAATTGTAAAGAATGTAAAGTTCCTGACGATGATGTTACACCAAAAGTTTTACAAGATCTGGGCTTTACTGCAGAATTAGCATCTAGAGTAAAAGCAGTTAAAGGAAAAGGATGTGCTAAATGTAGTGACACTGGCTATAAGGGAAGACAGGGCATATATGAAATACTTTCTGTATCCAAACCTTTAAAGGAAGCAATATTAAGAAAAGCTACAACTCCCGAACTAAGAGAGATAGCAATCAAAGAAGGATTTCAAACAATGCAGGATATGGGTAGACGATTAATTGCAGCTGGGGAACTTAACTTTAGAGAATACGAAAGAGTTCTTTCTGGTGAATAATAAAATTATTTATGGAAGCTTTCACATATAAAGGAATTTCAGACGGTAAATATGTAGATGGTGATATTGAGGCACTAAATATTGATGAAGCTTCTCATAAGTTAAAAGAACAAAAGATTATAATTACAAACATAGTCCGTACTTCTAAGAAAAAAAAAACTGATCAAAAAGATAAGAAAAAAGGTAAAGGTTTCAGTCTTTTTGGTAAAAAAAAGCCCAAAGTAGAGGACGTTTTAATATTTTCTAAGCAGTTCGCAACCATGGTTAAAGCTGGTTTGCCAATTCTTCAAGTTTTAGGAATGTTGAGGGATCAACTAGAAAATCCTGCGATGCAAGAAGTGGTAGAAGATATAAGGAAAAGTTTAGAGGGTGGTGTTACATTGTCAAAATGCTTCGAAAAATCTCCAGATCTATTTGATAACGTTTATGTAAATTTGATAAAAGCTGGCGAGGCGAGTGGTAAATTAGATGTATTTTTGCTTAAAATTGTAGAGTCTTTAGAAAAAAAAGAGAACATTAAAAAGAAAATAAAATCAGCTTTAATGTATCCGAGCATTATGTTCACAGTAGCAATTGTTGTAAGTGCATTTATGTTAGTTAAGGTCGTTCCTGTATTTGCTAAAATGTACGATGGAATGGGAATAGAACTTCCCGCAGCTACAGCAACAATCATGGCTATGAGTGATTTTTTACGTGGCACAGGAGGAAAATTATTATTATTAAGTTTGATTACTTCTTTCGGAGCTTTTAAATATTTGACTGCAAAGAGTGAGAAGATTAAATATGCTTGGCACAAACAAGTTTTAAAGTTACCAATTTTTGGTGACATGATTTTAAAATCGATGTTAGCAAGGATTTCTTTAATTATGGGAAATCTAAGTGCAGCAGGTGTAAATCTTCTTGAAAGTTTAGAAATAGCTAAATCTGTTAGTAATAATCTTGTTGTTTTAGAGTCTTTGGAGAATGTTAAAAAAGGAGTTTTTTCTGGCGATACATTGACCAAATTATTTTTAAAAGATCCACTGTTTCCACCTACCTTCGGACAACTGATTTCAGTTGGTGAACAAACAGGTCAATTAGATGAGATGTTTGGATCAGTTGCTAAGTATTATGAGTCTGAATTTGATACAACTGTAGATAATCTTTCAAGTTTAATCGAACCAATCATGATAGTATTTATGGGAATTATGATTGGAGGGCTTATGATTGCAATGTATTCTCCAATATTCAACGTTGGTGCTTTAATAGGTTAAAAATTCTTATAACTGTTTTGTTAAAACAAGATGATTTATCCAAGGTTTTTTTCCATCCTTAAATTCAACCACATCCATTATTTCCTGAATAAAAAAAGTACCTAATCCACCAGGCTTTACATTATCAATTTCCCTATGCTTAACTTTTTTTGGATCAACAGGAGTGCCCCTATCATAGAATGCAATTTGGAGTTTATTATTTTCACAACTTATTTGAACAACCATTAATTCGTTTGGCTCAGCAGCATTTTTAAAAGCGTGTTTAACAATATTTTGTGCAGCTTCAGCAATAGCTAAAACCAATTCATCCTTAAGATCTTCTTGTATATGAAGTTTATCAAATACTTCTCTGCAAAAACTTCTAACATCTTTTAAACTCGAAGAATTAACTAAAAAAGCTTTCTTTTCATTGTGATCTTGGTGAGGAACTTTACTCATAAGTAATTATTCCAAGTTTAATATTTGCTCCAATTTAGCCATCATGATGACTTTAAGAACCGATTTACTTACATCCTTAATAATTACTTTTGTATTTTTCTCTAATGCTTTTTGATGACTTTCAATTAAAACTGATATTCCTGATGAGTCCATGTATTGAACATTACTTAAGTTAAGATGAACTTCTTTGCCTGCATCTATATGTGGAAATATTACTTCCTTTGCCTTTTCAGTAACATCCATATCTATTTCACCATCCAAGTGAACCGTTGCTATATTTCCGTCCTCTGTAACTTTATAACTCATAAAAACTTTCTCGCCATTGCTAAAACTTTTTCTACTGGTTTACTGACTTCAATTAACTCAAATTTTGTATTTTTCTGCTCTGATAATTTTTTACTTTCAATTAAAACTGATATTCCTGATGAATCCATGTATTCAACTTTACTCAGATTAAGGTGTACCTCATGACCTGCTTCAATTAGAGGTAAAATTGTATTTCTTGCTTTATCCGAAACCTCCATATCTATCTCACCGTTAAGGTGAACTACTCTTTTATTATCAATTTCTTCTACTTTATATGACATAGAATTTTAAAATAGCTCATTATGAGCAGATATTACGTATTTTCTACAAAAAAAAACACATTTTATGTCACTTATAATTATTTACATATCCCAAAAAAAATTTTAGATTCTGCGTATTAAATTAATTTAATTAATATAAAGAGGAAAAATGAAAAATAACAAAGGTTTTACATTAATCGAGCTACTAGTTGTAGTCGCGATTATTGGTATTTTAGCAGCCGTTGGAACGGTAGCTTATACTGGTTACACATCTGGTGCTAAAAAGAATAGTGCAAAATCTAACCATGCAGCAGTAGTAAAATATATTGCTTCAGAGGCTCAAAAATGTTCAATGGATAGTGGAGCTACAGCTTTTAAGAGTAGTACTATTTGTGCAAGCAGTTTAACAGCTGCAGGAGTAGCTACAGCATCAATTAGTGCACTTAGTGATTTTAAAAATCCATACAGAAATGAAGAGTCGGCTGTACTAGCTGAATTCGGCGATGATAAAGAAGGAACTGTAAGGGTTACTGGAGCTGATAAAGTAGTTACAGTTGGAACTTGTTTATCTCCAGAATGTGTAATAGCTACAGCAGCCATTCCAGCAGATCCAGATAATAATATTCCAGGACAGGAAGCTGTAGAGGGAGTGGATTATTCTGTTAACGTTATTATAATTGAATAATTACGTTTGGGTTTAATCTAAATAAATATTTAATGACCACCAAAAGCTCAGGATTTACTTTAATTGAGCTGATGGTGGTCGTTGCAATAATCGGAATTCTTGCCGCTGCAGGTACATTGACTTACAGTGGTTACGTTAAGGGTGCCAAAAGAGGTTCAGCTGAAAATATCATACAACAAGTTGCACTAGCACAAACTGAGGAATATTCAAATACTGGAACTTATTACATTACAGGAAGTAGTGATGCGTGTGATGCAGATCTAGAAAGCACCAGACTTATTGAAGAGAATTTATTTGGCGGAGAAGCTATTATCGGACGAAACGATGATAGAGTAACCCCTAAAATAGGTTTTGAGATATGCACCTTTGGATCGGCTGCTAATTATACTGTTTCTGCTCAAGATCAAGCAGAGGGCTCTACTTGTACTATAACTGTAACTAAGTATGGTACACCTACTAGAGAAAACTGCTAATTAACTTAATTTTAAATTTTACCCAAAATGGATGCTTTATTGTTTTGAAAAAACCTACTATTAAAATAACTTTAAATTATGAAAAAAATTTTTTTGACCCTTTTATTACTACCAATTTTGACAAACTGTAGTCAGTATTCCGCAATGATTGGACCTACTTTAACTTTGGCTGAGTCTGGGAGTGTATTACAAGCAACGAGTTCTTTATCTGGGTCATTAGCAATGAATGGTGCAAAAAAAAATATGATGACTGAACTTAATAATCAAAATATATGCCCAACGTTTCACTCTTCGGAATTATCAGAAATATTCTTTGAAACATTGGAACAAATGGATTGTGTTTACGATCCAATGAGTATCTATAGATAATCAACTTTAAATGATGCCCCAAGAAGTAATAGATGTACTGACGAGTAACATCGATACTTTATGGGTTATAGATTGTGCAATTTTAGTTTTCATCATGCAAGCAGGATTTATGTGTATGGAAACTGGTTTATCAAGACATAAAAATAGTATCAATGTGGCCTTAAAAAATGCTGCAGATTTTGGTGTCTCAGTAGTTATCTTTTGGATTTTTGGTTTTGGCCTAATGTTTGGAACTTCTTATAATGGATTATTCGGTACTGATCTGTTTTTTTTCAAAACAGATAAAGCTGAATACATGACTTATTTCGTTTTCCAAGCAATGTTTGTTGCAACTGCAGCTACAATTATTTCTGGTGCCGTTGCAGAACGAATGAAGTTTAATGGCTATTTAATAATGACAGTTTTAGCCACTGGAATTATTTATCCAATAGTGGGACACTGGGCATGGTCTTCAAGTTATCTTTCTAAATATGATACTGTGGATCAATTATTAAGTGTAACTGGCTCAATTAAAACCACTGGCTGGCTTTCTAATCAAGGTTTTGTAGATTTTGCAGGAAGTACGATTGTTCATTCTGTTGGAGGATGGATTGCTTTAGCAGCAGTTTTAATTTTAGGTCCAAGAATAGGAAAATATTCAGATGCCAACAGAGGTAAATTTACAGGCTCTAGTTTTCCTTTAGCAGTTTTAGGGACATTAATTTTATGGTTTGGTTGGTTTGGTTTTAATGGGGGTAGTAATGGTGCAATGGATGAAGTTGTTCCCTTAATTTTAATAAATACATTTTTAGCTGCTGCTTTTGGTTTATTAACGGGTTTAGGTATTTCATACTTTAGATTTAAAAAACCTGATCCTTTTTATATTATCCTAGGACCTCTAGCAGGATTAGTTGCAATCACAGCCGGCTGTAATTCAATGACTTCTGTGACCTCTATCTTTGTTGGAATTGTTGGAGCAATTATTGCAATTCTTGTAAATGAAATATTGAATAAATTTGAAATCGATGATGTTGTTGGCGCTGTACCAGTTCATTTAGCTGCTGGTATTTGGGGAACTCTTGCGGTTGGATTTTT
This sequence comes from uncultured Pelagibacteraceae bacterium, assembly GCA_902575785.1. Taxonomy (GTDB): domain Bacteria; phylum Pseudomonadota; class Alphaproteobacteria; order Pelagibacterales; family Pelagibacteraceae; genus Pelagibacter. Next base: position 185,504 of record CACGSR010000001.1, read on the forward strand.
TAGTGATTTGAGCATTTTGGATACTGGACTGGATAGATTTTCACAAATTAAAGTTCAATTTTTGGGAGTGATATCAATTGGGTTATTTACATTCATTACTTCATTTTTTGTTTTAAGTTTTGTTAATAAATTTTATCCTTTAAGAGTAAGTCCTGTTCAAGAAGAACTTGGTTTAAATATTGCTGAACATAATGCAGTTTCTATAGAACATGATTTAATTTCAATTTTAGACAAACAATCTGAGTCCGGTGATCTTAAAATTAGAGGTCCTCAAGATCCATTTACTGCAGGCGGAGTTATTGGTCTTTATTATAATAAATTAATGAGCAAACTTGAAACTACTGAAGATGAGAAAAATAAATGGAGAGAAAGAATTTCTAAAGAGGTAAAACTTGCAGTTAAAGTTCAAGAAAACTTTTTACCAAAAAGAAATTTAAAAAATTATCCTGTTCATGGAATTAACATTGCAGCAAGAGAAGTATCTGGTGATTTTTTTAGCTTCTATCCTCATAATGATAGTATTTATTTTATAATTGCAGATGTGGCTGGAAAAGGAATTCATGCAGGCATGGTGATGGCAAAAGCATCTACATTGTTTGAAGTTTTATCTCAGTCAAAAGTAGATCCTGATGAGATGGTATTTCATATGAACAATGATTTAAATAATACTAAAACTGGAGGAATGTTTGTTACATCAATTGTTGGAGAATATAATTTGATAACGGATGAAATTAGATGGGTAAATGCAGGTCATCAGCCAGCAGTCGTTAGAGATGATGATGGAAAATATAATCAGATTGAAAGTTTAGCACCACCTTTGGGAGTGATAAAACAGAAAGATAAAAGTATTTATAATATTAATAAGATGAAACTAAATGGTTCAAGATTTTATGCTTTTACCGATGGTTTGTCTGAAAGTTTAAATAAAGATGGAAAAGAAATTGGTATTGATGGATCAATAAATATTATAGAGGAAACTTTTAATAAAGACACCAATAAACAATTAGATGACATCACAAGATCTGTGATGGATACAACAAAAAATCAAAAGTTAACTGATGATTTAACTGTAATAAGTATTGGAAAATAATACTATTTTAATTAAATTATTAATTGAAAAAAATCATATACTTAATATCTTCCACTTTTTATGTTTATTAGACTTAACAAATTAAAATTTTTTCCAGTAATAATTTTTCTTATTACTTCAACATTCGCATTTGCATCTGAAAAAAATATCACTTACATGCAAATTTTACAAAACCCTAATGATTTGGATTTAAATCTAAAATATGCACAGCAACAAGGAAAGATGGGTAATTTTAAACAAACTATCTCAACATTAGAAAGACTAAATATGCTTTATCCAGATAATACTGAGATAAAATTATATTTGTTATCAATTTTAGTTCAGGTTGACTCACCTGAAAAAGCAAACACTATTATTGCAGAAATGAAATTGAGAAGAGATCTTTCACCTGAAGATTTGGAGACGTTACAAGAAATTGAAAGTGAGTTAAAAGATAGAGAACCAGGTCTTTGGGCTTTTACTTTAGATATGTCTGCAGGATCAATTTTTTCAAATAATGTAAATAGTGTCTCAAAAAGAAGACTTAAAAGTGAGTCAGATGGTGTTGAGGCTTTTAATTCTGCAATGCACGATAGAACTTTAAGTGGTGGCTTAGGATTATCAGCAACTAGACCTATTGGAGAAGAATCTTCTTTCTTAATAAATTTATCTCAAACGACATCAGAACAATATCAAGAAACTGATGATGATTATCAAAGTTACGGGTTAACTTTGGCTCTAGACACTATATTTGTGGGGCAAAGTGTAAGTCCATATTTAATGTTAAACAAATCTGACTATCAAACTGATGCTGATAGCTTTTCATTAATGTTTGGTGCAGGAAGTTTTTTTACGATTGGAGATAGAAATACAATTAGTTATGGTTATGCATACGCAGACTCTAAAGGAAATTTAAATATGAGTGATACAACTGCCAATGAGACTAATTCTATTGGTCATAGTTATACACTCGCACATGATTTTATTCTAAATCAACTGATCTCAACTAATATAAGTTTAGGGTACAGTGATAGCGATGCAGTAGTTGATGCAGGTAACGATTATGAAACTTATGATATTGGTTTTGGTTTAAACTTTGCATTTCCTTGGGCTTATATCGCTACATCAAACTCTTTAAGCTTTAATGATTATAAAAAAGAGGATAGTTCAGTAAATTCACGAATTTTAAGATCTGATGTGACTAATACTTTTGACATCATGCTTACAAAAGCGATTGGAGATATTTTTCCAGCGATAGATCCGAATAGAAGTTTTTTTATTAATATGTCTTATGAAAAAGTTATATCTGAGGCTAATCTTATGAATTACGACTATTCCAGTGATTCTTTTTCTTTAAGTTTTTCTAGAACTCTAAGTTTTAATTAAATTTCCAAAAAATCTTAAAAAACTTTTAGAAATTGTTGGATTTATTGGTAATTTGTATGGTCATAATGGTTCATAAAATGTTTAATTTTTGCAAAAATTTGATAGTTTATCTGCTAAATGAAAAAACTATTAACATCTGTTGCTAGTCTAATATTCTTAATGAGCGTAAATTTAAATGCTCAAGAGAAATTAACTGTTGAAAAACAACTTGTTGGAATTGTTGGTGCTATTTCAGGCACAGTTAAAACTGAAACAAGAGAGTTAAAAGCAGGTGACAAAATTTATCTTAATGAAACTATTTATGCTGGAGCGGGTTCTGGAACACAAATTTTATTATTAGACCAATCTACATTTACTGTTGGTGAAGAGTCTGAAGTGGTGATGGATACTTTTATATTCGATCCAGCTACTAATGATGGAAAAATTGTTGCAAGTGTTAAACAAGGAAGCTTAAAAGTTATCTCAGGGTTAATTAGTAAGAAAGATCCAGATAGTCTAACTGTTGAGGTACCTGAGGGCACTCTAGGATCTAGAGGAACAGAATTTCAAACAGTAGTATCAAAAGGTAGAACTGATACTTTATTAATCGGACCAGGAAAAAATAATACTTTAGGTATGAGACCTGGAGCAGTGTTAGTCGGAAACAATTTTGGTCAAACTTTATTAGATAACCCATACAGCATGACATCAATGTCAAAAGGAAAAGCTCCTGGGCAAGCAAAAAAAATTACAAAAAATCAATTAAAAAAATTCAACAAAAAGATGAAAGCTCTAAGAGTTGCTAAACTTTCACCTGACACAACAAAAGCAGAGCGAAAACAATTAAGAAAGCAACTTAAAAAAGAGCTTAAAGAAATGGGTTTTGAAAAAGAAGAAATCAAGACAATCATTAAAAAAAATATTCAAAAAGATAAAGAGAAGAAGATAGCTATTAAGACTGAAAGAGCAGAAAAGAAAAAGAATAAAAAGAAAAAAGCTAAAGCAGAAAAGAAAAAAAATAAAAAGAAAAAAGCTAAAGCAGAAAAGAAAAAAGGTAAAAAGAAAAAAGCCAAAGCAGAAAAGAAAAAAGGCACTAAAAAGAAAAAAGCTGTAAAGAAAAAAGAGACTAAAAAGAAAAAAGCTGTTAAGAAAAAATCTACTAAAAAGAAAAAAGCTGTAAAGAAAAAAGCTACTAAAAAGAAAAAAGTTGTAAAGAAAAAGGCTAAAAAGAAAAAAGTTGTTAAAAAGAAAGCTAAGAAAAAGAAAAAAGTAGTTAAGAAGAAAAAGCCTAAGAAAAAGAAAATAGCTAAGAAGAAAAGAATAGTTAAAAAGAAAAAGGCAGCTAAAAAGAAAAGAGCTAAAAAGAAAAGAAATAGAAAAAGATAAATTAGCTTCCCCTAATAAGATTTATTTACTTTAATCAAATTAGATATAGATTTCTTGTGTGAAAGCATTTTTGCAAAAAAATACTAATTATTTATCTTTCTTATTAATTCTTGTCCTACTAATTTCGCTAAAAATTATTAATCCATCTTTCATACAATCAATATCGTATTTAAGTTTTGACTTGTATCAAAAGGTGTTTGCAGAAAAAAAAGACAGCGATGTTGTTATTATTGATATAGATGAAAAGAGTCTCGGTAAGTTTGGTCAGTTTCCATGGAATAGAAATGTCTTTGCAAAAATACTTGACCAACTTCAAACATCCAATCCTAAGGCAATTGGATTTGATATTTTTTTTACCGAAAAAGATAAACAATCTCCGGATGAAATAATTAAATCTTATGACTTGATACCATCAGATGTAAGTGAGTTGCAAAAATTAAAAGGTCCAGATGATATTTTTTCTGAAAAACTAAAAGAGACAAAATCTATTATTGCTGTATTGGGAAGCAGTGTTCCCTCACATTCTAATTACGATCGAAAAGCAAAAGCAAGATTTTTATCAAAAGGTGGAGAACCAAAAAAATTTACATACGCCTACCCGTATTCTATTGGATCTTTAGAAAAATTAGAGAAAAATGTGAAAGGCTTAGGTTCAATTTCTTTCTTAGATCAATTGGATGGAATTATAAGATCTCTACCACTCATCGTACAATTTAATAAAAAAATATATCCAACAATGGGTTTGGAAATGGTGCGAGTTGGGTCAAATCAAAAAAATATTTATATCGAACTTAATGAAGTTGGTATCAATAGAATAAGTGCCAGACCCTATAAAATAAGCTCTGATCCTAATGGAATTATTTGGATTAAATATAAAAGACCTGACCAAAAACAATATATATCAGCAAGTGATGTTTATGAGGGAAAATTTCAATCTGAATTTTTTAAAGATAAGTATGTTTTAATCGGTGCATCAGCTCAAGGTCTTTTTGATTTAGTTAAAATACCATTGGGCGTTACTGTTCCAGGAGTTGAAGTGCATGCTAATGTAATAGAAAATATTTTAGATCAATCTTATTTAATAAGAAATCCTAATACATATATTTTTGAATTATTATTTTCAATAATTGTTGCACTGTTAACTTTTATTCTTTCACAAAAAATAAAACCTAAATACAGTTTATCCATTTTTTTTGGGAATATTTTAGCAATAATTATTATTGGCTTTTCAATTTATAAATTTAGATCAGAACTTGTGGATTTTAGTTATCCAATTTTTATTGTCACTTTGACCTTTTTAACAGGACTGTACTTTAGATTTATCGAGGAAAATAGAATTGCTCTTGCAAATTTACAAAAAGAAGCCAAGCTTTTAAAAGAAAGAGAGCTTGCTGCAGGAGTTCAAAAAAGCTTGTTCCCAGATATCTCAAAATTTGAAAATTTTATTTTTGCTAAAAACGTTCCAGCAAGAGATGTTTCAGGAGATTATTTTGATGTAGTGAGAGCTACACCTGAAGAATATTTTTTCACTTTAGCCGATGTATCAGGAAAAGGTGTCAAAGCAGGTATGTATATGGCAAAAGCATCATCCATATTTAGAACACTCACTAATTTAAAGTTTCCATTAGAAAAAGTTGTTTTTGGCGTTAACAATGAACTTGTTGAAGCTAAGTTTAAAGGTATGTTCGTTACAGCTGTTTTTGGTAAGTTAAATATTAAAACAGGAGAACTAGTTTTTATAAATGCAGGGCACGAAAGTATTTTAACTTTTGATCAAAATAAAAACTATGAATATATTAAATCAGATATGCCACCTATCGGGATTGTTAAATATTTTACAGAGTCAATGGTAAAATCAAACACTATGAACCTTAAAGATAAAACATTTGTGGTTTATACTGATGGTGTAACGGAAGGCTATTTGAAAAATGGTGAGGAATTAGGCGCAGAAGGAGTGCAAAAAATCATAGATGGTATGTCAGAAGTGACACCAAAAACTATTGTCGAGTCTATTGAAAAAGAGTTAAATTGGGGTGCTGAAAAATTAAGAGATGATATTACTTGTATGGCAATCAATATTAAAAACACTGAGCTAATTAAAAAAATTAGGTAAAAATGTTGAAACAATTCAAAAAATTTAAAAGATTAATTTTGATAAGTACGCTTAAACCTAAAGTATTTTTAATTTTATTTGCATTATTTTTTTCATCTTTAGCTTTTGCAGCAACCTTAACAGTCACATTAATAGATGGAAGAATACCATCTCATAATTCAAGTTTTTGTAAAAATTCTGCTGGAGAGTATGACTTGAACAAAGACTCAACAGAAGATCCTTTAGATGTTGCTTTTAGCACAGATGGATTACAGGTATTTTCAGTAAACTTTAGCCAATCGAGTGCACATTCAGGTTATGGTAATATGAATATGAATAGGCTTAGTAAACCTTTTGATATGAAATCAGTCATAAGTGATAATACTCCAGGAGTTGGAAAACCTTCTTTGAATTGTGATGATATAGACTCTTTTAAAGTAGCAAATTTGGCTGGTGCTAGTGACAATAGGTTACGTAATATAGTAGTTGCTGATGGGGGTAGTAAATTTTTTATATCCAATCGAGTAGGAAGAATTATGAGATTTGATTTGTCTACACCGAATGAATTTAAAACAAATACATTTGTTCAAAGTATTGTTACTCACGCTGAAATGCATGGTTTTGCATTAAGTGATGACGGTACAAAACTTATTACTATACGTTTTACTGACAGTACTCCGTTAGTAACAACTTATCAATTACCTAATCCTTACGACATTAGTTCTATTACACAGATACATCAAGTCGATCTAACTGATATTGGTATTACATTACCAACGGGTGTTAATTATGGAAGAGATATTGAATTTAGCAAGTCAGGTCATGCAATGTTTGTTTTAATTCAAGACAGTAGGGCAGGGGCCCCTGTTGACCAATCTGATATCTATCAATTTACTTTAGAAAAGAAATTTGACGTATCAACAGCCACATTTGTTGGGAACTATGATGTTAATAATTTAAACACGGGAAATGGGTTAGGACATCCAGTAGGATTTACTTTTTCGAGTGATGGAATGCGGATGTTTATGGTACAAATAATGACAGGAGCCGGTGTTGACCAAATAAATTCATATCAATTAGAGTGTCCTTATGGTCTGGTTGCTTGTGTATCGGATCCAACCGCAAGTATTGGTTCACAAGTTGAATTAGCTAAACAAAATATTGCTTTAAATATTTCTACAATTTTTAAAAGATTTGAATGGATTAAAAGAAATAGAGATGAAGAAGATCTTACCAGCCATAACATTAATTTAAATTATCCTAACCCTTTATTAGAGGCTCTAGCAATGAACCTTGAACCAAAAGCAAAAAAAACTGTAGCATCTCTAGTAAGTAAAAATCAAAAAGATAAGAAAAAGTCTAAATGGTCCACTTGGAGTTTAGGAGATATTTATATTGGTAACTTTGAAAAATTAGGATTTGAAAATGCAAAAAGTATTAAGGCAAAAGGAGTAACAATAGGTGCAGATAGAAAATTTGGTGAAAATAAATTTTTTGGCTGGGCTATAAGATATGGAGATAACAAATCAAATATATATAGCTCCCAACAAAACACTGAGATGGAGTCATTAACATTAAATTTATATGGAATTACTCCAACAAAAGACGACAAATACATAAATGCAGTTGTAGGTTTAAGTGCCTTAAGAATTGATAGTATTTATTTAGGAAAGATATCTGGACGTAGGAATGGTCAACAAGCCTTTTCATCAATAAATCTAAGAACGAAAAATAATTACGGTAAATTAAATATTACCCCATCTGGAAAATTTACTTACGGGATTACAAGATTGTCTGAGTACACTGATTTTATAAGTATGACAATAGACGGACCTACAACCGATGTAAGATATGAGTCAGATACTTTTGAAAGTGGAGAATTAGCAGCAGGTATATTATTTGAAACAGAAAAATTTGAAACTGAGCGAGGAAGCTTCCGTCCAATGGGGGCAATAAATCTTTTTTATGACTTTACTCCTGATATTCATTACAATTATTCAATTCAAAATTCCAGTGAAGTAAACCGAGATACAATTAACGGTGCTTATTCTAAAAGAAACTTAAGAACTTCTATTGGATTTGAATCTATATATGGGGACGGTTATACTGTAACTCCTATTTACGAAAAAGTTTCTAAAATAGAGAGAGGGAAAATTAGACAAACTATTTCTGAGACATTCATAATTAAGTTTAGTCGAACGAAAGAGGAAAATAATAGTAGTTTTGCGTTAAATTTCGATCCGCTTTCAGATAATCCTGCAAACTTGAGCTACACAAAAAAAGTAAATGGTTTCGATGTTAAATTAAATACAAATTATTTAGGATTTAATAATAGTATTGACTATTTTACAAATTTTGAAATCTCAGGCACTTTTTAGTAATTCTTGAAGTTTATTTTCTTTTTCTAACGCTCTGACTTCATCATAACCACCAATATGTTCATCATCAAAAAATATTTGTGGGATAGTTCTTTTACCGTTTGCTTTTTTAATCATCTCATCCATAGCTCCATCAACTGTAGCAATGTTAATTTCATTGTAGCTTGCATTGTTTCTTGCCAATAATCTTTTTGCAGCATCACAATAATTACATAATGGACCTGTGTAGATAGTTACTTTTCTCATAACTTATAAATAGTCACCTTTTTTAATTTTACTAGATATTTGCTTTCTGGAATATTCAAATTTTTTTCTGTGTTTTATGCTTTTTTCATGAACTCTTTTTCTCCACAATCTAAATGAGGAGGGTTTAAGAGACCTTCTCATTATTTTGATAACAGCAGACTCAGAGTAACCAGTTTTTTTTTTAATTTCCTCGAATGTGATCCGATCTGCCCATGCCGCCCATATGACCCAATCTGGGCTTTCAGGGTTTGGCTCTGGATTCTTGATTCTGGTGATCGGCCTGTGACCTTTTTTTTTCATAAATACCTTATATTTGAAAAAATTCTATTATGCATTTTTTTTGAGATCTGATATATTCAAATAGATAGTCCTTCTTAGCCATCTTTAGCTCCCGGTTTTTAAGGACTATCTTCTTTTTTCATGCTCCCATTAGATTTTATTCTTTTTTTACAGATAATTATTTTTTTGTTCATTACACCTGGCACTCCTAGAGTTGTAATTATATCTTACTCTATGAATTATGGAGTAAAAAATTGTATCTGGACAGCTTTTGGAGATGTTACCGCTAATTTTATACAAGCGACTTTAGTAATTTTTGTATTAGGAACTTTTTTTTTGGATAATCCAGAATTTTTAAGATTATTTAAGTGGATTGGTGTGTTTTATTTAGTTTATTTGGCTTATGATGTTTATAAATCATCTCCAAAAGAAATTAATTCAAAAATATTAAGCTCAAAAAGTTTTTTTTCGTTCTTTAGGGATGGTTTTTTAGTTGCAGGCACGAGCCCAAAGGCTTGGTTATTTTTTCCATTGATCTTCCCGCAATTTATTGATTTTAATTCCAATTATATAATTCAATTCTTTATATTAATTACAACTTACGTAGTATTAGATTTTATTTCTCTAATAGGTTATGCTTTACTTGCACAAAAATTAATTAATTGGATTAAAGCAAAACCAAAAACAATTAATACAATTTCTGCGAGTGTTTTAGTAGTAATTGCCTTTATAATAATTATAAGTCAACAATATTAGATTTTTTTTTATTAATTGATATCAAAATGATTATTATAAAGTTTTATTTATGAATTTAGGATTTATAGGAACAGGAAAGATATCCTCTTCAGTAATTAATGGAATTTGTAACTCATCAATTAAATATAAAAAAATAATTATTTCTTCGCGAAATAATAAAGTTGCTAATCAACTAAAAAGAAAATTTAAAAAAATTTTTATTGAAAAAGATAATCAAAAAATTGTTAATAACTGCAATTGGATTTTTCTTGCTGTTACACCTTCAGTAGGTGAAAAGATAATTAAAAATTTAAATTTTAGGTCTAATCAAACAATTATTAGTTTTATATCAACTATTAATATTGAAAATTTAAAAAAAATGGTAAAAGTAAAAGCAAATGTAGTAAGGGCAATTCCTTTACCACCAATTTCATTAGGAAAAGGACCAGTACCTATTTGTCCACCAAATAAGAAAGTAAAAGATTTTTTTGATCAAATTGGCTCAACGATTCAAATCAAAAGTGAAAAATTATCTATTAATTTTTGGTCAATGTCAGGCATGATGGCTTCATATTACAATATGTTAAATATTATGAGTAACTGGTTGGTAAAAAAGGGTATTAAAAGAGCAGACGCTCAAAAATATATAACTTCACTTTTTTTAGCATTATCAGAAGATGCGGTAGTAAATTCAAAAAAAAATTTAAGGCATTTAGTAAAAGTTTCACAAACTCCTAAAGGCCTTAATGAGCAAGGGCTGAAAGAAATGAGGAAAAAAAGAGTTTTCAATTCTATTGAGAAAACATTAAGCCTCATTTATAAACGACTATATAAATAAAAATTTTTATGAAATATATCATATTAGGTGCTGCTTTAGCTTGGACCATGTATATGGCTGATAAATATATGTTTTAAAATTTTTGCAAAAAAAACTTTTTAAAACTATCTTTGTTTTGTTATGAATTTTTTGCCTTTAAATTTTAACTCCAAAAAAGAACCTATAGCCTCACCATCATTAGTAAAATTTACCCGTGTTGCCCCCTCGTAATCTATTTCCTTGCCTTTTGCTAACAAGTCTAAACCCTTTTTTAATTCTCCAGGAAAAATTTTGATACCAGGAGAATTTGAAACTTTCATTATATTCTTTGCAATAGTTTTTCTATCAGCAGACCCACCAGCTTGGATTGCCAAAACTATCAGAGCGGCTGCATCGTATGACTCACCAACATATGGAGCAGAACTATCAATACCACCTGACTTGGCAACTTTGTGAAAATAATTTGCTCCTTTACCTGTTGATCCAGAAATATAGCCAGAGGATTTTTTAAGTTTGTTTCCAAAAGTATCAAGTAATGATTGATTGATCATTCTATCAGAGAGAATAAAACGATCGAAAGCACCAGAGTCTAAAGATGCTTGAATAATTTCCTTACCACCTTTTTCATAAGATCCTAAAATTGCAACAGCATCTCCACCTGCAGAAGCTAGTGTTGCAACTTCTGATGAATAATCCTTTTTTTCATTTTCATGATCAAGAATTGTAGTAATCATAATTCCTTTTTTTTCAATTGCCGGTTTGTAAACTTTTATTAGATTTTTTCCATAATCGTCATTGGCATGAATAATTGCAATTTTTTTAATTTTTTTATCCTTTGTAATATCTGCTAGGATTTGCCCACCTCTATTATCTGAAGTTCCAATCCTATAAAAAAAATTTTTCCGTTGTAAATCTTTTAATGATGGGAAACTCGCTGCTGGTGAAATAAGGGCAATTTTATCTAAGAAATTTGATTTTGATAAGATTATTTTTGTTTCCTCCAAACAAATAGCTCCAACTATGGCAGCCACATTCTCATTAAAAATCTTCTTTGCCGCTTCAGAAGCTGCATCGGGGTTAGTACAAGTCGAGTCTGCTTTGACTGAAACAATTTTTTCACCACCTAACAAAAGTTCTGAGTCAGATGCTTCCTGAAAAGCGAGTTCAGCTGACTCAGCCATAATTGGAGTTAAGGTCTCAATTGGACCAGTAAAACCTAATAAAATTCCAATTTTTATTTCTGAAAATGCAGATGAAAAAAAAATGGAAGAAAATAAAGAAGATATTAATAAAAGTTTTTTCATTCAATTTAGTAAAATAATATTTTTTATTTAATAAATTAAATCTAAATTGGAATAATTTACAACAAGCAAATTTGCAGATTTTAAGAGATTAAATTAAAGATCTGATCTATATTATTATTTAAATGAAATTAAAAAAAATTAAGCCAAGATTTAAAGAAAAAAACAACCCAAGAGTAGGTTTAATTACCTTAGCAACCGATTTTAATATAGAAAAAGATTTTAACGAAATAATAGATCATAAAAAAATAGATTTGTATTGTAATAGAATCCATAGTTACAATCCTTTAACGAATGAAAATTTAAAGAAAATGGCAAAGGATATAACTGATGTTGCCGCTGATATTTTACCAAACCAAAAATTAGATTGTGTGGCTTATGGATGTACATCTGGAACTATTGCAGCGGGATATAAATCAATTCATGATAAAGTGAATATTGCTAAACCAAATACTAAAGTGACCACGCCAATTACATCAACCATGAATGCTTTAAATGTACTTAAGATAAAAAAATTATCTATTTTTACACCCTACACTAATGAAATAAACCGCTCTGTTATCGATTTTTTTAATAAAGAAGGAATTGAAATTTCAGAATTTGCTTTTTTTGATATTGCCTCTGATATAGACATAGGCAAAGTTAATCCCGATTATTTATTTGAAATACTTTGTAAATTAGATGTTTCTAAAAATGATGCATTATTTGTTTCTTGTACAGCACTTCCAGTTTTAACGATGATTAAAGATTTGGAGAAGAAATTAGGCAAGATTGTTTTGTCAAGTAATCAAACTTTAATTTGGGATACGCTAAAACAAATAAATTACAAAAATAATATCAAAGATTTTGGTGAGTTATTTAATAATTAATTATGCTTTTTACTAAGGAAGAATACAAACAAAGACTTTCAAAAGTAAAAAAAATTATGCAAGAAAAAAACATTGAATTATTAATATCGCATGACACTAATAATATGAATTATTTGACAGGCTATGATGCTTGGTCTTTCTATTATGCACAATGCGTAATAGTTCACGTTAATGTTGATGAACCGCTTTGCTTCGTAAGAGATCAGGATGCAGGAGGTGCTTTTCTTAAAACTTACATGAAAAAAGAAAATATAATTGTTTATGATGAAAGTTATATTCATACTTGGCCAAAACATCCTTATGATTATTTAGTAAAAATAATTAAAGATAAAAAATGGGATAAACTTTCAATTGGACTTGAGATGGATGCCCACTACTTTACTGCTTTTTGTTACGAAAAGATTAAGCAGGGATTACCAAACGCAAAGATCAAAGACTCAGACAGATTGGTTAACTGGGCAAGACTGATAAAATCTGAAACTGAGATAAGTTATATGAAATCAGCTGCGAAAATTTCAGAGATTGGAATGAAAACTGCTTTTGATGTTATTAGACCTGGTGTTCGACAATGTGATGCTGTCGGTGACATTCAGAAAGCACTATTTTATGGTACACCAGAATTTGGAGGAGAATACGCAAGCATTGCAACATTACTTCCTACAGGTAAGGGAACTTCTGCCTCACATTTGACCGCTACCCAGGATAAATTTATTGAAGGTGAAGCAACAATAATTGAGTTATCAGGAGTATATAAAAGGTATCATGCCCCGATGGCTCGCACAGTCTTATTAGGTAAACCTGATCAACTAAAAATAGATACAATGAAAAAAACAATTGAAGCTCTGCAAGCAGGTATAGATGCAACAAGACCTGGAAATACTGTTAATGATGTGGCTCAAGCATTTTGGAAAATATTAGATAAATATGGAATAGAAAAAAAATCGAGAACTGGATATTCAATTGGTATTGGTTATCCTCCTGATTGGGGTGAGCATACGCTGAATATTTATAAAGGAGATATGACACTATTAGAACCTAATATTTGTTTTCATATGATTGCAGTAATGCAATTTGGGGATTGGGGTGTTGAGGCATCAGAAGCAATTAGAGTAACAAACACTGGAGCAGAATTATTTTGTAATTTATCAAAAGAACTTCACGTCAAAAGCTAATTATTAATGGTTGATATTTTTTCACACAAATGTTTTATAATGTTTAAATTTTATGACAGTAAATAAGGAATTTGTTAAGTTTGATAAAGTAGATAAAAGCTACGATGGAAAAGTTTTAGTTGTAAAAGATCTTCAGTTAGACATTGCAGAAGGCGAGTTCATTACAATGTTAGGCCCATCTGGATCTGGTAAAACAACATGTTTGATGATGTTGGCAGGCTTTGAAACACCTACTAATGGTGAAATATATTTAGATGGAAATGCTATTTCGAGTATACCTCCACACAAAAGGGGCATTGGTATGGTATTTCAAAATTATGCATTATTTCCTCACATGACAGTTTATGAAAACTTAGCTTTTCCATTAAGAGTAAGAAAAATTCCAAAAGATGAAGCTGATAAAAAAATTGATAAAGCATTATCAATGGTATCTTTACAAGGATTTGCTCAAAGAATGCCAGGCCAATTATCGGGTGGACAACAACAAAGAGTCGCAGTTGCAAGATCATTGGTATTTGATCCACAATTAGTTTTAATGGACGAACCACTTGGGGCTTTAGATAAAAATTTAAGAGAGAGCATGCAATATGAGATTAAACATATTCATGAAAGTATCGGTGTTACTGTTGTATATGTAACTCATGATCAAAGCGAAGCATTAACAATGTCCAATCGTATTGCCGTTTTCAATGATGGTAAAGTTCAACAATTGTCAAGTCCTGATGAATTATATGAAAAGCCGGTTAATTCATTTGTGGCTGAATTTATTGGTGAGAATAATACTTTTGCAGGTGAGGTTTCAGATATTTCAGGTAGCAAATGTAAAGTAAAGCTCCCGAATGCTGAAATACTTGCTAATCCCATCTCTATTAAGCAAAAGGGTGAAAGAACAACTGTATCTTTGAGACCGGAAAGAGCTTTGATAAATCCTAGTGAGAAAATGGATAATATTCACAAAGGTAAAATTGAAGAAGTTATTTATCACGGTGATCACACAAGAGTTAGAATAAATTTATTAGGAAATCCTGAATTCATTCTCAAAGTGCCTAACAGCTCATCTAATCTAGATATTAAATTAGGAAATGAAATTAAAATTGGATGGAACAGTGATGATGCTAGAGCATTAGACCCTAAATAAACGAAATAAACATCTTAAATTACACACAAATCGCTGTTGACTCTCTTAACCTATCTTGCTGTAATAGATTTTTATAAAAAACGTTTAAACGGAGGAAAAATGAAGACAATTAGTAAATTATTACTAGCCATTTCTTTTGCTATCTCTGTAACTACTTCAGCGTTCGCAGTAACAGTTGCGTCATGGGGTGGAGCTTACACTGAAAGTCAAAAGCTTGGATATGGTGATCCTACTGAGAAAAAATTAGGTATCAAGATCAATTGGGTCGACTACTCAGGTGGATTATCTGAAATTAAAGCACAAAAAGAAGCTGGCAAGATTACATGGGATATTATTGACGTATATGCCATGGATACTATCACTGGATGTGATGAAGGATTATTTGTTGAATTTGATTTTGATAAAGACTTCCCACCAGCTCCAGATGGAACTAAGGCAAGTAAGGATTTCTTTACTGCAATGCCAAGTAAATGTGCTGTAGGAAATATTTTATATTCTTGGAACTACGCTTACAATTCAAACAATGTAAAAGGAACTCCAAAGACTATCAAAGATTTCTTTAACACTAAAAAATTCCCTGGAAAAAGAGCTATATATAAAGGAGCTTTAACAAACTTAGAGATTGCTTTAGCTGCAGATGGTATCAAACCAGGAAAAGGTGGAGCAAAAATCTATAAAGCTTTAAACACTGAAAAAGGTGTTCAAAGAGCAATGGATAAGATTAAAGCACTTTGCACAGATCCTAACGGAGGATGTGTATTTTGGTCTGCAGGTGCTCAACCGCCAGAACTATTAATGAGTGGTGAAGTTGTTATGGCTACAGGTTGGAATGGTAGATTCTTTAACGCTACTGTTGGAGAAGGTGCCCCAATCGTCCAAGTTTGGGATGGTCAAGGTCTTGATTACGAATACTTTGTATTAGTAAAAGGCGGACCAAACGAAGCAATGGCAAAGAAAGCTTTAGCTGAAATGACAAGTACTGAAGGTTTAGCTGGAAGTGCAAAATATATTGCTTATGCTCCTTGGAGAAAATCTTCTATCAAGATTATGGAAGCAGGAGAGCCGTGGTATAAAGATGGTAAAACAAACATGGTACCTAATATGCCAACTGCACCAGCAAACACAAAAAATTACTTCTTAGTTGACCCACTTTACTGGGCTGATAATGGAACAGAGCTTGGTGAAAAATGGGAAGCTATGAAAGCTACTTTTAAATAATTTAAGTTTTAAAGACTAAAATTATATATTATATTAAGGGCGGTTTGATTAAACCGCCCTTTTTTATTTATGAGCTCTGAAACAAAAAAGATATTAACTACAGATGGTATACCCCTTGAGGTAAGTTTAAAAAAAGCAGAAAGAAAAAATAAAATCAAAGCTTTTTTATTAGTTGCTCCACTTTTACTTTTTCTAATCATTACCTATGTTTTTCCAATTGGTGAGATGTTGACAAGAAGTATAGATGATAAAATGGTAACCCAGATGCTACCCAAAACCTATAAAGCTATGGAAAATTGGGATGGTAAAGAATTACCACCAGAGGATGTTTTTGAGGGATTTTATTTTGATTATAAAAAATTAGTTGAAGAGAAAACATTTGGAAAATTGGCTACCCAACTCAATTTTGAGAAAAATGGATTCAAAAGTATTTTAAAAAAATTACAGAGAAAAATGAAAAAATTTGAAGAAGGGAATTATAAAGAACAAATAATGGCTGTGCATCCAAGATGGGCCGATGTTGAATATTGGAGAGCTTTAAAAAGAAGAGCTCCAGAATACACTTATCAGAAATATTTAAAAGGTATTGATATGTATGAAAATGAAGATGGTAAAATAGTTAATGTTCCAGAAGATAGACAAATACACAGAATATTATGGTTGAGAACTTTAGAGATTGCTTTTTTTGTTACTTTATTTTGTTTCTTAATGGCATACCCTATTGCGCACTTATTAGCCACACTTCCAATGAAATATAGTAATCTATTAATGATATGCGTTCTTCTCCCATTTTGGACCTCACTTCTTGTAAGAACTGCAAGTTGGATGATTTTATTACAACAACAAGGTGTTGTGAACGATTTTTTTGTTTGGATAGGGCTTGTGGCAGATAATGCAAGACCAGAGATGATGTATAACAAAACTGGATCATATGTTGCGATGACACAAATATTACTACCTTTCATGGTTCTGCCTCTTTATAGTGTAATGAAAACTATATCTCCTAGTCTTATGAGAGCGGGTAAATCTTTGGGAGGAACTCCGTTTATAGCTTTTTGGAAAGTTTATTTTCCACTAACTATCCCAGGTATCGGAGCTGGTTGCTTATTAGTATTTATATTAGCTGTTGGTTATTACATCACACCTGCTCTGGTAGGGGGTGCTTCTGGAACTCTTATAAGTAATCAAATTGCATATCATATGAAAAGTACTCTTGATTGGAGCTTTGCTTCTGCAATGGGTCTAATGCTGTTGACAGGTGTTTTAGCAATATATTGGCTTTATAATAAGGTTGTTGGAATTGATAATATTAAATTAGGATAAATTTTATGGCTCTACCAAAATATACTGAACCTCATTATAGAATTTGGCATTATATTTATCTAACAATTTGTAGTGCAGTATTCTTTTTTCTAATCGCTCCTTTATTCGTAATTTTTCCATTGTCTTTTAATGCTGAAGAATTTTTAGTTTTTTCTGATGGCATGAAGCGACTTGATCCAGATGCTTTCTCATTAAGATGGTATAAAGACATGATATACGGAACCAAAAATCCCTGGGGATTAGCGACTAAAAATAGTTTTATAATTGCTTTTTTTGCAACAATTGGTTCAGTAATACTTGGTACAGTTGCTGCTCTTGGATTAAGTAGTCGGCACATGCCTTTTAAAGGACTTATAATGGCTGTGCTAATTTCACCTATGATTGTTCCGTTAATTATTTCTGGTGTAGCGATATTTTTCTTTATGGCAAAAGCTGGCTTAGCTGCTACACATTTGGGAATAATTTTAGCACATATAATTTTGGGCACTCCTTTTGTTGTGATTACAGTGACCGCAACTTTATCAGGTTTTGATCATAGTGTAACAAGGGCTGCAGCAAGCCTAGGTAGTGATCCTGTAAATACATTTATGAAAATCACATTACCTTTAATACTTCCTGGAGTAATTTCGGGTGGATTATTTGCATTTGTAACCTCATTTGATGAAGTAGTTGTAGTTTTATTTTTAGCTGGTTTAGATAACACAACTATTCCCATCCAGATGTGGACAGGTTTACGAGAACAACTCAGCCCTACTATTCTTGCTGTTGCAACATGTTTGATCATTTTATCAACTCTAATATTAGTAACTGCTGAGCTTTTAAGAAGAAGATCTGAGAGACTCAGAGGTATAAATCGATAATAATATTACTCCATGAAGATTAAAAACGTTGTAGTTATTGGTTCTGGTACTATGGGAAGTGGAATAGCGGCTCATTTATGTAATGCAAATATACCAGTTACTTTATTAGACTTAAAAACAGAAATTAGTGAGAAAGCTAGAGATAGAATTCATAAATCTAGACCACCCTTACTAATTGATAAGTCAAAGATTAATAATATTAAAGTTGGAAATATAAATGATAACTTTGATGTTGTTAAAAATGCTGATTGGGTGGTTGAGGCTGTTGTTGAAAGAATTGACATTAAACATCAAATTTACGAAAAAATATTTAAAGCTAGAAAAGATGGAGCTATTGTTTCTTCAAACACATCATCGATACCTATTAAAGTTTTATCAGAACATTTGACAGATGAGGAAAAAAAGGATTTTTGTATCACACACTTTTTCAATCCTGTTAGATACATGGGTTTGCTTGAAATAGTAAAAAATGAAAATAATGACCTTAAAAAAATTAATCAATTAAAAGAATTTTGTGAAATAGAATTAGGTAAGGGAGCTATTGTTTGTAATGATACTCCAGGATTTCTAGGAAATAGAGTTGGAGTTTATGCTATGCAAATAGCAATGACTGAAGCTTTCAGGATGAAACTTTCTGTAGAGGAAGCAGATGCGATTTTTGGGAGACCTATGGGAATTCCTAAAACAGGTGTATTTGGTTTATATGATTTAATTGGAATTGATTTGATGGCTGATGTTTTAAAAAGTTTTATTAAGGAATTACCTGAGTCTGATGAGTTTCACAAAGTTGCAAAAGAAATTCCATTGGTAAAAAAATTAATTGATACAGGTTACACTGGAAGAAAAGGTAAAGGTGGTTTCTATAGGATAAACAAATCAGGAACTATAAAAGTAATGGAGGCAATTAATCTTGAAAGCGGAGAATACTCAGCAAGTAAAAAAATTGAAATAAATTTAGATAAAGTTGATTTAAAAGGTTTAATAAACAGAAAAGATAAATACGGTGAATATGCATGGTCTGTCATATCTAAAATAATTAAATATGCCTCTTCATTAGTTCCTGGAATTACAAAAGAATTTAATGATATTGACGAGGCAATGAGACTTGGTTTTAATTGGGCTAAAGGCCCTTTTGAAATGCTTGAAGAAATAGGTGTTCAAAATTTTTTTGATAAAGTTAATAATTTTAAAGGGAATATCTTTTTAGAAAATTTAGACAAAAGTAAAAATGAGGATTTCTATGGTGAAAGACAAAAATATACAAATATCGAAACTTTAGGAAAAATTAAAAAAACAGCCTCTAGCTTGGACGGAAACGAGTCAGCAAAAATTTATAGGTTTAGCGATTATAATATCGTTGAGTTTACCACTAAAGCCAATGCTTTAGACTATAATTCTATGGATGCTTTGAAAAAAGCAACTGACAAACCTCTGATTATTATAAATGAAAGTATGCAATTTTCTGCAGGAGTGAATTTAACATACACTATGAATTTTGCAGATAAAAAAGATTTTCAATCAATTGAAAAGTTTATCAAATATTTTCAAGATACATGTAAGCACTTAAAATATTCAAAATATCCTGTAATTTCCGCACCCTCAGGACTAACTCTAGGAGGTGGATTTGAAGTAATGGTTCACAGTAATTTTGTTGCCTCACACACAAATATTGTAGTTGGATTAGTTGAAACTATTGTTGGTTTAATTCCAGCTGGGGGAGGATGTAAAGAAATGTTAGCTAGGTGGCTTGATACTGAGGAGGCAAAAAAAGATCCCAACTTTGCCCCACTAAAAGTTTTTGACATTATTGGATATGGGAAGACAGCTACTTCACCTGTCGAAGCAGAACCAATGAAATATTTAAGACCAAGCGATAAAAAAATAATGAATAGAAATAGCTTGTTAGAAGTTTCAAAAAAAATACTAAATGAAAATAAAAATTTTAAAGCACCCGAGGAATCTAGATTTAATCTTCCCGGAAAAGCTGTAAGAGAAGAAATGTACAAAATTTTGGAAAAACTTTATAATGATAAGATTATATTGGAGCATGGAGTTGAAGTTGCAAAAGAATTGGCATATGTCTTAAGTGGTGGTGAAACTACGATTGATAAAACTTTATCCGAGGATGATTTATTTAAATTGGAAATTGATGCCTTTATGAGATTAATTGAAACTCAAAAAACACAAGACAGAATTAAACACACTCTCTCAACAGGTAAACCGTTAATTAATTAACATTCTTAAAGAATTAATAAAGTCAGGTCTTAATACATACTGGGATTTGTCTAAATATTTTATTTTTTCCAAAGCCTCTAAACCATAAATTACTTTTCCAATCGGAGAGTATTCTGACTCATATAATGGTTCATCTCTCAATAATATAAAAAATTGGCTATCCTCAGTATTGTAATTTTGTGCTCTTGCTAAACCGACACTGCCTCTATCAAAACTAAATGGAGTACTAATTTCTGAATTTATAGTTCCTAATCCAGACTTTCCAGTTCCAATCTTCCCGTAGTCGATACTTCCTTTTTTACCAAACTCTAAATCGCCTGCCTGGACAAGTGTGTCTTTAATAACTCTGTGAAAAGCAATATCATCATATGCGTTTGATCTAACAAGTTTTTTAAATCTCTTTACAGACTCAGGTGAGATATCTGGATAAAGTTCAATTATAACATTACCACAAGTAATATCTAATATAGCAATATTCTTAGGATCATTAAAAATCATTTTTTGAGGATCATAATTTTTTACAAAAAAACATTTGTTTTTTATTAAAAAAAAAGATCCAAAAGAAAATATTGCTAAAATAACTACAAAGGAAAATATTATTTTTTCTGATCTCGATGGTTTGATTTTTTCAATCATAAAATGAAATTTTTATCAATTTTAATTAAATTAGTTTTAATAAATTGTATTTTTTTTTCTAAAATGGGGTCTACATTATTTAATTTGACTCCAATCATTAGATGAGAAAAAACCTCTGCCATATCCTCAGATGCTGTAGACTCTGAATATTCAGTAAAAAAACCTTTTGTGCTTTTATTTGTATTTAAACCAAGTTTCTTTGTACATGTTGAGCATTCAGCGTATCTAAATTCTTCAACATTAAAATTAGACCAGACAACTTCATTAAATAATTCCTTGAAACTATCATTTATAATATGAAATACTTCATGGTGAATAACACGTTCAAAATAATTTTCATTAAATTTGATATCAAGTATTAATGTTTTCGTCAAATGATCTGGTATTCCAGCTGTATTGATTTTTGATATAGATAAATCCTCACACATGACAATATACTTAAGATTAATCTTTTTAAGAAATTCCTTGCTATATTTATCTAAATTTCTTTTTATTATTTGATATTTTTGATCTAAAATGTTTTTTTCAGAATTGTAACAATTAATATTTTTTTTAATTCCGAGTGTGAATGGTCTTTCTGCATATAAGTATCTAAGTTTATTTGGTGATTTGATATTGTAAATTTCTAAATTTGGAATTTTTATTAAATTATAAATTGTATCAGCTTTCGCTTGAGAAAAAATAAACAAAGATATTAATATTACTCTAATTAGACACATATATTTAGTTATAGAAGATATTCCAATTTAAATGAATGTGATACAATTTTACTGTGAAAAAAAAAAGAAATAAAGATCCAATCCAACCAGTAAGCGGAACTAAAGTCCCTCGTTTTGCTGGACCCTCAACATTTGCAAGATTACCTGAATTGAAAGATGTTGAGAGTTGTGATGTTGCTATAGTTGGTATACCGTTTGATGCAGGCACGAGTTATAGACCTGGAGCAAGATTCGGTCCTCAAAGTATCAGACAAGCATCAAGACACTTAAGAACAAATTTTCATCCAAATTACGATATTGAGCCATTTAAAATTCAACAAGTTGCTGACGCTGGAGATATTACTTGCAATCCTTTTAATATTGATGAGGCTATCAAACAAATTGAGTTAGGAGCTGAGGAATTATTAAATAAAGTTGGTGGAATTATAAGTTTAGGTGGAGACCACACAATTGCATTCCCATTGTTAAAAGCAGTCAATAAAATTAATAAAGGCCCAGTAGCTTTAGTTCACTTTGATGCACATTTAGATACCTGGGATACTTATTTTGGTGCACCATATACACATGGCACACCTTTTAGAAGAGCGCGAGAAGAAAATTTATTTTTAGACGATGCCTCAATGCATGTTGGAATAAGAGGCCCTTTATATAGCAGAGAGGATATTAAAAATGATGAAAGTTTTGGATTTAAAATAATTCATTGTGATGAATTTCAATCTCAGGGAATAGATAAAATTATTGAAAGAATAAAAAAAAGAGTGAGAAATAATCCTGTATATCTATCCATAGACATAGATGTATTGGATCCTGCTTTTGCTCCTGGTACAGGTACTCCAGAAATAGCGGGCATGACTTCAAGAGAAATGGTCAATGTCTTAAGAGGTTTATCAGGATTAAATTTGATATCTGCAGATGTTGTAGAGGTTTCTCCGGCATATGATCATGCTGAAGTTACTTCTCTCGCTGCTGCAACTATAGTATATGAATTGACGAATTTATTTGCAAAAAAATGATTAAATATATTTAATTTTTATGGAGAATAAGAAGAAATTTTATATTGATGGAAGATGGTTAGACCCCAAAAGTAAACAGGAAATCAAAGTAATTAATCCTGCAACTGAAGAAAATATTGCTGTTATTTCATTAGGCAATAAAGATGACGTAGATCATGCTGTAAGTTCTGCTAAAAAAGCTTATGAAGCTTGGTCCTTTTCTCATAAAGAGGAAAGAGTTGAGTTATTAGAAAAGCTCTATGAAAATTATAAAAAAAGATGGGCTGATATTGCTAAAGCAATTACTATGGAAATGGGAGCTCCAAAAGATTTTGCTACAAAGCTTCAAGCAGGTACTGGTGCAGCCCATATAAAATCTTTTATTAAACATTTAAAAAATTTTGAATTTGAAAAACCTTTAGGAAATCACGCCCCAAATCAAAGATTAATTTATGAACCTAAAGGAATTTGTGCGTTAATTACACCCTGGAATTGGCCGATGAATCAAGTTTGCTTAAAAGTAATACCTGCTATTGCATCTGGTTGTACAATGGTGCTAAAGCCTTCTGAACTTGCACCTTTATCATCAATGACTCTAGCTGAAATAATTGATGAAACTAAATTCCCACCAGGAGTTTTCAACTTAATTAATGGAGATGGATCTACAACAGGCGAAGCTCTTACAAGACATCCTGATATAAATATGATTTCTTTTACAGGATCAACAAGAGCTGGAGCTTTAATTTCACAAAATGCTGCAAGTGATTTTAAGAGAGTGAGTCTTGAGCTAGGTGGAAAAGGAGCCAATATAATATTTCAAGATGCAGATCCAAAAGCTATAGAATGGGGTGCTTTAAGATGTTTTAAAAATTCAGGACAATCCTGTAATGCTCCAACAAGAATGCTTGTTGAAAGGACTTATTATGATCAAGCGATTGAAAAATTAAAAAAATTTTCAGAGGAAATACAGATAGGAGATCCAAACAAAGAAGGTGAACACATAGGCCCAGTAGTTTCAGAAATACAATTTAAAAAGATACAATCTTTAATTAAAAAGGGTATTGATGAAGGTGCCAAATTAATAGTAGGAGGACTAGGAAAACCAAGTGGTCTTGAAAAAGGATATTATGTCAAACCAACGGTATTTATTGATGTAGATAATAAAATGGAAATTGCTAGGACCGAAATATTTGGCCCAGTTTTATCTGTGATCCCATTTGAAAATGAAGAGGAAGCTATAAAAATAGCTAATGATACACCTTATGGATTGACAAATTATATTCAAACAAAAGATAAAGAAAAAGCAAGAAGAGTTGCGAAAAAATTAAGATCTGGAATGATTGATGTTAATGGAGCAGGAATTGCCATCGATACTCCTTTTGGTGGCTTTAAACATTCTGGGATAGGACGTGAGGCAGGAGAACATGGTCTTCAAGAATTTTTAGAAGTTAAGTCTGTAGGTGGCTGGATTTAAATTATCGATTTATTTTTAACTCCTTCTAAAAAAATCAAGCATTTTTTTAATTCATCAAGCTCAATAAACTCATCAATTTTATGCGCTTGTTCAATAGAGCCAGGTCCACAAACTACTGTGCTCATACCTATCTCTTGAAATAATCCAGCTTCAGTTCCAAAAGATACAACTTTTCTTGAATTATCACCTGTGATTGATGCAACGAATTCGCATGCCTCAGACTCATTTAGTTTCTCAAATCCAATAACTTCACCAATAACTTCTTTTTCTATATAAGACATTGGAAACACTTTTCTCATCTCAGGTAAAAGTTCATCATTTACAAATTTTTCAATTTCTTTAGTCACAAAGTTACCATCTGAATCATTTACTGGTCTAGTTTCCCACTCAACTTTACACTTATCAGCAACCACGTTGTGTGCAATTCCTCCTGATATACCTCCGACTGATATAGTAGAGTGCGGAGGATCAAATATACAATTTTTAGGAGCACGTTTAACTAATTCTTGTCTAATCTCTAATAATTTATTTATATATCTTGATGCATATTCAATTGCATTAACACCTTCGTGAGGCTTCGAACTATGTCCCGCAAGACCTCCAAAATGTGTTGTATACTCATTCATTCCTTTGTGACCATCAATAATCTTCATTTTAGTTGGTTCACCAACTATACAAATTCCATTTTTAATATTTCTCTTTTTTAATTCTTCTATTAAAAGTGGAGCTCCAATACATGCTGTTTCCTCATCAAAAGTATAACAAAAATGAAAATCGCGATCTAAGTTACTTTTAGTTAAAATAGGAGCATAAGCAAGTGTGCAAGCTATAAATCCTTTCATATCACAAGATCCTCTGCCATATAATTTTTTGTTTATGATTGTTGCTTTAAAAGGATCTGTCGACCATCCTTTAGAAACTGGAACTACATCCGTGTGACCAGATAATATGATAGGTTTTTTTCCATTTGGTTTTTTTGCTTTTAAGGTTCCAAATAAATTAACTCTCTTTTTTTCATCATCAAAAACTTTGAATGTTTCTATATTGAGATCATTAAGGATTTTTTCACAATAATCTATTAATTCACTATTATCACTTCCTGAAATCGTTTTAAAAGATATTAGATCAGTCAATATCTTTATTGATTTTTCATGTAAATTGTTATCAATACGCATAATTAAGTTAATTATACATTATTATTATGAAACCACAAATAACCTACGATCAATTTGAAAAAATAGATATAAGACTTGGAACTGTATTAACTGTTAAAAAGAATGAAAAAGCTAGAAAACCATCTTTGGTAGTAGAGGTCGACTTTGGCAAAAATATTGGAGTAAAAACTTCTTCAGCCCAAATAACTCATTTTTATTCTGAAGAAAACTTAGTTGGTAAACAAGTAATTGGTATTTGTAATTTTCCTGAAAAAAATATAGCTGGAGTAAAATCACAATTTTTACTTTTAGGCTCTATTGATGCAGAGGGAAAAGTTACATTAGTTCATCCATCCCAAAAGGCTGAAAATGGTTTACCGATAGCATAAATATGCATCCTGAGTTTTTATCTATGGCACTATTTTGGATAGTAGCTGCGTATACGCCTGGTCCGAATAATGTAGTTGCATCATATTCAGGTTTCAATTTTGGGATAAAAAAAACAATACCACATATTTTTGGTGTGACTTTTGGATTTACCTTTTTAGTAATCGCATTAACACTTGGTTTAGTAAATATTTTTAAGTTATTTCCAATAATACAAAATGTATTAAAATATTTAGGAAGTTTTTTTTTGATCTACTTAGCTTATAAGATTAGTTTTTCAAAACTCTCATCAGAAAAAAGAAGTGAAAATCCAATTTCTTTTTTTGATACATTTATTTTTCAATTTTTAAATCCAAAAGGTGTTTTGATTGGTATTATTATAGTATCAACATATGTTGAATATGGAGAGAATTATATAAGTTATGCGACTCAAGTTATTTTATTCGCTTTTATAGTTTCATTATCAAGTATTACTTTCTGGACTTTTTTAGGTAAATATCTTAGGAAATTTGCGACAAATGAGAAATTTATTAAATACTTTAATTATGTTATGTCAGGGCTTCTTCTTTTGAGCATAATTACATTTTATATATAAGTTATGAAACCAGGCAAAAAAAACTCTTATAACTCATTATCAGATATAAGAATAAATAATAAAGATTTTAAATATTTCTCCCTTTCAAAAGCAGAGGAAAATGGATTAGTTGGAGTATCAAAATTACCTAAATCATTAAAGGTGTTACTTGAAAATCTTCTTCGATATGAAGATGATATTACTGTAAACAAAAATCAAATTGAGGCAATTAAGCAATGGCTTAAAGAAAAAAAATCAAAAACAGAAATAGCTTATAGGCCCGCGAGAGTTTTACTCCAAGATTACACGGGAATACCAGCTGTTGCAGATTTAGCAGCTATGCGTGAAGCAGTTAAAGAAAAAAATAAAGATCCAAAGACCATTAATCCACTTTCTGCAGTTGATCTTGTAATAGATCATTCTGTTCAAGTAGACCAGTCGGCTAAACCAGACTCGTTTGACAAGAATGTAGAAATTGAGTTTGATAGAAACAGTGAAAGATACTCATTTTTAAAGTGGGGACAACAAGCTTTTGATAACTTTAGAATAGTTCCTCCGGGTACTGGCATATGTCATCAAGTAAATTTAGAATATCTCTCTAAAGTAGTTTGGTCAGAAGATTACAAAGGTGATAGTTATTTATTTCCTGACACTCTTGTTGGAACTGATAGTCATACAACGATGGTAAATGGCTTATCTGTATTAGGATGGGGAGTGGGTGGCATAGAAGCTGAAGCAGGTATGTTAGGTCAGCCTATATCAATGTTAATTCCAGAAGTCATAGGTTTTGAAGTAAAAGATAAAATGCCTGAAGGAACAACAGCAACAGACTTAGTATTAACAGTTGTTAAAATGTTAAGAGACAAAGGTGTCGTAGGTAAATTTGTAGAATTTTATGGAGATGGTTTAAAAAATTTGACTTTAGCAGATCGAGCCACAATAGCAAATATGGCTCCTGAGTATGGAGCAACATGTGGATTTTTTCCAATAGATGAGGAAACTTTAAAATATCTTAAATTTTCTGGTCGAGATGAAAACACAGTAGAAATAGTTGAAAAATATTCTAAGGCTCAGGGTTTATGGGCGAGTGATGATATTGAATTTACCGATAAATTAACTTTAGATATGTCAACTATAGTTCCAACAATATCTGGGCCTAAGAGACCTCAAGATAAAGTTTTACTCACAGATGCAGCAAAAAGCTTTGAAAAAAGCTTTAAAGAAATTACCAAGAAAAAAGATTATTCGATAGCTCAAGTTTCTAAAACAGATTTTAAAATTCAAGATGGTTCGATTTTAATTGCCGCAATTACTTCATGCACTAATACTTCTAATCCAAACGTGCTTATTGGTGCAGGATTATTAGCAAAAAAAGCAGTTGAACTAGGACTAGAAGTTAAACCGTGGGTAAAAACTTCTCTTGCTCCTGG
The DNA here is from genome assembly GCA_902575785.1 of uncultured Pelagibacteraceae bacterium. GTDB lineage: Bacteria > Pseudomonadota > Alphaproteobacteria > Pelagibacterales > Pelagibacteraceae > Pelagibacter. The sequence goes on from CACGSR010000001.1 coordinate 213,353, forward strand.
ATCTCAAGTTGTAACAGATTATTTAGCTAAAGCAGGATTAAATATTTATCTTGATAAACTAGGTTTTAATTTAGTTGGTTATGGATGTACAACTTGTATTGGAAATTCTGGACCTTTAGATGAAAATATTGTGGAAGCAATTCAAAAAGAAAATATTTATGCTGTGTCAGTATTATCAGGTAACAGAAATTTTGAAGGGAGAATATCTCCACATATCAAAGCAAATTATTTAGCATCTCCACCTCTTGTTGTTGCTTATGCATTAGCTGGTTACATGAATTTTGATTTATATAAAGACTCTTTAGGAAAAGATAAAAACGGAAAAGAAGTTTACATGAAAGATATTTGGCCAACTAATAAAGAGATAGAGGAAACTTTAAAAATTTCCTTAAGCGCAGATATGTTTATAAAAAGATACTCAAATGTTTCAGAGGGTCCGAAACAATGGCAACAAATTAAAACAGAAAAGAGTAGCATCTATAATTGGGAAGAAAATTCTACATATGTTAAGAAACCTCCGTTTTTTGAGAATTTGCCAGATCAACCAGAAGGTTTTAAGGAAATTAAAGACGCAAGACCTTTGTTAATTTTGGGTGATATGGTTACCACCGATCACATATCCCCCGCTGGAAATATTCAAAAAGAGAGCCCCACAGGTGAATATTTTATGAAACATCAAATTTTACCGAAAGATTATAATTCTTATGGTGCAAGAAGAGGAAACCACGAAGTAATGATGAGAGGAACTTTTGCAAATATTAGAATTAGAAATGAAATGGCGCCTGGAACAGAGGGAGGATTTACAAAATTATATCCAGAGGAGAGAGTTATGCCGATTTATGATGCTGTAGTTGAATACAAAAAGAGAGGAACAGATTTAGTTGTTTTTGGTGGAAAGGAATATGGAACAGGATCCTCTCGAGACTGGGCAGCTAAAGGTACAAAATTATTAGGAGTAAAAGTTGTAATAGCAGAAAGCTTTGAGAGAATTCATAGATCCAACCTTATTGGAATGGGCATTCTACCATTACAATTTATAAACAATGTTAACAGAAAAAATTTAAATTTAATTGGTTCAGAGTTGATAAGTGTAAACGAAATTGAAAATGGTATAAATCCATCTGACAAAGTAATTGTAGAAATAAAGTATACGTCAGGAGAAATTAAAAAGATTGAAACATTGTGCAGGATAGATACTAAAAATGAACTTGAATATTATAAAAATGGCGGAATATTACAATATGTTCTAAGAAATATGATTTAATTATGGATGAAGACGTCTCAATAATTAATAGCAACACCAGAAATGAAAAGATTAAAAATTTTTTCAAAGATAATAAGAAAATATTATTAGCCTTATTATTTTTTTTATTAATTTTAGTTATTAGTTATTTTTCTTATAGCGAATATAAAGGCATACAAATAAAAAAAATTTCAGACCGTTATAATTCAGCTGTCATTGATTTCTCTAATGGCTCAAAAGATAAAACAGTCGAAAAACTATTAGAGATTATAGATAAAAAAGATCCGACATATTCAACACTTTCATTATATTTTATTATTGATAACCAATTAATACCAGACCGAAAGGAAGTAAATGATTTGTTTGATATTCTGATTAATAAAACATCATTAAAAAAAAATATAAAAAATTTAGTAATTTATAAAAAAGCCCTGTATAACGCAGATTTTGTAAATGAAAATGAAATTTTGGAAATGTTAAAACCACTGATTAATAAACAGAGCATTTGGAGTTCTCATGCATTTTATCTTTTGGCTGAATTTTTTTATTCAAAAAATGAAAAGCAAAAAGCTAAAGAGTTCTTTAATAAGATTTTGAGTTTAGATAATGCTAATCAAGATATAATTAAAGAAACACAAAAAAGACTGAATAGAGACTTTAGTGACTAGATACATCATCCTATTATTGTTTACTTTTCTCTACGGATGTTCCTTCAACACAAACTCAAGATTTTGGACTGAAGAAAAAGAAGTTGAAAAACTATCCAAAAATATTTCCAAGATTTTGGAAAAAAAATTGATAACAAAAAAAGAATTTAATCCAAATTTGAAAATTGATACTTCTAAAAAATTTAGATCTATATCTGATAACCTTTCGAATAAATTAGCAATAAAAAATTTTAACAAAGATATTGATAAGATTTCAAAATTTAAATTTTCAAAAATTAGAGATTTTGAATACTTTGAGCCAGAATTAGTTTTTGACGGAAAAAATTTTGTTTTTTTTGATGATCAAGGTAATTTAATCAAGTTCGATGAGAATTTTAAGATAGTATGGAAAAAAAACTTTTATTCTAAAGAAGAAAAAAAACAAAAACCGATCTTGACGCTTTCTATTAAAGAAAAAACCTTAATTGTATTTGATAATATTTCAAAATTTTATGCTGTCAATTTAGAAAATGGTAATTTGTTATGGTCTAAAAAAAATAAGAATCCTATAAATTCACAAATAAAAATATTAGATGATAAGATTTATTCAATAGATATGAATAATATAGTAAGATGTGTTTCTTTACTTGATGGATCTGAAGTTTGGAAATTCAAAAGTGAAAATATTTTTTTAAAATCACCCAAAAGAAACTCAATTATTGTGAAGAATAATAGAGTTTATTTAAACAACTCAATTGGTGATATAATTGCAATAAATGCTCAAAATGGCTCTCTATTATGGCAGACTCCCACTCAAAGTAGCTTGATATATGAAAACGCTTTTGATTTAATCATATCTGATTTAATTGCTGATCAAAATAATTTAGTTTTTTCAAATAATAGAAATGAACTTTACTCTATAAATTTAAATAATGGTTTAATAAATTGGAAACAAGATGTTAATTCAAGTGTTAGATCTATCTTTTATAATAATCTAATTTTTTCTATTTCTAATGAGGGATACTTTTTTATAATTGATAGTAAATCTGGAAACATAATAAGAATTACGGATGTTTTTAATATTTTTAGAAATAAAAACAGAGAAAAAATTAGACCAATAGGCTTCATAGCAAGTTATAATAAATTGATGTTATCTACAAATAATGGAAAACTTTTAAAGATAGACATTGCTTCTGGAAAAACTGAATTTGTTTTTAAAATTGATAAAGAAAAGATTTCAAGACCATTTATCTTCAATAAAAAAATTTTATTGGTAAAAAATAATAGTATTATTCGCTTAAATTAAAATGTTTTTAAAGATATTAGAAAAATTAGGAAGAAAAAAAATAGTACTTGATAGAGGACCTTCTCATCCAAGATTTTCAGAAGCTAAACCCTGGATGAATAGATATTATGTATTATTTAGGCATCGTCCAAGATGGTTTCCTTTTAATATATTGATACATGAAATGTTAGCAGATGACCACGGTGAGGGGGTTCATAATCATCCATTTCCCTATGTTACTGTTATTTTGAGAGGTGGTTATTGGGAAACATTAAGCACAGGAAAATTTTGGAGATCAAGAGGTTATGTAGGATTTAGATCTGCGAATAATCTGCACAGAATTGATCTAAAACCAGGCACTAAACCGTTAACATTGTTTTTTTGTGGACCGTATGGACTAAGGAAAGGACCACGATCTGAATATGGAATAGAACTTAAAAGCAAAAAAGATTAATGTCCAAAAATCTAGTTAATCAATTTAATTTATTTTGTAAAACAAAAAATTTTGAAAATAATTTAAATCAAATACAACTAATAAAAACCTTACAGCAATTTTATAATGATAATTTTAAATTTTCGATAAAAAAATTTTTTACAAAAGATAATTCAAAAAAAGCTTTTTATTTATATGGTGGGGTTGGGGTTGGAAAAACAATGATCTTAAACTTTTTTTTTAATCTTATTAATAAAAATAAACAAAGGCTTCACTTTAATGAATTTATGTTAGAATTTCATGATTTTGTTCACAAAAATAAAAGTAATGATAATGAAAACGTTATTGTTTTTTTTGTAAAAAAGCTGAAATCGAGAGTTTCTCTAATTTATTTTGATGAATTTCAAGTTACAAATATTGTTGATGCTATGATTTTAGGTAAACTGTTTGAGCAAATTTTCAAAGAAAATATTAGGATAATATTAACATCCAACACTAAGATATCAGACCTTTACAAAGATGGTTTACAAAGAGATCAATTCATACCTTTTATAAAGATAATGAAAAAAAACTGTATTGAGCATGAACTGATAATTGAAGATGATTATCGTAAATCTCAAGAAAATAAAAAACAAAGATTGTTTTTTCCATTAGATAAAGAAACTTACTTTAAAATGAATAAGCTATTTCGTATTATCACAAAAAATAAAAAAAAGATGCTTAAAACTCTAAATATTAAGGGAAGGAAACTTGAAATAGAAAATTATTATGAGGGTGTTTCAAGATTTAATTTTAATGAACTTTGTAGCAAAAATCTAGGAGCAGAAGATTATTTGGAGATTGCGAAATTGATAAAATTTATGGTAATTGATGAAATTCCTCAATTTGATAATGCTAATTCTAATCAACAACACAGATTTATTACTTTAATTGATGTAATTTATGAAAAAAATATACCTTTAGCTATCAGTGCAAATCAAAATCTCGATCAATTCAAATCTTCTTTATCTCTCGAAAAGCCATTTAAGCGAACAATTAGCAGGTTGTATGAGCTAACATCAAAGGAATATAATTTATGAAACAAGAGTTTTTTAATTTACAAATAACGACTGATGGGCAAAAACTTTACGATTTTACTAATCAAACAATCCAATGGATAGAAAAAAATAAATTTAAAGATGGTATCATTAATTTAAGTATTCAACATACAAGTGCATCTTTAATCATTCAAGAGAATGCAGATCCTGATGTTCAAACTGATTTAATTAATTACTTTGATAAATTAGCTCCTATGAATAAAAACTTGTATGTACATACTACCGAGGGAAAGGATGATATGCCTGCACATATTAAATCAGCATTAACCAATAATCAAATTTCATTAAGTGTAAAAAGTGGAGAATTACTTCTAGGAACCTGGCAAGGAATATATTTGTTTGAGCATAGACTTAAGCCACAAAAAAGAATCATTATTCATCATTTTTTAGGATTGTCTTAATTCTTTTTTAAGCTTTGAAAAGCTTTTAAAGCTGCTTCACGTGCCTCTTCATGTACTACAATAGGTTTCGGATAATCTTTTCCAATTATAGTTTTGATAGATTCTTGTAATTTAATTTCTAACTCCCAAGGTTTATGTATAAATTTTTGTGGAACTTTGCTTAATTCAGGAACCCATTTTTTTACATATAAACCCTCTTTATCAAACTTTTCACCCTGAAGAATAGGATTAAATATCCTAAAATAGGGGGCTGCATCAGCACCACAACCTGCAACCCATTGCCACTGGGCTACATTATTAGCTTTATTGAAATCCAATAAACAATTTCTGAAATGTTTTTCACCTTCAGTCCAATTTATTCTTAAATGTTTGACTAAAAAAGAACCTACGACCATTCTTATTCGATTATGCATCCAACCAGTTTCGTAAAGTTCTCTCATTCCGGCATCAACAATTGGATAACCTGTCATACCTGATTTCCATGCTTTCAAATATTTTTCATTTTTAATCCAAGGAAATTTATCAAATTCTTTCCTATAGTTCCCTTTTAAGAACTCTGGAAAATAGTTAATTAAACTGTGGGAAAATTCACGCCAACCTAATTCGTTTATATATTTTCTATATCCAATTCCTTTAGATTTTATTTCACCACACTTTTTCCAAATAGTACTTACATGAATTTGTCCATGCTTTATATATGGTGACAATCTAGATGTACCCTCAATAGATGGATAGTCTCTTGCTGTTCCGTAATTTTTTATTTTTTTTTCAATTAAATTATTTAAAACTTTTTTTGACTCATTTTCAGAAACTTTCCAATAATTTTCAAATTTTTTATACCAGTTTTTTTTTGGGAGAATATCTTTTGGTTTAATACTATTTTTAAAAAATAATATTTCTTTGGATTTTTTTTTAATTATGTAATTTTTAATTGGTGGCAATTCTAGATATTTTTGTTCAGCATTTCTCCAAAAAGGAGAAAATACTTTAAAAGGTGTTCCATCATTTTTCGTTATTTCTTGAAATTCATTAAGAATATTTCCTTTAAAATATTTGTATTTAATTTCATTTTTAATAAAGACATCTCTTATTTTTTTTCCTTTAGCAATTACATCTGGTTCATAAATTTTATTCCAATATATTGATATATTGTCTTTTTTCTTAATTTTGGAAAATATGTTAAGTTCATCACCAATTACTATTTGTAAATTAACTTTAAATTTAGATAATTCAGTTTCAAAAGTTTCTAATGATTTTGAAAGCCACCACTTTTGAGCTTCTCTTATATGATCAAATTCATTTTTATTATAAATATATAAAGCTAATACATTCTCATGATTTTGAGTTGCATATGACAGAGCAGGGTTATTTTCAATTCTAAAGTCTTCTCTTATCCAAAAAATTGCATTTTTTGTCATATATATTTTTTACTTTCTGCCTTTAGATAGCAGTTGTCTATAGAGTTTAACATCTGCATTTCCTTCGCATCCAATTAACAAAACATTCGATTTTCGGTTAAGATCAATTAATTTTCTTAATTTTATGTTGTTGCACATACCAATTAAAGCAATAATACCAGGAGTTGCACATTCACCTCCTATTATTGATAACTTACTAAACTTTTTATCTTTTAAGTTGGCTACGGTTCGGGCTACATTTTTGTCAGATATTGTCACACAACAGTTACTAGCTTTTTTTAAAATCTGCCACGGCACAAGGGACATTTCATTACATGACATTCCACCCATAATACTCTCTCTTTTGATTCTTATTTTTTTTAGTTTATTGCTCTTTATACTTTGAAGTACACAATCTGCCCTGTCAGGTTCAACAATAATAATTTTAGGAATTCTTTTAAAATATTTTGCTACTCCAGCCACTAATCCTGCTGCAAGACCTCCAACACCTGCTTGAAGAAATATATGAGTAATATACTCATTAGTTTGATTTGAAATTTCTTTAATTAAGATAGAGTATCCTGCCATTGTTAGTTGAGGAATGTATTTATAATTTTTTGTTGATACGTCTTGGATAATTTTCCAATTGTTCTTTTTTGATATCAATTGGCATTTTTTTAGGGATGCCTCATAATTTCCTTTAACTCTTATTACTTCAGCACCTAATTTTTCTATTTCGTTTACCCTAGTTTCACTTACATATTGACTAACAAAAATTTTACATTTTAATTTCAATCTTTTTGCCCCCCATGCTACAGATCTTCCATGATTTCCGGCGGTTGCTGATGAAACTATTATTTTTTTCCCATTTTTTGAAACTTTTTCTACCGCATAAGCTCCTCCTAGAGCTTTGAAAGATTTTAGATGAAAACGTTTTGACTCATCTTTATAAAATATATTTTTAAGATTAAGTTTTTTATTAAGTTTATTCAATTTTAATAGTGGTGTTGAATTATATCCTCTCCATTTTGATATGTTTTTATAAGAATTAATCAATAAAGTAGATGGTAAATATTTTAGAATATAATCTCTATTAAATTTAAACTTTTTATTTAATAAGAATTTAGATAGTTTCCATTTATCAGTTTTCATTTTAAATTTTCTTATTTAAGTATCACTGTTAGTCACGATTAATTTTTTTATATTCAAACTATAAATAAACCTATATTAATATTTATACAAAAGAAAATTTTATGAAAAAAATATTAATCATTGGAGGTGGTGCAATGGGTTCAGCTTTTTCGATCCCATGTTTAGAAAACAGCAATGATGTTACCATCACGGAACCATATAATAAAGTTTTTATCAAAAATTTAGCTTCAAAAAAAAAATTTCATTCTTCGTTAAAGATAAGTCTTCCCAAAAAGTTAAAATTTAGAAAATATTCAAAAAATTTATTGGAGGAAAATTACAATTTGATGGTGATAGCATTAAGCTTGTCTGGAATAGATTTCATTGGTAAAGAATTAAGTGAATTAGAAATTAAAACACCTATTTTAATTTTAACAAAAGGACTTAAATATGAAAAAAAAAATAAAAGAATTTTAACTATCTCTCAATTACTTGAAAAAAATTACAAAAGATTAAATATATCAATCTTAAAAGGACCATGCTTAGCAAAAGAGTTAGCGAAAAAAAAACGAACAAGTGTTATTATTGCAAACAAGAATTTAAATAAAGCAAAGTTAATCGGAAAAATGATTTCCACAAATTATTATTTAGCAGAATACTCCAAAGATATTGTGGGTATAGAGGTTTGTTCTGCAATAAAAAATATATATGCAATGATAGTTGGAGCAGGACAAAGTTTAAATGAATCATCTAACCTATTTCAAAAATCGATTGATGAAATGAAATATCTTACTAAATATTTTAAGGGCAAAGAAGAAACAACTCTAGGACTCGCTGGTGTCGGGGATTTATATGTTAGTGCAGCTGGAGGTAGAAATAGTAAAATGGGTAGTTTTTTGGGAAAAGGTTATAAGTTTAATTTAGCTAAAAAAAAATTTATGCCTAAAGATACTGTTGAGGGAGAACAATTAGTCAGAGAGATTGCACCTTTCATTTTGAAAAAAATTGACAGAAAAAAAATACCCCTAATGGTTAATTTGATAAAAACAATTATTAGTAACAAAAAACTTAAACTATAAATTTAGAATAATCCTTCAATCTCTCCCTTTTTGTTTAATGTGATAGAGTCTGCTGCAGGGATTTTTGGTAAACCAGGCATTGTCATCACCGAACCACAAATAACAACAATGAATTCAGCACCAGAGGATAATCTAACTTCTCTAATTGAAATTTCATGATTTGATGGTGCACCTTTAAGCTTTGGATCGGTAGAGAAGCTATACTGGGTTTTTGCTACACAAATCGGCAAATGGCCATATCCACTGCTTTCAAACATTTTAAGCTGACCTCTAACCTCTTCATTGATCTCAACTTTATTAGCTCTATAAATTTGTTTCGCAATTAAATCAATTTTTTCTAATAATCTATCACTGGTTTTATATAAATATCTAAATTTCTTCTTATTTGAATTTTTGCATATTTTAACAACTTTTTTTGCCAAATCAGTTGCACCTTTTCCACCTTGAGCCCAGTGTTTACATTCACTTATCTCTACTTTAAGTTTTTTGCAAAAATCAAAGACTATATTAATTTCTTTATTGGTATCCGTTATAAAATTATTAATAGCAACTATTGGTTCTAATCCAAATTTTTTAATGTTTTGTATATGTCTCTCTAGATTTTCCAAACCTTTTTTTAATGAGTTAATATTTTCTTTTTTCAAATCTTTCTTTTCTAATCCACCATGCATTTTTAATGCTCTTATTGTAGCAACAATAACTACACAACTTGGGGTGAAACCAGCTTTTCTGCATTTGATGTTTAAAAATTTCTCAGCACCCAAATCGGCACCAAAACCAGCTTCTGTTACTACATAATCAGCTAGTTTAAGAGCAGTTTGAGTTGCTATAACTGAATTACAACCATGTGCAATATTTGCAAATGGCCCTCCGTGAATTATTGCAGGATTATTCTCTAAAGTTTGAGTTACATTAGGTCGTAATGCTTCTTTAAGTAGTACGGTCATAGGACCATGGGCATTGAGATCTCTAGCGAATAATGGCTTTCCATCTTTGTTATACGCAATAGTTATATTACCAATTCTCTTCTCTAAATCTTTTAAATCATTAGATAAACAAAAAATTGCCATTACCTCTGATGCAACAGTGATATCAAAACCCTCAATTCTCTTAAAATCCTTTGCAACTCCATCAGTATTTATGTCTATAAATCTTAAAGCACGGTCATTCATGTCCAACACACGTTTCCACACAATTTTTTTCTCATCAATATTAAGTTTATTTCCCCAATAAATATGATTATCGATCAATGCTGATAAAAGATTGTGTGCAGATGTTATCGCATGAAAATCTCCAGTAAAATGAAGATTGATTTGTTCCATAGGAACCACTTGAGCATATCCTCCACCGGCTGCTCCTCCTTTCATCCCAAATGCAGGACCTAAACTCGGTTCTCTTAAACAAACAATTGAATTTTTTCCAATTTTATTCAAACCATCATTTAAACCTACAGAAGTAGTTGTTTTTCCTTCTCCTGCAGGAGTTGGCGTAATTGCTGAAACTAATATTAAATTACCATTTTTCTTTTTTTTAAGTTTATTTAAAAAATTAAAATTAATTTTAGCTATATGCCTGCCCATAGGACTAAAAGCACTGCTATTATCAGGTACGTTAATTTTGCCTAAAATCTTTGATATAGATTTCATTTTTGCTTTTCTTGCTATTTCTATGTCAGATTTAATTTTAGGCATTATATAATTCTTTAATTAGTAACCCTTTTTATCAATTTTTTAAATATAAAAATTAGAATTCTTTTTATTCATTTTAATAACTTAAAAATACGATTATTCATTTCTTGTTGCTAAATATACGCCTACTGATGCAATAAAAAACCCAAGAATATCTAATGTAGCAAGTGTTTCATTTAAGAACAACCATGCCATAAAAGCTGATGTAGGAGGTATCAAAAAAAATACGGAAACTGTTTTGCTGGCTGAATTTTTCTTAATAAGAAACATAAGTATTGTAAATGCTCCAAAAGATACAAGTAAAATCTGATGGCTTATGGCTATTAAAAAAGTTTTTGAAAAATGAATAAAAGGGTCTACAAAAAAAATAATAATTATAATATGAAAAAAACAACCCCCAATAGCTTGATAAAAATTACTAACAGATAAAGGTAGATTGTTACTTAATTTTTTCTGCCAAATTGTAGATATTGTAATTGCGATTAAAGCTATAATAGTTGCAATAAATCCAAGAAAAGGAATATCTGAACCTATATCCAAACCTAAAACTATACTCGCTCCTCCAAATCCAAGAAAAACTCCTGCCCATTGTTTCTTTGAGACTTTCTCATTTAGAATTGGTCCACTGAGAGCGTTAGTTAGAATGGGTTGTAAAGTGACAATAAGAGCAGCTAGACTTGTTGGCATCCCAATTGAGATAGAATAAAATACACCACCTAAATAAACTCCATGAAAAAGTACGCCACTTAAAAAAGATTCAACAAAACTTTTTCTCTCAATAATTACTGAATTTTTGGAAAAAATACAAAAAACATAAAAGCCTATGGCTACAAAAAAAAATCTAAAAGCTAAAGCTGCAAATGGATCACTATTGTCAACAATCGGCTTAGTGGTAACAAAAGCTGAAGACCAAAGTAAAATAAATATAAGTGGAAATATTCTGATCATTTCAGGTTTTATAGAACTTTTATTCTTACATAAGATCATCAAATTTAGTTAAATTTATTGATGAAAATAATGTTTTCAAATACTACCTTGAGTTGTATTTTAAAATGCTTAAAATTGTTTTGTGCTTATGTTTAACAGAAAAATATTATTAGCTTTAATTGTTGTGATTTTATTAAATGGCTGCACATCCCCATCAACAATGATAGGTCCTGCATATACTTTATCGTCCTCTGGTAATGCTTTTCAAGCTGGTTTGAGCTATGGATCTAATGAATTTATCACACAGTACACTGGTAAAACTCCAATTGAAAATTTAAAAGAGTTACGTGTTATTGAAGAAAATGAAACTCAAAATATTAAAAAAAAAACATTAGAGAGTGAGGATTTTTATGTTTTGATTAAGAATAAAATAGATAGAGCAAATGAGATTTTTAAACCAACTAATCAATAATATTTAACTTTAAAAGATTGTTTTGTTTTGTTTCTTTACACCATAATTCATAACTTTCACATATTCTCCAAAGTTGATCAAATGCTCTTTGAGAAAGTTCTAAAGGAAAATTATTTTTTGTGTAATACAAGTCTGGGAACTGAATTAATTGTTTAATCATCACATCTTTTTGAATTCTTAAAAGTTTTATAGTTTCATCTGGTATTTTATTTTTTGTTTTTTCATCCAGATAATTGTTTTGTTTTAATTGCTCAAACCATCTATCGTGAAATTTGCCACTACTTATTTCTTTATATAAATCAGAACCAATAAAATCTTGTATTGCTTCATCATTTGAAAATCTTTGATTTTTTTTTTTTATATCAGAAATAGCAAAATAAATTTTTTCAGCCACGTATAGAATATATGGTCTTTCTTTAACTTGCATTATTTTTGATGGTATCGTTTCATAGCTGCGTTAGCTAAAATCAAATTAGGATCTAAAAATATTTTAGAAGATCTAATAGTTTTAATCGATTTAAATGCGAATATAGCAATTGGGAGTTCTGTGCATCCAAGAATAATTCTTTTACATTTTTTTTTGTTTAAATAATCAATAGCGGATTTAATAATACTATTAGCTTCTTTAACTTTTCCCATTTTTACTAATCTGATAGCTTTATTAACTGAATTATTCTGAATAGCTGAGTTTGGAGAAATTATATTAAATTTTTTGTCAAAAAATTTGTTGTAAATACCTGTTTTAATAGTTCCCTCAGTAGCAAGTAAACCAATTTTTGAATTTATTTTACACTTATTTTTTGTATAATCGAAAACTTCTTTTGGCATATTTATTATAGGTAAACTTACTTTTTTTTTTAAATCATCGTACCAGTAATGTGCTGTGTTACAGGGTATGACTATAAATTTACACTTACTTTTTTTTAAAACCTGACAACCTTTGATTAAGCTTTTTAATACCGATTGGTATTTTTCTTTATTTTTTTTACTTTTGATCTTGTTTGTTAACTTTTTAGTATAAATACCTATTGACTCAGGCCTTCCAGGAACATTTGATTTATTATAAAGAATGAATAGAGGATAATCTTGATCGACTTTACCTCTATATAAAACTGCTAACTTATTACAGAAATCAAGTCCTGCTTGAGTTCCCATTCCACCTAAAATTCCGATCATTTTAAAATCAATCTTTTATAACCTACTGAATGGTTTATTGGCTACAAATAAAATTAATCTTAAATCAAGATTAATCAAAAAATTTATAGCCAATAAATGATAGCGTGAAAATTATGCAGTTTTTAAGTTAACTGCTGAAGGACCTTTAGGACCATCTTCAACATCGAAAGTCAAAGCCTGACCCTCATCTAAACCGTTCATACCAGCGTCTCTTACCGCTGAAACATGTACAAACACATCTTTTTCTTTATCTTCTCTTTCAATAAAACCAAAACCTTTGGTTGGATTGAACCACTTTACTTTACCTTGTAGACTCATATTTATCTTCTTACTTTTTGTTTAGTTAATTTATTACTTATAATTAAGTAATATTAGCTTTCTTTATAATTTAAATAGATTTGTCAACAAAATTGATAATTTTATCTCTTTTTTTATCTATTCGTTGTTTATTAGTCTTGTGAGATATATTGAATTTATGTCTTCTTTGTAATGCGCGAAGGGCTTACAAGGCTTAAAATCACATTTTTCGAATAATTTCCTAGCTGGTTTGAAAAATTTACCTGCACCTGTCTCAATACTTAATCTTTTAATATTTAATTTTTTTGCTTCATAAATTAAATGTTCTATAACTTTTATTCCGTAACCTTTATTTCTAAACTTATCATGAATTCTAATTGATTTAAATTCTCCATGTTCTTTATCTAAAAACTTTAAAGCACCACAACCAAATAGATTATCATTTTGCCACAAACTCCAGAATTTTATTGTTGGATTTTTTAACCCATGAATATCTAATACATGTGTACTTCCTTCAGGTGATACAGTTCTTAATTCAATGAAATGTTTAGTTAAAAGTTTGTTTACTTCTGGGTGATCAAAGTTTGCTTCTATAGATTTTAGCATTTATTTTAATGTTGTTATGTGTCCCATTTTTCTTTTTTCTTTAATCTCTTTTTTTAAATAATCAAAGAAGAACTCTTGATCATTTAATTTGAAATTTTGCCGATAAGGTTCAATTTCTTTTCCAATTAAGTTGATCATTTTTGCATTAGATAATTTTTTTAAAGAAATTTTTTCAAGTGAGCAAACAGCTCTTACATGATTTTCAAATTGACTGATATTATATGCATTAATTGTAAGATGACCAGAATTGTGTACTCTAGGCGCAATCTCATTCACATATAAATTTTCATTTCTATCAATAAAAAATTCAACACATAAAGTGCCAATATATTTTAATTCTTCTGCAATTCGAGTTGCCCAGTCTTTCGATTGATTTAAAATTTTTTTATTAATATTTGCTGGAATTTCTGAATATTTTAAAATTTGATTTTGGTGGGTATTTTCAATGGGTTCATATATTTCGTAATTATTATTACCAAATCTAGTGAGGATCACAGATATTTCTTTTTGAAGTTTAACTAATTTTTCAAGAATATATTCTTTA
>CACGSR010000002.1:0-153042 GCA_902575785.1 uncultured Pelagibacteraceae bacterium
TTATATTTTTTTATAATATCTCTTCAAATCTTAAATTTTTTTATTTTGATTTAAAAAATCAATATACAAAGGATGATAAATATCTTGCTGTAGTGACAAGTAATGGTTTGTGGATAAGAGATGAGGTTGATGAAACGATAAATTACATAAATGCAGATAAACTTGAAGAAGATAAATTATTTGATGTTACAATTTCTCAATTTGATCAAAATTTCAAATTGACAAAAGTCATTCTCTCAAAAAAAGTTGATATTAAAAATAATATATGGGTTCTAGAGAATCCTATAGTCAATTCTGATAACAATTCAAAATCATATGAAAAATTGGAATTTTTCTCAAATTTCGATGAGAAGAGAATGCTCTCAATTTTTGATAATTTATCATCATTAGATTTATTTAAACTTGGAGAGTTAAAAAAAGATTATGAAATGTTAGGTTACAATACAGAAACGCTAAATGGTTACAAACATAGGTTATATTCTTATCCATTGTATTTAGCAATAATGGTCTGTATTGGATCAATTTTGATGCTCAATATAAAACATAATAAGTCTAAAGTGGTAAGTATTACGCTAGGAATTGCTTTATCTGTAATCATTTATTATATTAACTACTTTTTTAATGTAATAATAGAAACTAAAGATGTTCCATATCTAACGTCTATTTGGGGTCCACAGATAATTTTATCTTTAATCATAATAACAAATCTAATTAGAATAAATGAAAAATAGTTTAATAATTTTTTTTGTTTTAACAAAATTTATATTTTTTTTTTACACTCCTGTATTTTCTAATGAAATTAAGTTTGAAGCTACAAATATTGAAACTATTGATAAGAATTTAATTGTTGCCGAAGATAACATTATTATATCTGATAATTATGGTAATAAGATTTATGCAGATAAACTAAAAATTGAAAATGAAAAAATTTATACCATCTCAGAAAATGTAATTTTTGAAAATACTGAAAATGGTGTCATCCTTAAAAGTGATAAAATTATATATAATTTAAATAAAAATATAGTAGAAACTATCGATAACACTAAAATTGAAATAGAAAACAACTATTTTTTTAATACTTCAAATATAACTTATGATTTGATGACAAAAAAAATTTCCTCAAATCAAAAATCTTTTATAGAGGACTCAGACTCAAACAAAATTGAAATTAAAGACTTCACTCTATCTTTTAGAGAAAACATTCTAAGAGCGAATAATGCAAACATAATTGATAAAAATCTTAATCAATATGAAATAGAAAAACTCTTTTATGACCTTAAACAAAAAAGAATTTTAGGTAAAGATGTAAAAATTAATGAAGATAATAAATTGTCTAAAGATGAATACCTCCCGAGAGCTAAAGGCAGATCAATAATTTTAGAAAAAGATAATATGATATTGAAAAAAAGTATTTATACAAATTGCAAAAAAAGAGATGGTTGTCCACCTTGGAGCTTGAGAGCAGAGGAAGTGAGTCATGATAAAAAGAATCAGATTATAAATTATAAAAATGCTTCCTTTAGATTCTATGATGTGCCTGTTATATATTTTCCAAAATTTTTTCATCCTGACCCTACTGTTAAAAGACAATCGGGTTTTCTAGCACCAAGCCTTTTAACTCAAAATTCAAGTAGTTATTTAAAGACTCCCTATTTTTTTGCGCTAAATGAAAGTTCAGATTTTACTTTTTCGCCAAGATTTTACGACAACCAAGAAAATATTTATCAGGGCGAGTATCGTAAAGTTACTAAAAATTCTAATCATATTTTTGACTCCAGTATTAAAAATGAAAATTTTTTTGCATCTAGTGGTAATGCATCACAAACACACTTTTTTTCAAAATCTTCAATACAAACAAATTTCGATTTATTTGATTACTCAAAAATTGATCTTCAATTTCAGAATGTATCAAATGACAAATATTTGAAAACTTTTGATATTAGTTCTCCATTAATTAGTTCCAACAGTACTTTAAACTCGAAAATTGAATTTGAAGGTTCCAAGAATGATTTAGAATTTTTCATTAATACTGAGGTTTACGAAGATTTAACTAAAGAAAATGATAGTGATAAGTATGAATTTATATTTCCAAATTTTAATTTGTCGAAAGTTTTGGAGACTGGGTTTAATGGTACTATGGAAATAGTAAGCTCCGGCTATAACAAATTATTTGAGACAAATGTTAATGAAAAAGTTGTCATTAATGATTTAAAATTTAAGTCGTTTGACTCAATTAATACATTGGGGTTTATCAATAATTTTGAATTTTTAATAAAAAATTTCAATGCTCAATCTAAAAATTCCAATACATTAAAAAATAAATCTGAGAACAACGTTAGGGGTATTTTTCAATTTAATTCAAAATTACCATTTAAAAAAGAGGGTCAAAAATATTCAAGCACGATAACTCCTATTATTGTGGGAAAATTTAACCCTCAAGAAAATAAAAATATAAGTAACGAAAGTAGGATGATTGATTATAGTAACATTTATTCAATAGATAGAATCAACTCTACTGGTGTGATTGAAGGGGGAGAGTCTTTGACATTCGGAAATGAATTTAAATTATACGATAATCCTAATCTTTCTAATGAATTATTAAGTATAAATTTAGCAGCCTCATTTAGAGGTAATGAAAATTTTGATTTACCAAAAAATAGTTTTTTAGGACAAAAAACATCTAATTTAATTGGTCAAACAAAGATAAAATTAAATGATATTCTAGATCTCCAATATGATTTTTTAACCGATAATAATATTAATGATTTTCTCTATCATAAGATTGACTCCAAGTTTACTATTAATAATTTTGTAAGTACTTTTGAGTTCATCGAAGAACATGATGAAATAGGGACTACACATTTTGTCTCAAATGAAACATCACTAAAGATTAGTGATAATAAAAATTTGTTATTTAGAACTAGAAAAAATAGAACAACAGATTTAACTGAATATTATGATCTGATATATCAGTATAAAATGGATTGTTTGGTCGCTGCTATAGAGTACAATAAAGATTATTATAGAGATGGTGCTTTAGAGCCAGAGGAAAGTGTATCTTTCTCTGTAACCATTATGCCTTTTGATAATACTTTAAATTTACCAAAAATTGATTAATGAGAATCTTTAATAAACTTTGTAAAATCTTAATTGTTTCTTTTTTAAGTTTTTTAATCTTAACCGTTCAATTGGTTGCTTCAGAAGAATTTAAAATAATTCTTAAAATCAATAATTCAATAATTACAAATAAAGATATTATTAATGAATATAATTATCTTATATTTCTGAATAAAGATTTAAATAAAATTCCAAAAGCTGAAGTTCTTAATATTGCTAGAGAGTCTTTAATAAGAGAAAATATAAAAAAAAATGAAATAGAAAAATATATAAAAATTGAAAATTTCGATAAAGACGAATTAATGAAAAATGTTATTAAAAATGTTTATAGAAAACTAAATTTTCAAAATATTTCAGATTTTCAAAAATATCTTGAAACATTTGATTTTTCATTAGCAGATGTAGAAAAAAAATTGAAAATTGAGGTTATGTGGAACCAGCTCATAGCTGAGAAATTCAAGAGCCAAATAACGATTGATAAAAATAAAATAAGAAAAAAAGTTTTAGATGAAAAAGTAAATTATAAGAATCTTATTGAATATGATTTATCAGAAATAGTTTTTTCAGCAAAAAATACAAAAGAATTAGCTTTAAAAAAAGAGCAAATTAAAAAAACCATTGAAAATATAAGTTTCGAAACTGCTGCAAATAAATTTAGTATTTCTGATACAGCAAATTTTGGTGGTAAAATTGGCAAAGTGAATGAAAACCAGTTATCACAGTTAGTAAAAGACGAGCTAAAAAAGATTAATTCTGGTGAGTATACGAAAACTATTAGTTTAGGAAATAATTTTATGATTATTAAAATTAATGAAAAGAAATTGGTTAGTTTAAAATTAGATGAAAATGAATTAATTAATAAAATGGTCGAAATTGAGAAACAAAGACAATACGAAAATTTTTCATTAATTTATTACAATAAAATAAAATTAAATTCTCAAATCAATGAATTATAAACCTATATTAATTATCTGTGGAGAGCCAAATAGTGTTTTCACGGAATTATTTGCTAAATCTCTAAATAAATACAAAAATAAAAAACCAATTATTTTAATTGGATCAATTAACTTAATTAATTCTCAATTTAAAAAATTAGGTTTTAAATTAACACTTAACTCGATAAAATTAGAATCTAGTAAATTAAAAAACATTAAAAATAATCAAATTAATATTATAAATGTAGATTATAATTTTAATCGACCATTTGAGGAGATTTCTTTTAAATCAAAAAAGTACATAAAAAGATGTTTCGATAAAGCTCTTAATATAATTTATAATAATAAAATAAGTGGCCTCATAAATGGGCCTATTTCAAAAGAATTTTTTCTTACAGGAAAATACCAGGGTATTACAGAATATATATCATCAAGACTAGGTGTAAAAAAAAATTTCGCAATGCTAATTTTCAATAAATCACTTTCAGTTTCCCCTATCACAACTCATCTACCTATTAGCAAAGTCCCGAAACAAATAAAAATAAAAGATATTGTTTTTAAATCAATTTTAATATCAAATTTTTTTAAAAAGAAATTTTTGAAGAAACCTCGTATTGCAATAACAGGTTTAAATCCTCATTGTGAAAATTTTTTTAGTAAAAGTGAAGAAGTGGATATTATTGAGCCAGCAATCAAAATATTGAAAAAAAAGAAAATAAATGTAATTGGTCCTTTTCCAGCTGATACGATATTTCTTGAGCAAAATTATAAAAAATTTGACGTGATAGTTGGCATGTATCACGACCAAGTGCTAGCTCCTCTAAAAGCTTTAAAGGGATTTAGTGCTATTAATATAACCCTTGGCCTTCCATTTCTAAGAGTATCACCAGACCATGGTCCAAATTTCAAAATGATTGGTAAAAATAAGTCAAATCCTCAAAGTCTTTTAGAGGCTATCAAATTTTTAGATTTAGGTAAGTGAAAATTATTGCAAAAAAGAGCCTTGGACAAAATTTTTTGTTTGACAAAAATATTATAAATAAAATTATAAATTGTGCAAAAATCGAGAATAAAAATATTTTGGAGATTGGACCTGGTACAGGTAATCTTACAAAAGAAATCATAAGGAGAAAGCCAAAGAAAATACTATTAATCGAAAAAGATACTAAATTATTAAATCTATTAAAAAAACAATTTACAAAGAATATAATATTTATTAATGATGATGTGTTAAAAGTAAACGAGAATTTATTATCTGAAGAAAAGTTAATAGTATTTGGAAATTTGCCATACAACATTTCAACTGAAATTTTAATAAAATGGATTTTAAATCTTGATAATAAAGTATGGTTTGAAAAATTAATTCTTATGTTTCAAAAAGAAGTTGCTGATAGAATTGTTAGTGAGTTCAATACGTCAACTTATGGAAGACTTTCAATAATTTGTAATTGGAGATTAAATATAAAGAAGATCATTGATATCAACCCAAATTCTTTTAAACCTAAGCCCAGAGTTGAAAGCAGTCTATTAATTTTTACGCCCAAAGAAAAATTTTTAAAACTAGATAGTCCTAAAACAATTGAAAAAGTAACAAGAATTTTTTTTAATCAAAAAAGAAAAAAAATAAAGAAATCATTTAATCTCTTATTTAGAAATGCCAATTTGGTGGCTGATAAACTGCGAATAGATCTAAATCTGAGACCACAAAATTTAAATTTTGAAGATTATTATTTAATTGCTAAAGAATTCGAAAACTTAAGAAATTAACTTTTCAATATGTTTTTTTATAAATTCCCTGTCATAATCTTTTGATCCATTATTTATTTCAGCGTTAATCAATTTTTGTATTTTTAAAAAACATTCATCTAAATTATCGTTGATTACAACGTAGTCATAATTTATCCAATGAAGAACATCTCTATCAAATTGCCTCATTCTTTCCTCAGCTATCAACTTATCTTTCATGTCTCTGTTAGAGAGTCTTTCAAATAAAACTTTTTTGCTTGGAGGTAATATAAAGAAAGTAATCAACTTATAATTTAATTTTTTATTCTTTATCTGGTCTGCTCCTTGCCAATCAATATCAAAAATTACATTTTTCTGCTTCTCTAGGTTTTGAATTACTGGAGTTCTTGAGGTCCCATAAAAATTTTTAAAAACCTTAGCATATTCCAGGAATTCATCATTTTTAATTAATCTTCTAAATTCATCATCACTAACAAAAAAATAATCTTTACCATCAATCTCATTTTGTCGAGGTTTCCTTGTAGTATGTGAAGTGGAAATAAAAAAATTATTTTTCTCGGAAAGTAATTTAACTAAAGTTGTTTTACCTGCTCCAGATGGGGATGATAATATAATCATAATCCCACCTTTTTTTTGTGGCATTAATTTTTCTAATTACTTTTACTTTCTATAAACTTGACTGCATCACCAACAGTTAATATTTTTTCTGCCTCAGTATCAGAAATTTCTGATCCAAATTCTTCCTCAAAAGCCATTACTAATTCAACTGTGTCTAAGCTATCAGCACCTAAATCATCTATGAAGCTTGAGTCCTCTGTGACTTTAGCTTCATCTATTCCAAGATGATCAGCTACTATTTTTTTTACTTTGCTTGAGATATCTTCTGACATAATAATCCTTATTTAATTAGTTTAAATTCTTAATAGTTTAATTACCTGTTTTGTCAAGCCATATACAAGCCTCCATTAACATGGAGAGTTTCACCATTGATATAATCTGATTGAGAAGATGCCAAAAAAAGAACAGCATTTGCAATATCCTCTGGATCCCCTAGTCTGGCTGAGGGTATTTTAGAAACTATAACTTCTTTAAATTTTGGATCAATTTTTTCAGTCATATTAGTTTTGATAAATCCTGGAGAGATACAATTAATATTTATATTCTTTTTCGCATATTCAATTGCAAGACTTTTTGACATTGCAATAATACCTGCTTTTGATGCTGTATAGTTGGCTTGACCTAGGTTTCCGGTATGACCAACAACAGAAGTTATATTTATAATTTTGCCAGATTTATTCTTCAACATTTTTTTTACTCCAAACTTACTTAACAAAAATGTAGAAGTAAGATTAATATCTATAACTTTTTTCCACTCATCTAAACTCATTCTTATTGCTAAGTTATCTTGAGTAATGCCAGCGTTATTAACTAAACAATCTAAATTTCCACCTAATTTATTAAAAGCATTTTCAATAAATTCTTCAATTTTAGAAGTGTCAGAGATATCAAATTTAAGTATCTCTATATTTTTAAAATCTGCCTTTAATTTATCAAGCTTTTCGTTTTTTGTACCTGTGGCGAGTACCTTTGCTCCATTTTTACTTAAACTTTCGACAATTGATTTTCCAATACCACCTGTTGCCCCAGTAACAATGATTTTTTTATTATTTAGATCTTTCATATTCTTAAATTATTTATATCACTCTCACCATTAATTATATCAATTTTTACATCTTTATTTATTCTTTTAACAAGTCCAGATAGTACTTTTCCAGGTCCTATCTCTATAAAATGATTAATACCTTTATTAATCATGTTAATTATACTTTCTCTCCATCTAACTCTGTTCTCAATTTGATCAACTAATAATTTTTTCAGTTCCTCCTTATTTGATATTTCGCTAGCAGTCACATTAGATATTAATCGCTTATTTGAGTCATCAAATTTTGTTTTTTCGATCTGCTCTCTCATGATTGAAGTGGCTTTACTCATTAATTTACAATGAAAAGGTGCGCTTACTGGAAGTTTAATATTTTTTATTTTTTTTAATTTTAAAATATCTGTCAATCCAATTAAATCTTTTTTTCTTCCACTAATTACAATTTGACCCTCTGAATTGTCATTAGCTATCTGGACATTAAAATTATTTTTATTATTCTCTAAAATTTCCTCTATAATCTTTATTTGAGATCCTAATATTGCAAGCATTCCACCCTCGCCTTCACTTACCGCATTTTGCATTGCACTTCCTCTTGTGCGCAAAAGTTTTATTGTGTCGGAAAAATTTAAATAACCTGCAGCTGATAAAGCTGAGTATTCACCAAGTGAATGCCCAGCAAAATATTTAGCTTTATCTAAATTTACATTATACTCCTTTGTTGCTACAGAGAATATTGAATAGCTAACAAGAAATATTGCCGGTTGTGTATTAATTGTAAGATCTAATTTATCTTTTGGTCCCTCCAAAATAATTTTTGATAAAGGTATTTCCAAAACTTCATCGGCTTTTTTAAATAAATCTTTAACTAAATTAAACTTGTCGTAAAACTCTTTTCCCATCCCGATAGCTTGCGATCCTTGACCTGGAAAAATTACTGAAAACATATAAAAAAACCTATTTATCTGCCCTTTTTACTATTGTAATTGAAGGTTTATAATAGTATATCCTCACTTTTTAATTTATAACATAAATGAATTTATACGAGCATACCATTATAGCAAGACAAGATACTTCACCTAGTGAAATTAAGCAATTAACAGAAAAATATTCAAAAATTGTAGAAAAAAACGACGGTGAGATTGTTAAAACAGAAAATTGGGGACTTATTAACCTTTCATATCTTATTAAAAAAAATAAAAAAGGCAGTTACATTCATTTTAAATTGAAAGGTAATGGTAAAATAATAAATGAATTGGAAAAAAATGAATTATTAGATAAAAAATTACTAAGGTGTCTAACTGTTAAAGTAAAAAAATTTGATTTAAAGACAAATTACTTTTCCAAAAAAGATGAAGTTGAGAAAAAAGAGGATCAAAAAAAATAAATATGCCTAAGAGACAAAAAACAAATAAAAAAAATTCTCAAAGTAATTTTGCAAAACTAAGTATTTTCCAGCCAAACAAATATAAATTTAAAAAAAATTGCCCATTATCTGTTAAAGGAGCCCCTGAAATAGACTATAAGAATATAAAATTATTAAAAAGATATGTTTCAGAAAACGGTAAAATTTTGCCTTCTAGAATTACAAATGTTAGCCAAAAAAAGCAAAGGGAGCTGTCACTATCAATTAAAAGGGCAAGAAATCTGGCTTTAATATAAAATGAAAGTTATCCTTTTAGAAAATCTAAAAAAAGTTGGTTCTATAGGTGAGGTGATAGATGTAAAAAGAGGCTATGGAAGAAATTTCTTAATAGCTAACAAAAAAGCATTATATGCCTCAAAAGAGAATATTGCTCAAGTCCAAAAGATAAAAAACGATCTTTCAAAAAAAGATAACGAAAAAAAACAGTCTGCAATAAAAATTTTTGAAAAAATTAATAAAAAAGAATTTATTGTAAAAAAATTAAGTACTGAGAATAATGAGCTTTATGGATCAGTGAAACCTACAGAAATTTCAAAATTGATTCATTATAAAAACAAAATAGATATAAAGCCTTCGATGATACAACCAATCTATGAGATAAAATCATTAGGTAAATTTAGGGTTAAGATATTTTTACACTCTGAAGTTGATGCTGAAATAACTATCGACGTTCAGTCAGAGGAAAGTATTCAATAATTATACAATTTTTTCCCCAGCATTTTTTTTTATTTTTCTAAATTTATTTTTCTTGTAATATTTGAATATGGAAAATAACATTTTAAATGTTGTCCAAGATAATTTTAAAGCATTACCAAATAATATAGAGGCTGAACAGGCAGTAATAGGATCTATACTTGTTACTAATGAAATTTTTGATGAAATAAATACAATTATTTCAAGCAATAACTTTTATGATCCTATGCATCAAAAAATATTTTCTGCCATTGAGAAACTGATTTACAGAGGAATGCTTGCAAATCCGATTACATTAAAAAATTATTTTGAAGATGAAAAAGATGATTTAAATGTGCCAGAATATTTAGTTAAAGTTACGAAATTCTCAACATCTACTAGACAGGCAACTGAATATTCTAAGATTATATATGATATGTTTGTTAGAAGAGAATTAATCAAAATTTCTGAACAAACAATTGATACAGCAAAAGTAAATGACCTAAATATTAATGGTCAAACTATAATAGAAAATTCAGAAAAACTTTTATTTGATTTAGCTGAAAAAGGTTCTTTTAATTCCTCACTTATTAAATTTGATGAGGCAATGAAACAAACAATCGATATGGCATCTGCAGCTTATAAAAATGAAGAAGGTATCGTTGGTGTTCCAACTGGATTAAGAGATTTGGATGATAGACTTGGAGGACTACACAAATCAGATCTTGTAATAATTGCGGGTAGACCTGGAATGGGTAAAACTGCTTTAGCAACTAATATTGCATTTAATGCTGCTCAAAAATTACAAGATAGTGGAAGAAAATCTTCAATAGCTTTTTTTTCTTTAGAAATGTCTTCTGAACAGTTGTCTACGAGAATTTTAGCTGAACAATCCAGAATTAAATCGAATGATATTAGACGTGGCAGAATTTCAGATGAACAATTTGATAAATTTTTAGAAACTTCAAAAAATATATCTGAATTGCCTTTATTTATAGATGAAACTCCAGCTATAACGATTGCCGCAATGAGCAATAGAGCAAGAAGGATTAAAAGAATACATGGGCTCGATATGATCATAGTTGATTATATTCAACTAATGAGAGGAACTCTAAATTACAAAGATGGAAGAGTACAAGAAGTTTCCGAAATTACTCAAGGTCTTAAGGCAATTGCGAAAGAATTATCAATTCCAGTCTTAGCACTCTCTCAACTTTCAAGACAAGTTGAACAAAGAGATAATAAAAAGCCACAGTTATCTGACTTGAGAGAGTCTGGTTCTATAGAGCAGGATGCTGATGTTGTGATGTTCGTTTATAGAGAGTCTTATTATTTGGAAAATAAGGAGCCAAAACCAGCCACTGTCGAACATGCTGAATGGCAAGCAAAAATGAATGAGGTTTCAAATTTAGCTGAATTGATTATAGGTAAACAGAGACATGGACCTACCGGAAATGTATTTTTAGAGTTTGAGGCAATGTTCACCAAATTTAAGGATACTCAAAACAACTAAATTCCCTTATAAAAGGATAAAATGATAAGCCAATTTTATCAGAATTTTATTCTTAGATATCCTAAGCTTATATTTGTAATACTTCTACTAACTTTATTAAGTTTTGGTTATCATTCAAAGAATTTCAAATTAGATGCTTCATCTGAAACTCTACTAATTGATGGCGATCCTGATCTTAAATATCTTCAAGAAATATCTAAGAGATATGGCTCTAAAGATTTTTTGATTTTAACTTATACGCCAAATGAAAGTATGGTTTCAAATATTTCAATTAATAACCTTTTAAGCCTAAAATACAAAATTCAAAGCTTAAGTTGGGTACATAGTGTAATTACATTATTAGATGTTCCATTATTAAATAATTCGGACATACCACTTCAAGAACGACTTCAGGATTTTAAAACTCTTAAAGATGATGATATTGATCGAGATAGAGGTTTCAATGAAATTATTAGTAGTCCAGTATTTAGAAATTTTGTTATTAGCGAAGATGGTAAGACCAGTGGAATAATCGTTAATATTAAAAAAAATGATGAATTAATTGATATTGATAAAAGGACGCAAAAAGAGATTGAAGAATTCAAAGAAAAAATAAAAAAACAAAATCACCAAAATATTCTTGAAATACGTGATGTAATCAAAAGTTATGATGATGTTGGTATAATACATTTAGGCGGTATACCGATGATAGCAGATGATATGATGACGTTCATAAAAAGTGATATTATTGTTTTTGGTATCGGGGTTTTTTTATTTATTATTGCAACTCTGTGGTTTGTTTTTCGAAAAATTATTTGGATCATAGTACCAATAAGTAGTTGTTTTTTTTCTGTAATAATCATGATGGGTGTTCTTGGTATTTTAGGATGGAAAGTAACTGTCATTTCCTCAAACTTTATTGCGCTTATGCTTATTCTTACTATGGCAATGAATATTCACATGAGCACTAGATTTTTACAGCTTAAGGAAAGTAATCCAAATAAGAACACTTTAGATTTATTAACACTTACAACTTCTAAAATGTTTTGGCCAATTTTATATACTGTTCTGACTACAATTATTGCGTTTCTATCTTTAATTTTTAGCGAGATTAAACCTATTATTGATTTTGGGTGGATGATGACAATGGGTTTAATTGTATCTTTTCTAATAACTTTTACGTTGCTCCCTACCCTAATAAATTTTGTGCCTAAAGAAAATATTTATTTAAAAAAACAAGAAAACTCAATAATTACAAGTTATTTTTCGAATATATCTCAAAATCATTACAAAATAATTTTTTCTATTACTGGAATAATAATCATTTTAAGCTTTGTGGGTATCAGTCGTCTTGAAGTTGAAAATAGTTTTATAAATTATTTCAGTAAAAAAACTGAGATTTATAGAGGAATGAAACTGATTGATGACAAGTTAGGTGGTACAACACCACTTGAAGTAATTTTAAAATTTTCTAAAAAAGAAAAAAAGGAGATAGATGAAGAAGATGAATTTGAGGATTGGGGTGATGAAGGCGAGAAGGATGATGAAAAGTACTGGTTTACTAAAGATAAAATTGACAAAATAGCCTCTGTACATAATTATCTTGATAATCTTCCACAAGTGGGCAAAGTTTTATCATTTTCATCAATCATCGATGTTGCTACTATGCTTAACAATAATAAACCCTTGGGTACTTTAGAGATGGGAGTATTATATTCAAAAATACCTCCCTCTATTAAAAACGAAATAATAGATCCTTATATTTCTATTGAAAATAATGAGGCTAGAATTAGTTTAAGAATAATAGACTCCCAAGAAAATTTAAGAAGAAATGACTTAATTAATAAAATTAAATATGACTTGAGAGAAAAACTAAAACTCAAAGATGATGAGTTCAAGCTTGCTGGTGTCTTAATACTATTTAATAATTTACTTCAAAGTCTTTTTAAATCGCAAATTCTTACTTTGGGTTTTGTAATGGTGGGAATATTCTTAATGTTTTTAATCCTTTTTAAAAATATTAGATTATCTCTTATTGGTATAGTTCCAAATTTTATTGCTGCTTTTTTTATTTTAGGAATTATAGGGCTACTTGGTATTCCGCTAGATATGATGACTATTACAATCGCTGCGATTACTATAGGAATTGCCGTTGACAATAGTATTCACTATATTTACAGGTTTAAAGAGGAGTTTAAAGATTTAGGAGATTATAAGAAAACTCTTGAACTATGTCACGCAACTGTTGGTAAGGCAATTTTGAACACATCTATAACAATTGTTTTTGGTTTTTCAATTTTAGTTTTGTCGAAATTTATTCCTACAATATATTTTGGTATTTTTACTGGTCTTGCAATGTTACTAGCAATGGTATCTGTTCTTACGCTGCTTCCATCTTTAATATTGCTAATAAAGCCTTTTGAAAAATAATCAAATGCAAGGTGTATTTAAAGAATTTTATGATTTCATCTCCTCTATTGATCTCATCTATTTAATCATCACGATTTTATCTTTAATAAAATGTTATAAAAAAGGTTTTGTTTTGAGTATTTTGTCTATGGCTAAATGGCTATTAGCTTATGTACTAACCTTAATAATATTCCCTTTGGTAAAACCTTATTTTAAGGGTGTCATTGATAATCAATATGTTCTTGATATTGGGCTTGGAATTACAATTTTTATTATTGTAATATTTATTGTGCTGATGATAAATAGGGGCATCAGTAAAGCAATAAGCTACACTGGAATCGGAAGTTTAGATACGCTGTTTGGATTCTTTTTTGGATTTATTAGGGCTTATATTATCTGTATCTTCATATTTTCAGGAGTTCATATAGTGTATAATTACGATAAATGGCCGATAAATTTAGATAAATCATACGTCTTTCCATATTTAGAAAAAGGTAGTAATTACTTATTAAAAGAACTTCCTAATGAAAAAACATATCAAAATTCAAAAGAGAAAATTGAAGATCTATAATCCTAAAATGAAGGAGGAGTGTGGAGTATTTGGTATAAGTAACGCCAAAGATGCATCAGCCTTAACAGCTCTAGGTCTTCATGCATTACAACACAGAGGTCAAGAAGGATGTGGAATTGTATCATTTGATGGTAAGAAATATTTTTCTGAAAAAAGATTTGGATTAGTGGGTGATAATTTTAATAAGGAAAAGGTTCTAAATAATCTTAAAGGCAATTATGCTATAGGCCACAATCGATACAGCACGACTGGAAATAATACTTTAAGAAATATTCAGCCTTTTTTTGCTGATACAAATGCTGGAGGAATTGGAGTTGCCCATAATGGAAATTTAACAAACTCAATTTCATTAAGAAATAAACTCGTTGAAGAAGGTGCTATTTTTTATACTACATCTGACACAGAAACTATTGTTCAACTAATTGCAAAATCTAAGAGACCAAAAACAATAGACAAAGTTGTCGATGCTATTTTTCAAATTCAGGGAGGATATGCATTGGTGATGCTTACTCAAAATTCTTTAATTGGAGTAAGGGATCCTTACGGAATAAGACCTTTGGTAATTGGTAAATTAGGAAATAGTTATGTACTAGCCTCAGAAACTTGTGCGTTAGATATAATTGGCGCCAAATTTTTAAGAGAAGTAGAAAATGGAGAAATTGTGTTAATAGAAAATAATAAATTGATCAGTATTAAACCCTTTCCACCAAAAAAAGTGCGCCCTTGTGTTTTTGAATATATTTACTTTTCAAGACCAGATAGTCTACTAGATAACAAAACTGCTTATGAACATAGAAAAAATTTGGGAAAAGAACTAGCAAAAGAGAATAATATTAATGCTGATATTGTAGTACCGGTACCTGACTCTGGAAATGCAGCTGCGCTTGGTTTTTCTCAGGAACTTAAGATAAATTTTGAACATGGTTTAATAAGAAATCATTATGTTGGTCGGACCTTTATCGAACCAAGCCAAAAAATAAGAAGTTTAGGAGTAAAGTTAAAGTTGAATGCAAATGAAACAACAATAAAAAATAAAAAGATTATTCTTATTGATGACTCTCTTGTCAGAGGGACTACATCACATAAAATTGTTAAAATGTTATATGATGCTGGAGCAAAGGAGGTTCACGTAATGATAGCTTGTCCAGAAATAAAATTTCCAGATTTTTATGGAGTAGATACTCCTACAAAAAAAGAATTGCTAGCGGCGAATAAATCTAATGATGAAATATGTGAATATATTGGTGCAAAATCTCTAAAATTTTTATCAATCAATGGTTTATATAAAGCTATTGGTTTTGATAGAAGGAATGAGACCTATCCTCAACTAACAGATCACTATTTCACTGGTGACTATCCTGTAAAACCTGTCGATGAACTTGGTGACAGTAAAATCACTCAACTATCGTTATTAAGCACTGCTACAAATAATTAAATAATGAAAAAAGTAAGTTTTACAGAAATGAAAAATGGAACTAAAGAGGATTATCTTTTGTTAGATAAAAACGAAAAAGATTTTGCTAGTAAAACTGCTGAAAGAATATTAAAATTTTTGTCTAGTCTTACCGACACACTAGAAGGTTATCAAATCTCTAGATTAGAACATTCATTGCAGAGTGCCACAAGAGCATATAAAGCAAATGAAAATGAAGAAATGGTGGTTGCAGCTTTGTTGCATGATATTGGTGATGAATTAGCACCAATGAATCATTCAGAATATGCAGCATCAATTCTCAAACCCTATGTTTCTGAGAGGACACACTGGATAATTGAAAAACATGGTGAATTCCAGATGTTTTATTACGCTCATCATTTAGGTGGAGATAAAAATAGGAGAGATAAATATAAAGATCATAAATATTATAAGGACACTATTAATTTTTGTGAAAATTATGATCAAAATTCTTTTGACCCAAATTACAAATCATTTCCATTAGATTTCTTTAAACCTATGGTAATAAAAATTTTTTCAAGAAAACCGTATTCTGCTATTTAAAATTTACCAATAAAGTATTATTAGTTGTCTTATGATCATTTCCAAAGAACATATAATTGAATATTTTAATTCAGGCATTAAAAAAACTAAAGATTTTAAAATAGGTATTGAACACGAAAAATTTTTATTCAATAATCAAGATAATTCAAGAGTTAATTATTCAAAAATAAAACAAATGTTTGAAGCTCTGCTGGAGTTTGGGTGGAATCCGATTTTAGAAGAAAAGAATATTATTGCTCTTAACAAAGGTGGTAAAAATATTACTTTAGAACCCGGAAATCAAATTGAATTGTCTGGTGATAAATTAAATAATATTCATGAAGGATGTGCTGAATCCTATGATTATCTTTTTGAATTAAAACAAGTAACAAAAAAATTAGATATAAATATTGTTAGTGCTGGTTTTGATCCCATATCAAAGTTAGACGAAATTCCAAATAATCCTAAGCAAAGATACAAAATAATGACAAAAGATATGCCAAAAAATGGCAGACTAAGTTTAGATATGATGTACCGGACTTGTGGAACGCAGCTAAATATTGATTATGAGTCTGAAGATGATTTTTTGAAAAAATTTCAAATAGCAAATTCAATAGTTCCACTAACTATTAGTTTATTTGCAAATTCATCAATTGTTGAAAAGAAAAATAGTAAATATCTTTCATATCGATCTAAAGTCTGGCAAAATACTTCTAGAGGTGGTTTACCAAAACTATTTTTAGAAAAATTAGATTTTGAAAAATACGCTGATTACATAATTGACCATCAACTGTTATTTATCAGAAAAAATGAAAAATATATCTCTGGAAATAAGTATACCTTTAAAGATTTTATGGATGGAAAAATTAAAGAGATTGATAATAAAATTCCAGATGAAATAGATTTATCTAATCACTTGAGCACAATTTTTACAGAAAATAGATTAAAGAAATATATTGAAGTCAGATCTATGGATACATGTGGCTGGGATTGTTTATGTGCTGGGCCTGCCTTTTTTGTCGGATTATTATACGGAAATTTGGATGAAGTTTATGATTTAATTTCTTCTTGGGATAAAGACAAAATAATTAATGCGTATTTGGAAGCACCATACAAAGGTTTTAATACCCAGTTAATGGGTAAAGATCTTCTTTACTGGTCGTCAACTCTATTAGATCTCTCAAAAAAAGGTTTGGAGAATAGAGATGTATTAAATAAATCAGGAAAAAATGAAACTATATTTTTAAATCATTTACAAAGGATAATAGATAATAAGATTACAAATGCTGAACATATGATGAATAAATTTTCAAAAAATGAAGATTTAAAAGAATTATATGACAAATAAAATTATTGCAATTCAAGGAAATCATCTTTCTAAATTGAACCCAAAAACTGATACAACTATTTTTTTGGCTAATGAAATTCAAAATAAAAATTATAAATTATTTTATTTTACTCCAAAAAACTTATCAATTATTAATAAAAAAGTAGTTGCCAAAGGCTCTTTTGTTAAATTTAGTTATACTAATAAGAATTTTTATAAAATAATCAAAAATCAAAAATTAGATCTCAGTAAATGTAAGTTTATACTTATAAGACAAGATCCTCCATTTAATCTTGAATATATTTCAACTACATTCATATTAGAGAATATCAAAAATAAGGTAAAAATTATTAATGATCCAACATCAATAAGAAATATATCAGAGAAACTTTATTCTGCTAAGTTTCTAAAATTTATGCCACCTACTATTTTTACACAGAATATTTCTGAAATTAAAAATTTTTTTAAAAGGTGTAAAAAAGTAATTATAAAACCTATTCATAGCTTTGGTGGAAATGATATTTATTTGTTAGATAATTTCAAATTAAATCTTATTAATAGGTTTATTAAAAAATATGATCACGTTATGTGTCAAAAATTTTTACCTGACATAATAAAAGGTGATAAAAGGGTTTTTATAATAAATGGCAAAGTAAGAGGTGCTATCTCAAGGATTCCAAAAAAAAATTCTTTTTTAAGTAATATGAGCAAGGGTGCAAAACCTATTATTACTAAATTAACTAAAAAAGAGACTAAAATATCTAATTATATCGCAAAAGATCTTAAACAAAAAAAAATTTTTTTTGCAGGTATTGATTTTATTGGTCAAAAACTTAATGGTGATATCAATGTTACTTCGCCAACTGGACTAAAAACCTTTTACGATTTGTCAAATATAAACCTTGCTAAAACTTTTTGGAAAGATTTAAAAGCTTGAATAATTTAACTTATCAACAAAAAGGTTCTTTACTTGCTTTTATTGCAGTAATGTTTATTACACCAGATTCTTTATTTATTAGATTGTCTTATATTGATACATGGGGATTAGTTTTTTATCGAGGTATTATACCCTTTTTTACAGTTTTTTTTGGAATGCTTGTTATTTATAAACTAAATTTTTTTAAAATTTTATTTTCTAGTGGATTACATGGAATAATTTATATTATTACATTTAGTATTACTAATGTTACCTTTGTAGTTTCCATTCAAAATACTAATGTTTCTAATACTCTCATAATGGTAGCCACTGCTCCAATGTTATCGGCAGTCTTAGGTGCAATTTTTCTAAAAGAACCCCCTGATAATAAAACTTGGATATCGATTTTAATAACTTTTTTAGCTGTTATCTTTATCTTTTTTGACTCTATAAGTGTAGGAAATTTTTTCGGAGATATTTTAGGTTTTATCACTGCAATAGGTTTAGCAGTTGGTGCTATAACGATTAGGTCGGGGAAGGCTAAAAATTTAGTACCAGCTGCGGTAGTTGGTAAGTTATTTGTTGCATTATTTGCTTTATTTTTCATTGAAAGCTTCATACTTGTGGGAACAGATATTTATATCGTCCCACTAATGTGTGTAATTTGCGTTGCAATACCTTTTGTTTTAGTAACTATTGCACCGAGATTTATAACTGCTGCAGAAGTAAATTTATTTTTCCTGTTAGAAACGATAATAGGTCCAATTTGGGTCTGGTATTTTATAAAAGAACAGCCAAGCATAGAAACACTTGTTGGGGGTATTATTATAATTATAACTATAGGGGTTCACTCATTTATAAAGCTTAAAAACTCTTAACTTGTCACAATTAAGACTTGATTTAATAATAGATCGCAAATAGTTACTGCAATTTTATGAACAAAGTTTTAAAAAATTCTTGGGCACTATTCCTTGGAATGAGCTTTATAATGATGGCTTATGGTTTTCAAGGCTCTCTACTTGGAGTGAGAGCGGTCCAAGAGGAATTCTCTTTAACTTCCACTGGCTTTATGATGTCTGGATACTTTGTTGGCTACTTCATCGGTGCAGCTACAATTCCAATGATAATCTCTCAAGTGGGGCATATAAGAGTTTTTGCTGCATTTGCATCTTTAGCATCTTTAGTAATTTTAATTCACTCAATAATCATTAGTCCTTTCGTATGGTTTTTGTTAAGAGTATTAACTGGTTTAAGTATGGTTTGTATTTATACAGTTGCTGAAAGTTGGTTAAACGATAGATCTAGTAACAAAAATAGAGGAAGTGTTCTATCTATTTACATGGTGATACTTTATGGTTCTTTAGGTATTGGTATGTTTTTTTTAAATTTTAGTACTCCAAAAAACTTTCAACCATTTATACTAGTTTCTGTAATAACTTCGGCAGCTTTGATACCGATTTTATTAACTAAAAAAAAACCACCAACTTTTAAAAGTATTAAAGCAATGAAACTAAAAGAGCTTTATAATGCATCTCCTTTTGGAATGGTCAGCTCTCTTTTTTATGGAACTATACAATCTGCTTTATTTACACTCCTAGCAGTTTATGCAAGTTCAATGAATTTTTCTATATTAGAAATATCAATTGTAACATTTCTATTAGCTGTTTCAGGTGCTATCGCTCAATTTCCAATAGGAAAAATATCTGATTTATATGATAGAAGAAAAGTAACAGTTTTTAGTACATTTGGTGCAGCAATTTTTTCAATAATGGCAATTATTGTTTCTAGACAAATGTATTTACCTGGAGATCTTGCAACTAGTAAAACTTGGTTTTATATCTTTTTTATTTTATTTTCATTTTGTAGTTTACCAATGTTTTCTTTAATTTTAGCTCATACAAATGACTATATATCAAAAGATAAATTTGTAGCAGCAGGAGCAGGACTTCAATTCGCATTTGGGCTTGGTGCAATAAGTGGTCCCTTTTTATGTTCAATTTTTATGGACCTCGTAGGTCCAAATGGATTTTTTGTATTTTTATTTTTCTTCCATACATTAATTGGTTTTTTTGGAATTTACAGAATGAAATCAAGACAAACTGTTGATAATCCAGACTCACAGTTTGTTGCAATGCCTCAAACTATAACTCCTGCTGGGATAGAACTTAATCCAACTACAGAACATATTGAAGAACCTTATTCAGATAAAGTAAAAGAAATATTGGAGAGAAAAGGAGTTAAATATAAAAAGGAACAAATATAAAATTAATTTAATTTTTCAATAAATTTAGACATTTTAGCCAAAACTTGTTTTTTCGATAATTTATCTGTTCTAATTAAGATTGCATCTTTTACTTTTATAAGAGGACTATTTTTTCTTTTTTTGTCTATTTGAGTTCTTTTATATAAAGCTTTTTTTACTTTTCTTAAAGAGACTTTTTTTTTTAAATCAAGCCATCTTCTATAACCAGCTATATTAATATTACATTTAAAATAAAAAGCTAAATCATATTTTGGATTCTTTGATAAAATTTTACTGGCTATGTCTCTACCTTCTACACAAATTTTCCTATTATTCTTAATAATTTTTTTTTGGCATCTATTTACTATTTCTCTAAATTTTCTATTTTTAGCTAACTGAGCTACATGATTGCTTATTTCCTCGGTATGCAAATTTTTATTAGCAATACTTTTGTAGGAAACATCTTTAAATTTCTTTTCTAAAAATGAAATTATATTTTTTGGCTTATTTTGAATTAATAATTTGGACCCATATCTGTAAAATAATCCAGAATTTATCAATAATAATCCATATTTTTTCGAGATCAATTTAGCAGCAGTGCTCTTGCCACTTGCGGATTCACCGTCACAAGCAATTATTAATTTTTTAAATTTATTCATTGAAAAATTAATAATATTTTGGCCAGTTTAATGCAAAAAAAATATTTAAATAATGTGTTTAAGAAAATAATCACTTGTAGGTTGAAACTCAAAATAAACAGTCAAAATTTTATTTTAAATAGAAAGTATTGAAACAATCTTAATTATTTGTTCAAATAGTTTTATTAAAAAAAATGATCAAAAAGAAAAAATCAAAATCTAGATTAAGAAAGACTGTATATAAAAATAGTAGTAGTGGACTT
The DNA here is from genome assembly GCA_902575785.1 of uncultured Pelagibacteraceae bacterium. Classification (GTDB taxonomy): domain Bacteria; phylum Pseudomonadota; class Alphaproteobacteria; order Pelagibacterales; family Pelagibacteraceae; genus Pelagibacter. The sequence continues at coordinate 21,387 of CACGSR010000002.1, forward strand.
TCAAAGATAGCTTCAATAACAACTAAATCTTTAAGTAGTGCCTATGCAAATTTCAAAAAAAAACAGGAACAAAATAAAATAAAAGAAATAAAATTAAAAAAACTTCAAGAAAATAACGAAATTCTAAAAGAAAAAAAAGAACTTAGGCTTTGGGAAGAGAAATTAAAAAAAGAGGATAATAAATTACGACAAAAAGAAGATGAACTAAGGCAAAGAGAGAAAGAAATAAGATCTAAAGAAGATCTTTTAAAGGTTGAAAATGAAAGATTAATTAAAAAAGATGAAAATTTAGTTTCAGTAGCAAATGATTTAAGGAATAAGGATAAAAATCTTAAATTAAAAGAAGAGGAACAAAGCAGAAAAGACATTGATCTAAAGGTAAGAGAGGAAGAACATAAAAATATTCAGTTAAAAGAAAAAAGAAAAAAAGAAAGGCTTTTAAAATTAATTAAAGAGGAAGAGGAAAAACAAAAAGAGTTAGAAAACATTAAAATTAAAGAATGGGAAGAAAAATTTGATAGAGAACAAAAAGCTAGAGAGCACAGAGAAAATTTAAGGGACCAAAGATTAAGACAAAAAGAATTAGAAAAATTGAAAGCTTTTGAAGAGGAAGAAAATATTATAAATAAAAAATATTCGTCAGGATTAGAAAAGTTTGATGTAGATAAAACTAAAGAAAATTAATATCAATTTAAGAAAATTTAAATTTCTTTAATCTCTTATTGTTTTGGAAAATAATCTTTTAAAGTACCTTCTCTATAAATGTCTGCTGTACAACAATGAAGGCCTCCACCAAATGCATAAGCGTCTCTTAATTCAACCGGAATAACTTCCATACCTAATTTGTCTAATTGTTCAGCTTGATATTTTTCGCTTTTTTCAACACAAACTCTTTTTGAATCTATCACTAAAATATTCATAGATAACCAAACAGATGAATAACAAAGTGGTGGTGGCTGATTATGTGCTGGTTGAGCAGCATCAATTATTTCCCAGCCGTTTCTCTCAAATAGTTTTCTTTGTTCTTTTGGAAGTTTTCTTTGAGGGTTATTTATTATCAAACCTTCTTTAATTGGTGTAAAAGTTGCATCAATATGTATAGGATAAGGATCTCCTGGAAAATTTACTGCATGAACTCTATGATCTTTGTAATGTCTTTTTAGCCAATCAATTCCTTTCAGATTAGTTGTAAAGCCATGTTGAACAATTAAATCTTTGCCAAATCTTAAAATATCTGCTGCATCAAATAAAGGTTCTTCTTCAGTTGTCACAAAATATTTATCCTCAGTCCATTTCAACCTTTTTTCTATACCAATTTTATCTGATAAATAATCATTTCGATAATCGGCATCAGTAAGTCGTGGTTTGGGTGCTGACTCATGCCTCATGTTAGGGTCAGTCTCATAATATTCTTTTAATAATGGTCTATAACAAAGATACTCGAACCATCTACAACGATAACTCATAGTTGCTTCTAAAATTTCATTACCTACTGTAAGTAAAACGTCGCGTGGGGGCATACAACCAAACATAGTTTTAGCTTCCCAGTCCGGGGTAGAAATTTTTTGATTAAAATCTATGGGTGTAGGTCTGTCTACTTTAATTCCTTGTTTGATTAAAATATTTGAAAAATCATCTAATAACTGATTTGCTTTATCAACAGTATCTTTTGTTCTGGGACCAAACTGACCTTTCATATCCGAGTCTTCAGGGACTTTTGCATCTAATGCAGGCTCTGGGGCTGGAATGCAAGATCCATCAGCTTTACCAACAATAACATGTTTAAGTGGATCCCATTCATTCCAACTATTTACAATGGTCTTATTATTCATTTGACTCTTTACTTCAAAAATATTTTTAATTTAGTGCAATATATCTCTTGTTCCATCTCATAATAAGACTGTAATAAATTAATGACACAAAAAGAAAAAAACCACCGATTACAGTATTTGTTGATGGAATTTCATTTATTCCAAAAAGTGGTAACCAAACCCAAAAAATTCCACCAATCACTTCTGTTAAAGACAGTAAAGTTAATTCTGCTGCTGGTATCGCTTTAGATCCTATTGAATATAAAATCAATCCAAGGCATACTAGAGTTCCATGTAAAGAGAATAATGATCCATTATAACTTGATGAGAAGAAGGGTTGCTGGTTAATTAAGATCATTAATCCAGCAAAAACAAAGCAAAATAATCCTGCTAAAGCAACAGTTGTGAACTTTGGTGTTTCTTTTCTCCATCGTAATGTTACTGAAAATATTGAAAAACCGATTGAAGATGTAACGCCAAAAAGAAATCCTATGAAAGAATTCTTTTCTGTGTTTCCAACGGCCATAATTATTATGCCAATTGTAGCTATAAAAATAGAAATCCAAACATTTAATGAGATTTTTTCCTTAAGAAATAAATAAGCCAAAATTGCTGTAAAAAAAGGCATTGCTGCTAAACATAAAAGCGTAATTGCAGCACTCGTATTTGTTATGGAGTAAATAAACGAAACCATAGCAATACCAAGTCCACATCCACCTATTATGCCTGATCTACCAACTTTTTTATAATTTTTATAAAAGTTTATTCCCTCCTCAAAATATAAATATAAGTTTAAGATTATAAAAATGGTAAGTCCTCGGCCAAAAATATATTGCCAAGGTACCATGTGAGGATCATCCATATATCTTACTACCAAAGGGCCAAATGACCACAATAAACCAGCAAGTAAAACAATTGGAATAGCTATTTTTTCATTTTTAAGCTCAATCATAACCTTAATATTTAGTTGTAATTAGTTTGAACTACAACAAAAATTAAATCTATTATATTAAAATTTTATTTGACTATTTGATGAAAAAATATTCATCTTTTTGCATTTTTTTAAATTTTGAATAACATTATAATCAATTATGGATTTAGAAATTATAAAGATAGCTGAGAAAAGTGTTAATAATAGGCCTATCAAGAATCACACTCATTTTTCAAAACAGAAAAATCATTTGTGCGGAGATGAAATACATATAAGTTTGATAATTAAAAATGGTAAAATAATAAACTTTGGTTATGAAGGTAAAAGTTGTATTTATTGTCAAGCATCAGCAAGTTTGCTTTCTGAAGTATCCATAAATCAAAAAAAACTTAAGATAGATGAGTTATGTAATAATGCTAATTTATTTTTTAAAGATGATAAAGATTTAGTGGGAAAAAATTTTAGTAAATTAAAAAAATTATTTAAAAAAGAAAACTTTCCAAGAAAAGAATGTATTTTATTACCCTTTAAAACTTTTAAAAAAATAAAAAAAAGTTTTAAATAATTTTGTATCTAATAAATGTGAAAATTATGATAAGATAAAATTATTTTCAACAAGCAGACCTATCAATATACCTATTATTAGTGCAAAAATAATTTTCTTTTTGTTCACTTTTAAGTTTTATTTAAAGATTTAAATTTTTTAATATTTGAAGATGATAATTTAAATTTTATTATTTGTTTTAAGTTTTCCCAAAGTTTAGCCATTCCTAATGGTTCATAAATCATAAAGATTATCATTAATAAACCAAATATTACCTGTTCAATTGACGAAATAATTGTGGCATCGATAGCTCCATGAAATACATTGTTTCCAATAGCATTTAACAGAACTGGAAAAAGCAAAATGAATGCTGCTCCTATAAAAGCACCATTAATAGTACCAAGTCCTCCAAGAATGCACATAAATAAGATTTTAAAAGATAATTTGATATCAAAGGCAACGGGCTCTAGAGACTTTAAATAGCAAAATGCAAAAAGAGCTCCGGCTACACCACAATAGAAAGCACTGATAGCAAATGCCTGAACTTTGGTTCTTAATAATGAAACGCCCATAGACTCTGCTGCAATGTCCATATCTCTAACTGCCATCCAGTTTCTACCAGTACTACCTCTAGCCATGTTCATGGCTAATAAGGTTAAAATTGTGGTAACAGCTAAACATACAAAATACATTGCTAATGGAGTTGTAAATGGTTTTCCTAGGATAACTATATCTTGTGCAGTTATGATCCCTGATGAATCATAGTTTTTGAACCAACCAAATTTATCTATCATCCATATAATAAAAAACTGTGAAGCTAATGTTGCTACCATAAGATAAATTCCTCTTACTTTTAAACTAGGTAGACCGAACAAAATTCCAAAAGCTGCAGCAATTAAACCTGAAACTATAAGTGAGCCTACAAAACCAAGATCTGGCACTCGTAAAATAAGATTGAACATAGCGAAAGCTCCTGCAGCCATAAAACCAGCGGCACCCAAAGCTAATTGCCCTGTGTAACCCATTACAATTTGTTGTCCAATAGTAGCTAAAGCCAAGCAAAGCCAAGGAATTAATATGGAAGTATACCAATATTCTGTTTTAATAAACGTCGGTATTATTAACACGCTCAAAATCATACAAACAGCTAAGTTGATTAAATCTTTTTTTGTGTAAGTCATAAAAACTGGTTTCATAAATTAAACTCTCCTAATAATTTTTTCTCCAAATAAACCTTCCGGTCTATATAATAAAAAGAATATTGCTAATACGTAAGGAGCCCAACCTTCAATAGCGCCACCAAAAAACGGTCCAATGTATACCTCTAATACCTTCTCTACTGCACCAATAATTAAGCCTCCTATAATGGCTCCTGGGATAGATGAGAAACCACCTATAATTAAAACTGGCAAAGCTTTTAATGCAAGATCAACAAGAGCAAATTGAACACCGGCTCTTGCACCCCACATACATCCTGCAACTAATGCTACAACCCCTGCCGCAGACCAAACCAATAACATTATATGTTTTAAAGGAATTCCTATTGAGCTCGCGGCTCCTGGATCATCTGCAACAGCTCTCAAGCCTAATCCAATTTTTGTATATTTGAATAATAAAAACAAACTGATAATCATTATAGCTGCAACTAATCCAGCTGTGATATCAAGGGCACTAATAAATAATTTTAAATTATCAGCAATCCACGGCACTGGAAAATCTCCTATACCTAAATCTAATCTTCTTACTTCAACTCCCCATGCTGCTTGGGCTAATCCCTCTAAAACGTAACCAAGACCAATAGTGGCCATTAATACAGTATCCTCACTAGCATTCATAAGTGGTCTTAAAACTAATCTTTCAGTACACAAACCAACTACTACCATCAAAAGAGCTGCCAAAATAAATGCAGGTACAAAAGGTATGTTAAAATCTTGCATGAAACCACAAAAAGCAAGAACTGAGAAAAAAACCATAGCTCCTTGTGAGAAGTTAAAAGTTGCTGAAGCTTTAAAAATTAGAACGAATCCTAAAGCAACTAGAGAGTACATTGTGCCAGCAAGCAAACCACCGACTAAAACTTCCATAAAAAATAGTAATTCTTCAACCATATCTTTGATCCTAGTGTTCTACTCCTAAATAAGCGTCTATTACTTTTTGATTTGATCTAACTTCATCAGGTGTGCCATCACCAATAACTTTACCATAATCAAGCACAACAACTCTATCCGATATATCCATAACTACTCCCATATCATGTTCAATAAGAACCATCGTTGTACCTAATTCATCATTTACTTTTAAAATAAATCTACACATGTCTCTTTTTTCTTCAACATTCATACCAGCCATAGGCTCATCTAATAAAATTATTGTAGAGTCTGTTGCAAGAGCACGACCTAATTCAACTTTTTTTTGTAGTCCATAAGGAAGTTTTCCAACTGGTGTATCTTTAATATCTTCAATCTCTAAAAAACTGATTATCTCTTCAGATCTCTCTCTGTTAATTTTTTCCTCTTTTTTTACTTTCGGAAGTTGTAAAGCGACCTCAAGAAAATTTGTTTTTGTGTGAAGTTTTCTGCCAACTAAAATGTTATCTAAAACAGACATTCTTTTAAAAAGAGCTAAGTTTTGAAAAGTTCTAGATAAACCCATTTGAGCCATAATATTTGGCGTGATATTTGGTATTTGTTGTCCCCTAAACGAAACAGTTCCTTGTTGAGGTTTATAAATTCCATTAATGCAATTTAACATTGAGCTTTTTCCAGCTCCATTAGGTCCAATAATTGCTCTAACTTCGTGCTCAAGTACATTGAAAGAGGTATCTGTTATTGCCTTAACACCCCCAAAAGAGAGAGAGATATTATTTACCTCTAATATTGGTTTTCCTATCTTAAATTTTCTTTCGTATGCCATCTTTTTTTAGTTGCTTCTTTTTTTTGTTAAACTCTCTTCTTTAAGAACATCTCTAAAATTTTTTCTACCTTTCTTTGAAATTCCTAAATATAATTCTTTTACTTTATCATCATTTAATAGACTTTCTGCGGTCCCATCTAACATAACTCTCCCTGTTTCGATGATATAGCCGTAATCTGAATTTTTAAGTGCAACGTTAGTGTTTTGTTCAGCAAGTAAAATACTTACGCCCTCTTTGGTATTTAATTCTTTTACAATATTAAAAATCTCAGCAACTAATTGAGGTGCAAGACCCATTGTTGGCTCATCTAATAATAACATTTTAGGTTTAGCCATCATCGCTCTTGCCACTGCTATCATTTGTTGCTCTCCACCCGAGGTAAATGCTGCTTGACTTTTTCTTCTTTCTTTAAGTCTTATGAAATAAGTGTAAATTTTCTCTAATTCTTGATTAATATCACCTTTAGATAATTTTCTTGAATATGCTCCTGAGATTATATTTTCTTCTACAGTAAGGTGACCAAAACATCTTCTACCCTCTAGCACTTGGACCATTCCTAACCCAACCATTTGCGAAGGAGTTTGTTTATCTATTGCGTTTCCATCATACTCAATTGAACCGTTTGTGACCTTGCCTCTTTCTGAAGCTAACATAGTTGAAACTGCTTTTAGAGTAGTGCTTTTACCTGCACCGTTTGCTCCTAATAACGCAACTACTTTTCCTTTAGGAACTTTTAAAGATACGTCGTGTAAAGCCAAAATAACATTGTCATATCTGACTTCAATATTCTTTATTTCTAGAATGTTGCCTGAAGTGTTATTCATTAAGCTTTCTTTTTATACTAAATTAAATTTTATTTAAAAGGGGAGTTTAAAAATTAATAATTTAAACTCCCCTTTTGATTGGTATTAATTTATCTCTAAATCAATTAACCGCATTTTTTCGGTGTAATGTTGTTCTCTTTGGCAAATTTAGCTGCAGATGCCTCAACTAGACCTCTAATAAATGCAGGATCGCCTGGAGCTTCCCAACCAGTTACCTGATTGAATTTATCTCCATCCCACTGCATGACAGCAAATTTACCCGCACCTTCATGGTTCGCACATGAAATAGCGAATGGTGCAAGCATACCACCAACACCAAGTTCTTTAAGTTTAGCTTCAGTCATGTTTAAAGCCTCATAACCATCTCTAAACTCAGCACCAGTTACTGCTTTACCAACTTTGTTATGCATCTTTTGAGCATTTTTCAATGCTTCAATCCACATAACAGCAGCACCTAGTCCCCTATTCCAGTAAACTGAACCAATCCTGTTTGGATCAGCTAAATTACCTTTTCCAGAACCATATACTTTATCTTTGATAGCTTTAACTAATGGATATTCTCCAGGTAAAGCATTTGCAACAGCATAAGTTCCCTTAGCTGCATCACCTGCTGGATACATATCCTCTTCGGCAGCACCAAATGTTACATACATCATTCTATCTCTTGGGAAATTAATTCTAGCAGCATTAGTCATTGCTGTTGAATTCATTCCAGAACCTGCTCCCCAGAAAGTTACCCAATCAGGTTTTTCTTTTCTGATTTGCAGCCACTGAGATTGTTGTTCTAGACCTGGAGGTGGAATTGAAATTTCAACTAATTTCATTCCCCAGTCAGAAGTTATTTTTCTCATTGCTGGTAATGGCTCTCTTCCGTAAGCAGAGTCAATGTGTAAATGAACGATTTTTTTACCTTTCATCTTATCGATTCCGCCTTCGATCTGTGCCATAAATTTTAATTTAACAGCTATTTGTGACCAGTAGTGACTTGCAGCATTAAATACCCAAGGCCACACTCTTCCATCAGCACCGTCAGTTCTTCCATAACCATATTGAGCTAAAACAACATTGTCTTTTGCCATACGGTTAATAACTGCATATGCTCCAGGTGTTCCTAAAGTATCAAATACAACTATTCTTTGACCATCTTTTTCAAGTAGTCTTTGGTAACACTCAACTGTTTTTACAGCATTGTATTCTGTTTCACATTCTTGCCATGTAAGCATGACACCATTCACCCCACCTGTCATATTGACATAATTTAAGTAATCAATTTGAGCACCGTAATAACCGGTTCCCATTGCTGAATAAGGGCCGACTCGGCTACTTGCAATTGGAAAGTATTGAGTTTCAGCTCCAAACACTTTCTGAGGTAATACGAGTGAAGAAAATAAAGCTACAACTACTGTTAAAGTAGAAGCTAGCCTTTTAAACATTTTTGCTAACATCTCTCCTCCTTTTTAATTATTATGTTAAACATTATTTGATACTAATATTCTAATCATAGGGTGTGGGTTTCTGCAAATAATAATCATTGTAAAAAGTCCCCTATTTTTCTATCTTACAAATTCTAAAACAACTTAAGATTGTAGAACTTATCAAAATTAATCTTTTTTTCTATTCACTGTGATACATAATCTTTGTCTTATGCAAAATTTAGAATTTAAAAAATCAATATCTGCAGGAATATTTTCATTAATTACAATTGGAGTTTTAACTTTTTTAACTTACAAAACTGAATTTGGGATATTTTTATTAGCATCTTTTGGTTCATCTATGGTTTTACTTTACGGTTATCCTGAAAGTCCTTTTGCCCAACCTAAAAATGTTTTTTTTGGTCATTTGATAACAGCTACCGTTGGTTTATTTTTTTTAAACTTTATTCCATTACCTTTATTTATAATTATTCCCTTAGCCGTTGGGTTTGGTGTAGGTTTAATGATCTTATTAAATGTAACTCATCCCCCAGCAGGAGGAAATCCGATAATTGTAATTATAGGCAGTGTTTCGCTAGACTATATTTTGACGCCTGTAATAACTGGTTCAATAATAATTATAATATTTGCGATAGTGATTAATCGATTAATTCTTAAAAAAAAATACCCTAATCAAAAATAATTCATTTGCTAGCAGTCTCAAAATGGTGTTAGATTGGTAAAAAAAATATACAGGAGATTAAATGAAAGTACTATGCATTTTATACGATGATCCAAAAGGAGGAATGCCAAAATCTTATCCTCTTGGACAATTACCAAAAATAGAGAAATATCCTGATGGAATGAGTTTACCTACACCAAAAGGTAGAGACTATACTCCAGGACAACTACTTGGTTGTGTATCGGGTGAACTAGGTTTAAGAAAATTTTTAGAAAGCAACGGTCATGAATTGATTGTGACTAACAGTAAAGATGGAGACGGGTGTGAAGCTGATAAACATATAGTTGATGCTGACATAGTTATTTCTCAGCCATTCTTTCCTTACTATTTGACTAAAGAAAGGATTGCAAAAGCTAAAAATCTTAAAATGGCAATCACTGCGGGTATTGGTTCAGACCATGTTGATTTACAAGCTGCAATGGATAATAAAATTGATGTAGTTGAGGTTACTTTTTGCAACTCAAGATCTGTTGCTGAGCACATTGTAATGATGATAGTTTCAATGGTAAGAGATTATCATAATCAACATAGAATTGTTAATGAAGGTGGTTGGAATATCGCTGATGCTGTTCAAAGATCTTATGATGTCGAAGGTATGCATATTGGTACTGTTGCTGCTGGAAGAATTGGTCTAGATGCTTTAAGAAAAATGAAGCCATTCGATGTACACTTACATTATTTCGATAGACACAAATTGCCTGACAGTGTTGAAAAAGAATTAAATCTAACATTTCATGAATCGGTAGAGTCAATGGTAAAGGTTTGTGATGTAGTTACAATTAACTGTCCATTACATCCAGAAACAGAAAACTTATTCGATGACGCCATGATAAGTAAAATGAAAAAAGGAGCATACATTGTTAATACTGCAAGAGGTAAAATTTGTAATCGAGAGGCAATCGCAAAAGCACTTAAGAGTGGCCAATTAAGTGGTTACGCAGGAGATGTATGGTTTCCTCAACCAGCTCCAAATGATCATGTATGGAGAACTATGCCAAACCACGGAATGACACCACACACTTCAGGAACTTCATTGACTGCCCAATCAAGATATGCAGATGGTGTTAGGGAGATCTTAGAATGTTTCTTTGAAGGTAAAGAAATTAGGAATCAATACTTGATTGTTAAAGACGGACAGTTAGCTGGTATGGGTGCTCACTCGTACAGTAAAGGATCAGCAACAGGTGGTTCTGAGGAAGCAGCAAAATATAAAAAGAAATAAATATATTTAGATTATTAAAGATAAGCTATTTTTTTATAGCTACCTTTAATAACATGGACTCATTTTATTGTTTTTGTATATGATGAGTAATGAGAAAATTAATCATTATAGTTATCGGTCTTTTAATAAACTTTTCTGCATTTGCTAGTCAAAAAGAAAAAGCTTATTTTGCAGGAGGTTGTTTTTGGTGTGTAGAGGAGTCTTTTGAAAAACTTAATGGTGTCGAAGAAGTAATTTCTGGTTATTCAGGAGGTACAACTGAAAACCCAACCTATAAAGAGGTTACTTATGGTAAGACAGGTCATTTTGAAGTTGTTGAGGTAATTTACAATAAAGAAATTATTACTTATGAGGAATTGCTTAAAAATTTTTGGCTCAACATAGATCCGTTTGATGCCTATGGTCAATTTTGTGATAAAGGCTATAGTTATAGATCTGTAGCTTTTTTTCAAAATAGTAACGAAAAAAAACTTATTGAAAGAGACATAAAAGATCTTGAAAAAAAATTTAATAAAAAAATTGTGACCTATGTAAGAAAGTTTTCTAAATTTTTTAAAGCTGAAGATTATCATCAAGATTTCTATAAAATTAAATTTCAAAAATATGTCAGATATAAAAATGCCTGCAAAAGAGAACAAACTTTAAATAATATTTGGGGTCAGTAATAAATAATGAATAGAAATATAAATTGGAATTTTGATAATTCTTATTCAAGACTTCCAAATGCATTTAAAGAAAACATAAAACCAGTTTCAGTCAAAAATCCTAAATTATTGTTGCTTAATGAAAAATTAGCTTCAGAGCTAAATCTTAACTTTGAAAATATAAATAAGGATGAACTATCTGAAATATTTGCAGGAAATGTTTTGCCTAAAGGTAGTAACTCTATAGCTCAGGCTTATGCTGGACATCAATTTGGCCATTTTACAATGCTGGGAGATGGCCGAGCAACATTACTTGGAGAGCATTTGACAAATAAAAAACAGAGATATGATATTCAATTTAAGGGTTCAGGCAAAACTAGTTTTTCAAGAAATGGTGATGGTAGAGCTGCCTTAGGTCCCATGCTTAGGGAATATATCATTAGTGAGGCAATAAATTATCTTAATATACCCACAACCAGAGGCCTCGCCGTAGTAAAAACTGGGGAACAAGTTTTTAGAGAAATTCCCTTACCCGGAGCAATATTAACAAGAGTTGCATCTAGTCATATTAGAGTTGGTACATTTCAGTATATTGCTGCTCGAGAAAATGAAAGTGAATTAAAAATATTTTTTGATTATGTTATAAATAGACATTATCCACATTTAAAAGATTTTGAAAATATAGCCTTGGAATTTTTAAAGGCTGTTTTGGATAAACAGATTGACCTTGTGGTAAATTGGATGAGAGTTAGTTTTGTGCATGGGGTAATGAATACTGATAATATGAGTATTTCAGGTGAGACCATTGACTACGGCCCTTGTGCTTTTATGGATACTTATGACCCACAAACTGTGTTTAGTTCAATAGATAAAATGGGAAGATACGCATATTGTAATCAGCCTATTATTACAAAGTGGAATTTAGCAAGATTAGCGGAATGTTTAATACCATTAATTGATACTAATCAAAACAAGTCAATTGAATTAGCTACAGAAATTATTAATTCTTTTGAAAAAAAATATGAAGAAAAATGGATGGAAATGATGAGACATAAACTAGGATTATCGGTATTAGATGAAAAAGATAAGTTTTTAATCTTGGATTTATTAACTTGGATGCATCAACATAAAGCTGATTATACAAATACCTTTTGTTATTTAATGAGTGAAAAAATACCAAATGATAAGATATATACTGATGACCATTTTAAAATTTGGAAAAAAAGATGGCAGGAAAGACTAAAAAAAGAAAAAAATATTCAAGATAAATCAATAAAATTAATGAAAAAAAATAATCCTATCGTTATTCCAAGAAACCATAAAATAGAAGAGGTTTTAAAGACAGCTCAGGAAGATAATCTAAAACCGTTTCTTAGATTATTAGAGGTTTTAAAAAAACCATACTCTTCTAGAGAAGATTTGAAAGATTATCAAACTTTATCTAATTCAGATGAAAAATATAAAACTTTTTGTGGAACTTAAATTTTATAGCACGTAAGGCTCTGGTCTAGCTTTTTTTCCTAAAACTCGCTCAACCGCCATATTTGAGATATCAATTGATTGGTAAGCGCCGGTAGTTATTAGTTCAGTTAAGGCCCTACCAATACCCGGAGCTTGCATTAACCCTCTACCTGTGAAACCAGTAGCTAAATAAACATTCTCATACTTTGGATGTTTTCCAACAACTGCATTATTATCAAGTCTATTGCAGTCATAGTATCCAGCCCATCCACCTGTCAATTTGAGTTCTTCCATGGCAGGTACCCTATGAGCCAAAGCTGGCCAAACAAGCTCTTCAAAATCATTCCATGCAGGCTCAAGGTCCTTTGCGTCAAAAACTGATTTGGGGGATCCCGCTAAATATTCTTTTCCTTCGGGCCTCCAATAAACTCCAGTTGTAAGATCTCCAGTTAATGGCATTTCCGGTATATGTTTTGGGCATTTAACTCTGAATACAGTGTGTTTTTGTGGTTCAACTGGAATATCCTCAAGAAGTTCTTTTGTCCAACATCCAGCTGCAGATATGATTGTTTTCGCCTTAATTTCTGAAAGTGTTTTAACTTCTCCTTTTATAAATTCAGCACCTAGTTCAATCGCTTTACTTTTTAAAGCCCCATGAAACATGAAAGGATCAATCCATCCTTCACTTTGGTTATCAGTAAACGTTGCGGTTTCTATTCCGTCATTGTTAATATATGGAAAAAAATTTTTTAATTCTGACCCTTTGATATTTTTAGTACCTGCTTCACAAGCTTTATGATTTTCTAAAGCTTTATATTGTTCCTGTGCATGCTCAGGACCAAACATTAAAAGATATCCGTTTGTTACCATACTGGCTGTTGGCTTTGGATTTTTTTCAGTTTTTAGTAACTCTGGTATCTGAAATATAAATTCTCTAGCAAACTTACCCAGTAAAATATTCTCAGTTTGAAAAAACTGCCTTCTGAATCCTCCTAAAGAAAGTGGAAAAGAGGCAGTCTTATAAGTTGGATCTCTCTCGATAACTTTTACTTTTCTGCCCTCTTTAGATAAAAAATATGCTGTTGCTGTTCCAATTATTCCACCACCAACTATAATTACATCATCCATATTTAATTTAGAATTAACAAGTTGAAATTCAGGAATAATGCATAGCAACTCCAAAGTAAATAGGGAATCATCAAATATGTACTTATTAAATTTATACGTCTAAATCTGAGGGTTAGTACAATGATTAAAAAAATTAAGATTAATAAATTAACGAAAGCAAATAGAATATTATGTAAGCCAAAAAAAACTATACTCCAAGTTGTATTAAATAATATATGAATAAAATAAATGTAAACGGTATTCATATCTCTATTTTCACTATGCCAAAAAAACCAAATTGCGAGTGTCATCATGAAATATAATGTTGTCCATACAGGAGCGAAAATCCAATCTGGTGGACTAAAGCTTGATCTAACTAATTCTGAATACCAAGGCTCTTTAAAATTTATAGTTACTAATCCTCCAATAAAAGAAGCTGAATATGTAATTAGTAGAAAGAGAGTAAATGATAATATTTTATTTTTTAACATATTAGTATTATACATCAATGTAGAATGAATAAAAAAACTATTTGGATAACTGGTGGAAGCACAGGTATCGGGAAAGCTTTAGCAATAAAATTTGCTAGTATGGGTTGGAACGTTGCTATATCTGCAAGAAGAGAAAACCTCTTGAAGGAAATTTCTGATGCCAATGAAAATATTTACAGTTTTCCACTGGATGTTACCGATAAAAAAAAATGTGAAGAAATCTTTATGGAAATTAAGAATAAGTTTCAAAATATTGAGATATGTTTTTTTTCTACTGGTACTTGGAATCCAAAAAAAGAAAGGGATATTGATGTCGAACAAATAGAGGATGTTTTTAAAGTAAATTTTTTTGGAACTTTAAACAGTATAAAAGCTGTTGAACAATATTTTAAAAACAAAAAAAGTGGAATCATTACGATTGTTTCCTCTATTGCTGGATACAGGGGACTACCAAATTCAACAGGATATGGCCCATCAAAATCAGCTCTAAATAATTTAGCAGAAAGTTTATATTTTGACTTTAAAAGATCAAATGTCCGAATTTGTTTAGTATCACCTGGATTTATTAAAACACCAATGACAGATAAAAACGACTTTAAAATGCCCTTTTTAAAAACTACTGACTATGCAGCAGAAAAAATTTATGATGGTCTAATTAATAAAAAAATCTTTGAAATTCATTTTCCTAAAACACTTACTCTAATACTTAAGTTTTTAAGTTTTTTACCGAGTAAAATTTATTTTGGATTGGTTGGTAAAATGACTAAATATCAAAAAAAAAATTAATCTTTAACAAATACAACTGTCAGTTCAGCAACTTTAAAACCAAATTTAGTCATTGTGGCTTTATTAATGGCTACACGTTCGTCTTGTTTAAAAATCCAGTCATCAAAAGTAATCTTTATTTCTTTTCCTTTAACAGGAACCAATAAAACATATTCAAATTTAAATGCTGGTCCATAGGAATAACCTTTAGCTCTACCTACAACATCACCTGCTGTTCCTTCGTAATTATTTTCATCAATTTTAGTAATTTGCCATTGTCTGTTTTGAATTTCGCCGTCATCCCAATTAAATTTTTCATCAAGAATTAATTTAGTTCCATCCCATTTACCATTTAGATCAGCAGAAAATTGTCTTATAACTTTGCCTGATCTATTTTGAAGAACACCCCAAGCTTTAACATTACCTGATAAATAATTTTCTATAATTAGCTTAGGCTCTTTACCTTTAAAATCCTCTGGTTTCATATCGCTATTGTTTGAGCAGTTTGTAATTAAGAATAGAGAGATTATCAATAAAATTGATTTAAAGTTTTTTATCTTACACATAAGTCCTCTATATTCTATTTATTTTGAATTGAAAATTGTATCAGATCAATATTTTTTGATTTAAATCCTGCTTCACAATAAGAGAGGTAAAATTCCCACATTCGTTTAAATGTTAAATCAAATCCTTGTTTTTTAATTAAATCCCATTTTTTATTAAACTCATTTTTCCATATACCTAATGTATTTGCATAATGATCAGCATAAGAATCGTAAGACTTAATCGTTAAACCATTCTCTGAAACATGTTTATTTAAGCTATTTTTGCTTGGTAAAAAACCTCCTGGGAAAATATATTTTTGAATAAAATCTTGTTTGGTTTTATATCTTCCAAATAAACTATCATCAATTGTAATAGCTTGAATGGCTGCCCTTCCATCTGGCGATAAATTGTTCTTAATAGTTTTAAAGTAGCTTTCCAAATAATTTTTTCCCACCGCCTCTATCATTTCAATTGAAGCGATTGAATTATATTTATTTTTCAAATCTCTATAATCTTTAATTTCTATATTTACTTTTTCATTTAAACCACATTTAAAAATTCTCTCTTTTGCATACTCATATTGTTTTTTTGAGATTGTAATACAATCTAATTTTACATCATATTTTTTTCCTAAATATTCTGCAAATCCACCCCAGCCACATCCTATTTCTAAAACCTTATCTCCATTATTTGGTCTTATTAAATCAATCATTTTTTGATATTTATTATTTTGTGCTTCAGAAAGATCTTTAATAGTTTCATCAAAAATTCCACTTGAATAGGTCAAGGTTTCATCTAACCATAATGAAAAAAATTCATTCCCTAAGTCATAATGTTTTGCAATATTTTCTTTGCTTCTATTTTTTGTGTTTTTTATAAATATATTCTTCAAAAAATTCACGATTGTAAAATCAAGTAAACCCGAAAATTTATAAATAATTTTAATATTTCTTGCGGTGATCTCGATTAAATCAGATAAATTATCTGTTTCAAATTCTCCTCTCATATAAGACTCAGCAAAACCAATACTACCTCCTCTTATTAAATTAAAAGAAAAATTAGGTTTTTTAATTATTAATTTTGCCTTTAAATTATCTTTAGGATTGCCTAATCTGAATGTTTCTCCTTGATAACTTGTAATTTCTAAATATCCAACTTTGATCCCAGATAGAGTATTAAAAACAACTTTATCAGAAAGTTTATGCAGTAACATTAGTTTTCAATAGATATATTATTTTTAATTTTAAATTTTTTCTGAATAAATTTTATCCCTTTAGTCCATAATTTAAACGCTTCAAAATGTATCGCTGCAATAACTTTAAAGGTCATTAATGGATGCTTTAAATAAGATTTGATTAACTCTGAAGTTGTAAAGTCTGTTCTTTTGCCATCTTGAGATGCATATAATATTTTTTCATTTAATTGATATTGATCTATTATAATTGAAATCTTGTCAGCTGGTTTTAGAGTCCTAAAAAAATAACTACAATTCATTTCAATAAATGGTGAGACATGAAATTTTTTTTCACAATTATGTTGAAGTAGATTGTTTTCTTTTATTTTAAAAATATATGTATGTTGCTCACCGAAAGTATTTTTAACTTCATATAGTAGTGATATTAATTTGTCATTTTTATCATAAACATAGAAAATGCTTAAAGGATTAAAAACATATCCTAAAATTCTTGGATAACATAAGAGTTTAATTCTAATATTTTCACAATTGACATCATTTTCTTTGAGATTTTTTTTTACCCAATTAATTACTGATGAACCATCTCTGTCACCGTGATCTTTATCAAAAAAACTTATTAGATTAAATTTATTGTATGAAAAAAAACTAACCTTTTTGTCTAAATTATTAAGTTCAGAAAGGTCAATTAAAAGTGAAAATACTTTATACTTAAAAAAATGTATTTTTGGTTTAAATCTTTTATGAATTACAGTTCCATTATAAATACAACTAGTCATTGAGGTTTCTAAGCATTTCAATGGATGATTTTATTCCATCTTCATGAAAACCGTAACCAAAATAACTTCCGCAAAAAAGAATATTTCTTTTATTTTGTAAATTTGTTAGTTGACTTTGATATTTTAGAGCAGATTGATCGAAGTATGGGTGTCTAAATCTCACTTTTTTTAATATTTTGGACTCATCAATATCAAAATAAGGATTTAAAGTTAAAAAAACATTTTCCTCACACCTTAGGTTTTGTAATAAGTTAAGCCAATACGTTATTGAATTTTTTTCTAACTCATTTTTTTTTATTGAGGAATTCCACGAACACCAGGCCTTTTTGTTTTTTGGCATAGCTATAATATCTGTATGAATATATGCAATATTTTCTTTATATTTGTAATTCGATAAAATATTTTTTTCATCATCTGTGGGTTTATCAATTATTGAAAGAGCTTCATCCGCATGTGTTGCTAGAACAACTTTATCATAATCAAAAAATTCATTTTCTCCACCATAATATAAATCTATACCTGAAGTTTTAACTTTTATTTTTTTAATTGGATAATTCTTAAAATATTCTCCACTAATTTTTGAAAGAATGTTTTCAACATAAGTTCTGCTTCGGTTTGAAACAGTATACCACTGAGGTCTATTTTTTAATTTAAACAAACCATGATTCTGAAAAAACTTCAAAAAAAAACTTAATGGCATTTGACTAACGGCGCTGGGTGGCATTGACCATATGGCAGAAACCATTGGTATTAAATGATAGTTAATAAACTCTATTGAGAGATTTTCTTTTTTCAAATAATCACCAAGAGTGATTTCCTCATGAATACTTTTTGTATTATCACATTTTTTATAAAACTTAATTATATCAAAGAACATTCTGAGAAATTTTAAGTTGAAAAAATTTATTCTATTTGAAAAAATTCCATCTAATCCTCTGCCACAATACTCAAAGGACGATTTTTCTACTGACACAGAAAATGACATATCACTTTTCTCAATTGCAATTTTATTTTCCTCAAAAAAATTTATCAAGTTAGGATATGTGGCAAAATTAAATACTATAAATCCTATGTCCACTGGAATTTTTTTTGTTCCGAAAGATAAATCTATGGTGTGAGAATGGCCTCCAAAATGATCCTCCTTTTCAAAAAGGTCTACATGATGTTTTTTTGATAAATAATATGCGGCACTCAATCCTGAAATGCCTGAGCCAACAACAGCAATTTTCATTAATTATTAAGCTGCATCTTCTTTGAATTCATCTATGCTTGGACAAGTGCAGAATATATTTTTATCACCGTAAACATTGTCTACTCTTGCAACTGGTGGCCAGAATTTATTAGTTCTTAAGAATTTTGCTGGATAAGCAGCCTCCGCTCTTGAATATTTATGAGTCCAATTATCTGAAGCTAGTTCTCTATCAGTATGTGGAGCATTTTTTATTGGATTGTCTATTTTATCAAATTCTCCTGATTTAATTTTTTCAATTTCCTGTTTAATTTTAATTAGAGTGTCACAAAATCTATCAAGTTCTGACAAACCTTCACTTTCAGTTGGTTCAATCATCATTGTTCCAGCTACAGGCCATGACATAGTTGGTGCATGAAATCCAAAATCAATTAATCTTTTTGCGATATCCTCCTCAGTAACCCCAGTTTCTGACTTTATATTTCTTATATCAATAATACATTCATGTGCAACATTACCATTTGAGCCTTTGTATAAAATTGGAAAATGATCTTTTAATCTATGAGCAATATAATTTGCGTTTAATATTGCAACTTGCGTAGCAAATTTTAATCCTGCTGATCCCATCATTTTTATATACATCCAAGAGATGGATAAAATACTTGAACTACCCCAAGGTGCTGCGGATACTGCACCAATTCCAGTTGTTGGTCCACAATCTTTTATCACTGGGTGGTTAGGTAAATAAACTTGTAAGTGTCTTTTACAAGCAATAGGTCCCATTCCAGGTCCTCCACCGCCGTGAGGAATACAAAATGTTTTATGTAAATTAATATGACAAACGTCTGGACCAAAATTTCCAGGTTTCGCAACTCCAACTAGTGCGTTTAAATTTGCTCCATCCATGTAGACCTGGCCTCCATTTTTATGAATTAATTCGCAAATATCAGTTATTCTTTCCTCAAATACTCCATGAGTTGATGGATAGGTCACCATTAATGCGCCGAGGTTTTCAGAATGTTGCTCAGCCTTTTTCTTTAAATCATCAAAATCAACATTTCCCTCTTTATCACAATTAACTACAACTACTTTCATGCCAACCATTTGTGCACTTGCTGGATTAGTGCCATGTGCTGAGCTTGGAATTAAGCATATGTTTCGATTAGGTTCACCTCTATCTAAGTGATACTTTCTGATAACCATTAAACCTGCATATTCCCCTTGAGCACCTGCATTAGGTTGCAGAGAAACACCTGAAAAACCAGTTATAGATCGCAGCCAATTTTTTAGATCGGTAAATAAATCTCTAAAACCTTCCATTTGCTCAATTGGAACAAATGGATGAGGCTCAGCAAATTCTCTCCATGAAATAGGAATCATTTCAGCGGCTGCATTTAATTTCATTGTGCATGAGCCAAGCGCTATCATCGTTCTATTCAATGCTATATCTTTATCTTCCAACCTTTTTAGATATCGTAACATTTCAGTTTCTGAGTGATATGAATTAAAAACTGGATGCTTTAAATATTTTGAAACTCTTAATAAATTTTTTGGTAAATTGGGTAAACTTACTGAGGGATCCTCTTTTTTAATTGACTCTGCCACATTAAAGATTTTTAATAATTGATTAACTCTATAAACATTTTTTCTTTCATCAAAAGAAACAGCAAGCATTTCAGAATTTACTTTACGTATGTTGACTTTTTGATTTAAAGCATTCGTATAAATTTGATCAGTCTTTTCTTTGGTAATAATTGTAACTGTGTCAAAAAAGTAATTTGAATATAATTCGTATCCAGATTGTTTTATCTTATCAGCAAAATTTTTTGCCAATTGAGAGACTCTTTCAGAAATATTTTTAATTCCATCTGGACCATGATAAATAGCGTATGCTGCTGATACAATCGCCAATAAAGCTTGAGCAGTGCAAATATTACTTGTCGCCTTATCTCTTCGGATGTGCTGCTCTCTAGTTTGTAAGGATAATCTATATGCTTTATTGCCATGTCTATCAACTGATACACCGACAATTCTTCCAGGCATTGATCTTTTATACTCATCTTTTGTTGCAAAAAATGCTGCATGTGGACCTCCATATCCCATTGGGATACCAAATCTTTGGGAACTTCCAACTGCTATATCAGCACCAAGTTCTCTAGGTGTTTTTAATTTTGCTAATGCCAATAGGTCACAAGCTAACACTGCCTTTCCGTTTTTTTTATGAATTTTACTAATTGCTTCACTTGGGTCTTTTATATCCCCTAAAGTCCCAGGATATTGTATAATTCCACAAACTAAATCTTCTTTTAATTGATCTAAAACTTCATCTTTACCAACCAAAACTTTTAAGCCCATCGGTTCAGCTCTTGTTTGAATTACATTAATTGTTTGAGGATGACAATCCTCAGATACAAAAACTAAATTACTATCTTTTTTATTTAATCTGTGACTAAGACCCATAGCTTCGGCGGCTGCTGTGCCTTCATCTAATAAAGAAGCGTTAGCAATGTCCATTCCAGTAAAGTCAACAATCATTTGCTGGAAGTTTAATAACATCTCAAGTCTTCCTTGAGCCACCTCTGGTTGATAAGGGGTATATGAAGTGTACCAACCTGGATTTTCTAATATATTTCTCAAAATTACATATGGTGTATAAGTTCCATAATAACCCATACCAATAAAATTTGAAAAAACTTGATTTTTTTTTGACATTACTCTTAATTTTCTCAATGCTTCATATTCTGAGTTCGACTCACCAATATTTAACTCACCCTTAAACTTTATTTTTTCTGGAACAGTGTTATCAATTAAATCGTCAAGCGATTGATAATTTAATTCTTTTAACATTTTTGATTGATCTTCCCCAGAAGGTCCAATGTGTCTTTTTAAAAAATCTTTCTCTGAATTGGGTAACATTATGATGATGTCTCCTTTGCAAATTTGTCGTAATCTTCTCTATTCATTAAAGCATCCATTTCTGATGGATCTTTTATTTTTAGTTTAAAAAACCAAGCTGAGTTTTCTGGATCTTGATTAATTTTTGAAGGATCATCGACTATAGCTTGGTTCGTATCAACCACCTCGCCACTTACAGGGGTATATACGTCACTAGCAGCTTTTGTTGACTCTACAACTCCAGCTGTTCCATCTTTTTCAACATTAGAACCTTTTTCAGGAAGTTCTGCGAAAACTATATCTCCTAACATTTCAGTTGCGTGCTTAGTAATGCCAACTGTTGCTACATCACCCTCTAACTTTATCCATTCATGTTCTTTCGAATATTTTACTTCACTCATTAATTTGCTCCTTTGACATAACTTTTTTTGTAAAATGGCAAACTACAAATACTGGCTGGATGTTTTTTACCTCTTACTTCTAAATATACTCTAGTATTTTTCTTTGAAAATTGGTTTTCAACATAACCCATTGCCACAGGTCCATTCACGCTTGGCCCAAATGTTCCACTAGTTATTTCTCCAATATGAACATCTGATTGATTAAAAATTTTTGTTTTTTCTCTAGCGATTATTCTTCCCTCGGGTTTTATACCAACTCTGATTTTACTGACACCATTATTTATTTGTTTTATGATAATGTCAGACCCTATAAAATCTCCTTTAGATATTCTTTCTTTTGAAATTGCCCACTTTAAATTTGCTTCTACTGGAGTTTTATCTTTATCAAGGTCATGACCGTATAAACATAAGCCAGCTTCTAATCTTAGAGTATCCCTCGCTCCTAAACCTATTAACTTAGAACCTTTTTTAATTAGTTCTCTTGTTAATTTATCTGCAAAACTATTTAGTATTGATATCTCAAAACCATCTTCACCTGTATAACCAGATCGTGTAATATAAATTTTTTGATTTTCAAAAGAAAACCAGTTTCCAGACATAAAATTTAAATCTTTTACTCCGTCAATAACATCATTAAGTATATTTGAAGACTTTGGTCCTTGTATCGCAATTAAGGATCTATTATCATCCAAAATCATTTTGTATTTGCCTTTTAAAAAATTCTTTAAAATATCAAAATCACTTTCTTTACATGCTGCATTAAGAATAATTAAAAAACCTTCATTAATCTTTGTAATTATCAAGTCGTCGTGAATGCCAGCATCCTCATTCATTAAGAAACTATATTTTGAATGATTTAATTTTAAATTTTTTAAATTCAAAGGGAAAATTTTTTCTAAATCTTGGGTTAGTTCTTCACCACCATAAATAAATAATTGGCCCATGTGAGAAACATCGAATATACCAGAGTGATTTCTTGTGAATTTGTGTTCTTCAACAATACCTTCTGAATATTGTATTGGCATTTGATAACCAGCAAATTCTACAAATTTTGCCTTGCAATCTTGGTGCAGTTGGTAAAGCGGTGTTTTTTTTATATCCATATTAACTCTTTTTACCCATCTGTATATTTGCCTGAGAGTTTTGCTCCTTCGGCGAGAATTTAATCTCTTTCCAGAGTTAATATGTACGGTCCTTTTGCCTGAGAGATTCCTGGGTGGTTGCTCCTTCGGCGCTACATTAAGTAGTCTCTCCCGTAAGCTTAATTATTAGCATAATTTTTTGCTTACTTAAATAATTAAAGTTCCTTTTTTTTTGTGTAATATATATTAAAAAATTGCAAAACAACTGCAGTTATTACTATTGTTCCCCCCACTAATACTTCAAATGAGAGATTTTCATTTACGAAAATCCATGCCCAAAGAGGTCCTAAAACTGCTTCTGTTAACATTATTATCCCAACAAAAGCAGACGGTGTTGATCTTGCACCAATAGTAATTAGGATAAATCCAAATCCTAATTGAAAAAAACCAGCTAAAAAACCCAAAAAAATATCGTTAAGAGAAATTAGTATTGTTGGTGACATGATGAATCCTATAATCATTGAGATTGTTCCAGCAACAAGTTGTAGAGGCACCATATCAATCTCAGGAAATTTTCTAACAATTAATATTAAAATTGCAAAAGATATTGGCATTAAAAAAGCAACTGTGTTTCCTATCATTTGACCTGGTGAAATAGTTCCACCTAACATTAGAAAAATTCCACATATTGCAATAAATATACATGCAGAGGTTAGTTTTGAAATTTTTTCCCTCAAAAAAATATATCCAAAAATCGCAAGAAATAATGTCTGAGTTTGTATTATAAAATTAGTGTTAGCAACTGTTGTTTCATACATGGCAAAAACATAACTCACGAATCCAACGGATAAGATTATTCCTCCAATTAATCCTGGAAAACCTGAAATATATAAAACATTAAAGATTTTTTTTTTGTAAGTAATTAAAAGAAAAATTGTGATAACAATAATAAAAAAAAAGGATCTCCAAAAAAGAATTTGCCAGAGAGTAGAGCCCTCAAAAGATTTTACAATCAATCCTCCAAAACTTAAACTGAATGCTCCTAAAAAGATTAAAAAAGGACCAGGTAGTCTATTTAGAACTTTCATTAAATTTGAGAAATTAATTTTTGTGTATCCATTTCATACAACTTGAAAAGTGTTTCTGCATCAGCTAATTCAACTTCCTGGAATTTTATTTTTGACCCTGATGGTAATTGAACTAACTTGTCATAATCTGCACTTATGACAACTCCTATTTTTGGATAACCTCCAATTGTCCCATGATCTGAGAGCATAATAATTGGATCTCCATCAGCTGTAATTTGAATTACACCTTTTAATAATCCTTCTGACTTAATGTTTTTATTTACTATATTTTCTATTTTTGGACCCTCAAGTCTCATGCCCATCCTATCTGAAAGTTTTGAAATTTTAAATTCACTTCCAAAAAAATCTTTTTTTCCTTTAACTGAGAAATAATCAAAGTTCGTTGCTTTTATAATTCTTATTTTTTCTATTCTTGAATTTAAATAATTAAGTTTTTTAGACAAAAAATTTTGATTAATCTTTTTAATCTTAATAGTTTGAGTATTAGAAATTTTTTTACCATCATTAGATCCAATATTTGCTTTTGTGTTTATGGAACAACTGCCCCACTGATATTTAAGATCAAATTCTCCTCCAATTGAAAAATATCCATAAACAGATTTATTGGTCGATAGAATATCAATTTCATCTCCATTTTCTAAAAAATAATTTTGATAACAAAGCCCCTCGATTTTTTTGTCTTTTTTTTTAATTGTAAAATGAACATCCCCTGTAATCGCAACATTTATTCTCTCACCAAAATATTTCATCAAAGGCCCCTGATATGCAAATTCAATAACTGGTAAGTCGGATTTATTTTTTACTAATCTATTAGAAATTAGATAATTTCTCCTATCCATCGCCCCACTGAAAGGAATTCCAATGTGATACAAATTTTCTCTCCCCAAATCTTGAAAAGTTGTATTAATTCCTGCTCTCAAAATTTGAAAATAATTTTTACTCATTTAAATTTTTATATTGTTCAAGGTTAATGTTCTTAAAGATGATCGTATCTCCTGGATTAACTAGATTTGGATCCTTTTCCTTTTTATTATCAAAAATTTTAATTGGAGTATTTCCAATGATGTTCCATCCACCTGGACTTTCAAAAGTGTAAATATTAGTAAACTGTTCTGTCACTCCAACAGAGCCTTTCGGAACTTTTACTCTTGGAGTTTCTAATCTCTCAACTCTCATCTCATCTTTCAAATCACCTAAAAAAGGCATACCAGCAATAAAACCTGTCATATAACAAAAATACTCATTACTAAAAAAATTTTCAAAAATTTTATCTCTGCTCAATTTTAGTTTTTTTTCTAACCTTTCAATATCTAATGATAGATTTTCATGACAACAAACAGGTATTTCAATTTTTCTACTTGATAAATTCTCTTCTCGATCAATTGACATATTTTCTAAAACCTTTTTTAGTTTTTTAAAATTTGTTTTTTTCAGATCAAACGAGATTATTAATTTATTGTAAGATGGTATAAGATTATTAACGCCATCAATTTTATTTGATCTAAGAGTTTTGAAGTATCTAATTACTAAAGAATTTGTTTTTTTATTAACTTCATCACCGAAATCACAATAAACTGCTGCGTCACCAAGATTTAATATATTTTTTATCATGCCATGTTATACTTACAATTAATGACTAAGGAAATTAATATAAACTGCGATTTAGGTGAAAAATCACAATATCATTCTAATGAACATGATCCAGATTTATTAGAAATTGTAAATTCAGCTAATGTTGCGTGTGGCTATCATGCTGGTGATGAAGAAACAATGAATGAAGTAATTTCGATTTCCAAAAAAAATGGTGTAAGTATTGGTGCGCATCCTTCTTTTAAAGACCCCGAAAATTTTGGTAGATCTAGGCTAAATTTATCATCAAATGAAATAAGAAAATTAATCATAGATCAATATGAAATTTTACAAAATATTGCAATCAATCATGGTGAAACTGTAAGTCATATAAAGCCCCATGGAGCTTTAAATAACATGGCTTGCGAAGATATAGAATTAGCAACAACTATTGCACAAACTATTAATGATATTAGCAAAGATCTTATATACTTAGTTCCTACTGGATCAAAAATGCAAGTAGCAGCCAAAAAACTTGATATGAAAATAGCCTGTGAAATATTTGCTGATAGAAATTACGAAGATGATGGAAACTTAGTATCAAGAAAGAAGTCAAATGCTTTAATTACAGATCCAGAAATAGCCAAAAAACATGTATTATCTATGGTTAAAAATCAGGCACTTAATTGTCACAGTGGAAAACAAATACCTTGTGAAATTGACTCTGTATGCATACATGGGGATAATAAAAGTTCATTAGCAACAGCTAAAGAAATAAGAAAAAATTTATCGGCTAATGGGCTAAAATTGGTAACTTTAAATAAATTAAAAAAATTTAATTAATGATTAAAAAAATTTTTATAACATCGATATTTTATTTACTTTTAACTTCTAATAGTTTTTCGGCAGGTTCTTCTGGAGGTGACGGAGGGTCAATGAAATCAGATTATGAAAAAGCTGTAACCTTTGTCAAAAGTGCAAAAAAATTAGAAAAAAAAGGTAAAATGGATAAAGCAAAAGATAAATATCAAAAAGCTCAGAAGTTACTTATTAAATCTAACAAGAAGAAACCTAATAAACCTAATACTTTAAACTACCTGGGTTTTACAACAAGAAAGCTAGGTGACTTTGAAAATGGTGAGAAATATTATCTCCAAGGTTTGGCTATTGACCCAAAACATATTGGTATTAATGAATATTTAGGTGAATTATATGTGGCAACCAATAGACATAATTTAGCAGTAGAAAGACTTCAAGTTTTGAGCGACTGTAATTGTAAAGAGTACAAAGATCTTAAAGATATAATAGCGGGAAAAAAAATATCAAAATATTAATTTAAGTTTTGGACCATTTGCTCAGGCATCCATAAAACAATCTCAGGAAAAATAACAACAATTATCACCGCGAGAACCATTAATAAAAATAATGGAAAAGCACTCCTTGCTATATATCCCATATCTTTATTTGCCATTCCTTGAAGAACGAAAAGGTTAAATCCTACTGGTGGGGTTATTTGAGCCATCTCAACAACAATAACTAAAAAAATACCAAACCAAATCATATCAAATCCTGCTTGCCTAATCATTGGTTCAATGATTGCCATTGTTAACACGACTGCTGATATTCCATCAAGAAACATGCCCAATATTATGTAGAAAAACATTAAAACAAAAATTAATACATAAGGAGAAAGACTCATACTTTCTATCCAAATTGCTAAATTTCTTGGTAATCCTGTAAATCCCATAGCTAAAGATAAAAATGTAGAACCGGCTAATATGAAAGCGATCATACATGAAGTTTTAGTTGCACCCATCAATGAGGACTTGAATGTTTCTAAAGTTAAACTTTTTTGAAAATATGACAAAATTAAAGCACCAACTACACCTAAAGATGCTGCTTCAGTTGCAGTTGCTATTCCAGTGTATATTGATCCAATTACCGCTGAAATTAGAAATATTACGGGTAAAAGTTGTCTAGATTTTTTTATTTTTTCCAGAAAAGAGTAATTTTCAATAATGTTTGGCATATCTTTTTTATTAATAAGAGACCAGATCACTACATAAGACATGAAGATCAATGCAATCATAATACCAGGAATAATTCCAGCAATGAACAATTTTGCTATGGATTCTTGCACAGCTACACCATAAATAATTAAGATAATTGACGGTGGTATCAATAGCCCTAGAGTTCCTGATCCTGCCAAACTACCTAATAAAATTTTTTCTGGATATTTTCTTTTTCTCAGCTCAGGAATAGACATTTTTCCAACAGTAGCTACCGTTGCCGCTGATGATCCTGATATAGCAGCAAACAATGCACAACCAACAATATTAACATGTATCAACCCGCCAGGTAATTTTTGCATCCAAGGAGATAAGCCTCTAAATAAATTTTCTGAAAGTTTAGTTCTAAATAATATCTCACCCATCCATACGAAAAGCGGTAAAGCTGTTAAGGTCCATGACGAAGATGTTCCCCATATAGTGGTTGCCATTGCGTCTCCGACTGGTCTTGAGGTAAATAACATCATTCCAATAGCTGATACACCCACCATACTTAATGCGACCCAAATACCAGAGCCCAAAAATATCAATAAAACGCTTATAAAAAAAATTGTTAAAAATATTTCTGCCATTTAACTTTTTTTAAAATTCAGAATTAATCTATGAAAAACACTTATAAAAAAAATTGTAGAGCCAATTGCAACACTTGTTTGAGGTATCCATATCAGAATTTCGTCTGCTCCCTCACTTCGCTCCTGAAATTTATATGATATAATTAACATCTTTATAAAATAGTAAGCCAAATATCCTGAAAAAAAACTTGCAACAATTAAACACCAAGTCTCTGCAAACCATTTTTTCCTATCAGACAGTTTTTCTAAAAAGAGCGTAATTCTTATATGACCATTTTCTATAAAAGTGTATGCTAAAGCAAAAAACGATGCAGCAGCCATACAGTATCCTGAATATTCTGCTAAACCCCTAATATAAAAACCAAATATTCTCGATGAAATTCCAATAAGAATAAATACAGCTACTAAAATTAGAAAAAAGGCAGCTATATAACCAGATAACTTATAAATTTTATTTAAATTTTTGTCTAAAGCATTAAACATAAAAACTTAAGGCCACTTTAATCTAAAGTGGCCTTAATATTATAATCAAATTATTTATATGTTGCTAATACGGCAGCTCCTCTTGATCCAGCTTTTTGAGACCATTCTTTAGCCATTGTCTCCCCAACTTTTTCAAAATGAGTTTGTAATGGTGCATTAACTTTGCCTACAACCATTCCAGCGTTAGCTAACGCCTTTTTATCTCCAACGTTTCCTTGTTTAGACAATTGCCAACCTTTTCTTTCAGCTAAAGCTGCTTGTTTCATAACAAGGTCTTTAGTTGCTTTATCAAGCTTGTTCCAAGCATCTTTATTAACAATCACCATATTTTTTGGAAACCAAGCTGCAATATCATAAAAGTATTTAACTCCGTTTTCCCAGATCTTTGAGTTTTTTCCTGTTGTAGGAGAAGTTATCATACTTTCAACAGCTCCGGTTGAAAAAGCCTGGCTTATTTCTGCAGCTTCAATCTTTGTGGGTGCCATACCTGTTAGTTCAGCTATCCTAATTGTTGCTGAGTTATAAGCTCGAAATTTTAAACCTTTAAGGTCATTAACTGAGTTAATTTCTTTTTTGCTATACAAACCTTGAGCTGGCCACGGCACAGCGTACAAAAAAACAAGACCTTTTTTATCTAAACCTTTTATGATTTCAGGTTTTGAAGCTTTATACAATTTCATAGCATCTGAATAAGAAGTTGCTAAAAAAGGTTGAGAGTCAATCTCTAGTAATGGGTCCTCTTTTCCTAGTGCAGACATAAATCTTTCACCGATCTGTGCTTGACCAGTTCTCACTGCTCTAAATATCTCACCACCTTTAAATAAAGAACCTCCTGGATGTGTAACAATTGTTAACTTGCCACCACTTTTTTTAGTAACATTATTTGCAAATTCAGTCGCATTTGCAGAATGAAAATTACCAGCTCCATAAGCTAAAGCCATGTCCCATTTCTCTGCAATTGCAAGATTTATTGACAAAATTAATGAAACTAAAATAGTGCTTAAATATTTTATGATTTTCATTTATCCTCCAATTTTTTTAAAACTATTTCATAATGTATTAAAAAAATTATCAATAAAAAAATAATACTACTTTAGATTGAATTATTTATAATTTCTAATATTATGCATCTACTTTGTTAGAAGATTCACTCATATTACTTCAGATTATTTTTATTGATATAATCTTGGCAGCCGACAATGCAATTATAATTGGTTTAATTGCAGCTAACTTTGTTCCAAAAAATAGAAGGCAAATAATATTATGGGGTGTAGCTGGTGCTTTAGTATTTAAAATAATTTTTGCGTTATTTGCAACATATTTATTCAAGTTTTATTTTATCAAAATTTTGGGTGGGTTACTATTAATATGGATAGTTAATGACTTAAGAAAAGATCTTTTTGAAATAAAAAAAGTTAAATCCCCGTCAAAAAAATCAAAAGAACCATCATATATTAAAAGTGTTTATAAAGTTTTGTTTGCAGATATTACAATTAGTTTTGATAACGTTATAGGAGTGGTAGGTGCGGCAAAAGGTAATTTTGGATTTATGATTTTTGGTTTAGTACTTTCAGTCATTCTTACAGGAGCTCTCGCCACTTACTTAGCAAATTATATTCAAAAACATTTATGGATTGCATATGTCGGTCTAGGTTTTATATTATTGGTAGCAATACAACTTGTAATTGGTGGATTAGTAGACTTAGAAATTTTATCAATAAATGAAGAATTTAAAAAATATTTTTAATAAGAATGTATCTTCGATGGATACCTTTTTGATTTTACTTCTAAAGAAAACTTTTTTATTCCTAATCTAATAAATTTTTTTAGATCTACAAATTTTTTAACAAATCTTATCTTTGTATTGTTCAGTCCTAATAAGTCATCAGTAACTAAAACTTGTCCATCACAAAATTTTGATGACCCTATTCCGATAGTTGGAATTTTGAGTGCATTGGTAATTTGCTTTGCTGTTGAAGTTTTTATGCATTCTAATACTATCGCGAATACTCCGTTTTTTTGAAGCATCAATGCATCATTTATCAATTTTTTTTTTTCTTTCTCAGTTTTTCCTTTTGATCTAAATTTACCTTTAGCGGTTTGTGGTAATAGACCTAAATGTCCCATTACTGGAATTTTATTTTTTATCAAGCATTGAACTTGACTAATAATTTTTTTTCCTCCTTCTAATTTGACTGCATCGCATTTTGTTTCTTTTAATATTTTCTTTGCATTCTTTAAAGCTGCGCTATTCGATCTATAAGTATTGTATGGCATATCTACTGTTAATAAACTTTTTTTCACTCCAATTCTCACACTCCTAGCATGGTCAATCATATTAGTTAAAGTAACTTTTTTTGTTGTTTTGTAATTATATAAAACTGAGCCTAATGAGTCTCCAACTAAAGTAATATCTGCGTATTTATCAACTTCTTCAGCAAAATTTTTTGAGTAAGCGGTGAGACATAATATTTGTGATTTATTCTTTTTTTTAAGAATTCTCTTAATCTTACTGTTCATGTTATTTACTACTCTAATTCTATAGTACTTGGTGGCTTTGAAGTTATATCATAGACTACCCTATTTATTCCTCTAATGCTATTTACAATTTTATTAGAAATCATCTGTATAAAAGATTTTTTAAATTCATAAAAATCTGCAGTCATGCCATCTTCAGAAGTAATTGCCCTTAGTAGGCATAAATATTCATAAGTCCTGTTATCTCCCATAACCCCAACTGTTTTAACAGGAAGAAGAGCTGCATATGCCTGCCAAATTTTATGATAAAGTTTGTGATCTTTCAAAGCCTGAATAAAATAAAAATCTGCATCTTTTAAAATTTTAATTTTATCTTTTGTAATATGACCCGGCATACGTATAGCTAAGCCTGGGCCAGGAAAAGGATGTCTGAGCACAATTTCCTTACTTAAATTAAGTTCTAAACCTAATTTTCTTACTTCATCTTTAAATAAAAACTTTAATGGTTCAACTAATTTTAACTTCATCTTTTTTGGTAGACCTCCAACATTGTGATGAGATTTTATTTTAGATGTTTGGCTGCCTGTAACTGATCTACTTTCAATTAAATCTGGGTATAAAGTTCCTTGAGCTAAAAATTTTACATTCTTAATTTTTTTTGCATAACGCTCAAAAATTTTTATAAACAAATTTCCTATAATCTTTCTTTTTTTTTCAGGATCTGAAATATTTTTTAATTTTTTTATAAATTCATTTTCTGCATTTACATAGATTAAATTGATCTTAAGTCTTTTTTTAAATGTTTTGACGACCTGTTTTTCCTCATATTTTCTCAACATACCTGTGTTAACAAAGATACAATACAATTTTTTGCCAATAGCTTTATTTAACAGTTGAGCAACTACACTGCTATCAACACCCCCAGAGAGTGCACAAATAACTTTATTTTGACCAACTTGATCTCTTATTTCTTTTATCAATTTTAATTTTTGATCTTTTGGCGACCAGTTTTTTTTAATCTTACAAATTAAGAAAATGAAATTACTTATTAGTTTTTTTCCATTTTCTGTATGTGTAACCTCTGGGTGAAACTGAACTCCGTAGAAGCTCCTCTTTTTGTTCTCGATAATTGCAAACTTCGAATTTATACTTGAGGCAATTACTGAAAAATCCTTTGGAATCTTGGAGACTTGGTCAGCATGACTCATCCAAACTTTAATTATTCTTTTTTTATTAAAAAATTTTTTTGTTAATAAGCTATCTTTTTTTTTAAAAATATTAGCTAAACCAAATTCTCTATGTTTTGACTGTTTTACTTTTCCACCATTTAATTTTGAAAGTATTTGATGTCCAAAACAAATACCTAAAATGGGAATCCCTTTTTCAATTATCTTTTTATCAAATGAATATTTATTTATCTCATAAACATTTAGAGGACCACCAGATAAAATTATACCTTTGATATTAAAATTTATATTTTTTTTTTTTATTTTTTTGTGACTAACAATTTCAGAAAAAACACCTAATTCTCTTATACGTCTTGCAATTAATTGAGTGAACTGGGATCCAAAGTCTATTATCAAAATTTTATTTAATTCTTGATTAAGAGTCATTCTTTGGCTCAATGTTATCAAGATTTTCTAATATACTTTTATTCTCTTTACATAATGTTTCACATACTTTTGAAAAAGTTTTAGATAATTTTTTTACCTTTTTGTAATTTGATTTTTTTAAAGCAATTTTCATTGACATTAATATTGCCTCCTCATTAATGGGATCAATTAATAAAGTTGTTTCAAGATTTTTTTCCTCTTTTTCTTGATCTTCTTCAATATTGTAAATCTTTGCAAGATATAAGTATGAGTTTGAATCTTTTGGATTAAATACTATGCTTTTTTCAAACATAAAACGTGCATCTTCATATTTTTTTTTGTTATACAATTTCAAACCCTCTTGAAAAAAATTTTCATCACTCAAAGAAATATTTAATATGCTGATTATAAGGTAAAAAATAAATGTAAAATTAAATATTTTTCTCATCAGTACTTGTTATCACTTTTAATAATATCAACATTATGAACCATACTTTCATAAAAACCTGCTTTAGTAATTTTTACAAATTGAGGTTTATTTCTTAGATATTTTATTTGTTTTGACCCGAGGTAGCCCATTGATGACTTCAAGCCACCGATTAACTTAAAAACTATATTTTCAACTTTTCCCTTATATTTTGCAAATCCTTCAACCCCTTCAGGTACATATTTTGAATTATTTTTCTGTTTAGATTGGAAATATCTATCTGCAGATCCTTTATTCATTGCACCAACTGAACCCATTCCTCTAAAGCTTTTAAATAGTTTTCCATTTTTTTTTATTAGCTTTCCAGGCGTTTCGTCTGTACCTGCAAATAATGAACCAATCATTACCGCGTCGGCACCTGCAGCAAAAGCTTTAGCCAAATCACCAGAGTACTTTATACCTCCATCAGATATAATCTTCACATTTTTATTTTTAATACCATTTCTAACATTTAAAATTGCACTTAATTGGGGAACACCGATACCAGCAACCAGTCTTGTAGTACAAATTGAACCAGGTCCTATTCCTACTTTGATTACATCAACACCTAATTTAATTAAAAATTTAGCTGCCTCTGGAGTTGCTATATTTCCAGCACACAAACAAATTTTTTTACTTTTTTTCTTTTTGATAAATTTAATCATTTCTGAAACTTTTTTTGTATGACCATGGGCAGTATCTACCACTATCATATCTACTTTTTCTTTAATTATTAATTCCGCTCTATGAAATTCTTTGAGACCTGTCCCTACTGCAGCACCAACCAGTAATTTTTGTTTTTTTACTTTTTTTATTTCTTGAATTTGTTTTTTGATATCTAAATTTCGATGGATAACACCCAGTCCTCCTGCTTTTGCAATAGCTATCGCCATTTTACTTTCAGTAACTGTATCCATGGCTGAGGATAACAAAGGTATATCTAGTTTTAATGTGTCTGTTAATTTAATGCTAGTATCAACTTCGGACGGTAATATTTCAGAATACTTAGGGACGAGGGTGACGTCATCAAAGGTGAGAGCTTCTCTAATAGGAACCATAATAGTTTATATACGATTCTATTTATATTTAAAGAGATGATCTTAGATTTCTGCAGATTATAAAGCTTTCCTTAGAGTCTTTACGACTTGATTTGGGTTTGAAAACCTTAACTTCTCTAAAAATTTTTTTTGCGAGTGCGACAATTTCATTGAATGTGCTGCCCATAAATATTTTTGAAATAAAAAAACCATTTTTTGAAATGACATCTTTTGAAAAAATCAATGCCTCTTTGCAAAGTTCTCCCGTTTGTATTGAATCTAGATTTTTTATTCCTGTGGTATTTACTGCCATATCAGACATCACAACCTCTGATTTTTTTACTAAATAACTTTTGATCTGATTTTGAACTTCGTTGCTCGTAAAGTCTCCCATAATTTGAATAGTATTTTTAATTTTTTCCATACTTTTAAGATCTATTGAGACTATTTTTCCACTTTTAATTACTTTTGATGCATATTGAGACCAGCTACCAGGTGCTGCACCTATATCTATTACGTTCATTCCACCTCTGAAAATTTTAAACTTTTTATCAATTTCAATTAATTTATATGCTGACCTTGCTCTATATCCCTCAATTTTTGACTGTCTAACGTAAATATCTTTCTTTTGCTTATTAATCCAATTTTTTGAAATTTTATTTTTTTTCAATTAATTTTTAAATCTAAGACTTTTATTTATTTTCTTTTTCCCAAGAGTTTCGATCTCTATTTCAATATTTTTATCTACCCGCATATCTTTACCATCTTTCCAAATACCTGCAGCTAAATGCATAATACCTATTTTATAGTTTGGTAAAAATGGTTCTACAAATGTATTTTCTTGCTCATTATATTTTGGCAATAAATTGCTGGTTATCCAATTACAATTTAAAGGTAAAAATTCTGTTGGCAAATCATCAATATAAACTGACATGTTAATAGCTAAGCCCTCTGAGCCAAAAATATTTCCCGCTTTAAGAGTCTTGGTTAAATTATCTTGCCATAAATTCCATCCCTTAGAGTTTTTTTCCATTGAAAAAACACCAATATTTATATGAGGAGCAAAGGCTAATTTCCTTGCTTTTTCGTAACCTATTTTAGATTTAACAGCATGTTTAAAATTCTGAGATTTGACCAAAGCCAATTTTCCAAACAACCAATTTACCTTTGAAGTAATTTTGTATCCAGGTCCTATTGTTTGAGTAATTCCTAGCTTACCATTTTCACAAGCTTTAAAATATAGCTCTACACAATTCCAATCATTGACCCAAGCATCACAATCAATCCACAAATATTTATCGTAATTAGGGAAATATTTCGGTAAAAATGCTCTCGAGACTTGGCTTTTAAGCCACTCCTTCTCTTTAACTTTATATTCTGGCACTTGAATATCCCACTCAGCATGTTTAATCTCATCTACAATATTGGATAATTTATCTTTCTGTTCTTTAGTAAGACCTGCATCTAAAATACAAATTGCAACCTTTTCACTTTCTTTGAATCTTTTGATAGAATTAATTAATTCTTCTAACAAAGGATAATAGTTAGCGTCCGCTAATGAGACGATTACATTTTTTTTCATTTACAATATATCTTCTAGTCCATCATCACTATCAACGGTGACATTATTTTTCTTTTTTAACTTTTTGTAGTGAAAGTAACTTATTGGTATCAAACAAAGATATATTAAAGAGCTCACCAATAAAATTTTAAAAGTATAAACCAATAAGGCTCCAAAAAATATGACTATTCCAAACAATAAAAATTTAGTCATTGATCTTTGGATTACTATTTTTTTAAAAGAGTAAGTTGGTATAGTGCTTATCAATAAGATTGAAACTAACACGAAAAATATTGGTACTAAAAAATCATAATTAATTTTAAAAAAATCACCGAACCCGCTAAAACTTAAGATTAACGGCATAAGAACAATTATACCACCTGCGGGTGATGGCATGCCTTCAAAAAAATTATCTTTCCATGAAGGTTCTTCATCAGAATGAACATTAAATCTTGCAAGTCTTAAAGCTACACATACCACGTAAATTAAACATACAAACCAACCAAATTTTTCCAAATATTGTAAATTCCAAAAATACATTATTAGAGCTGGAGCGACTCCAAAGCTAATAACATCTCCTAAAGAGTCTAGTTCTTTACCCATTTTAGATGTTCCTTTAATTAATCTAGCTATACGACCATCTAATGCATCCATTAAACCAGCAAATAATATTGCAATAATTGCTATTGCAAACTTACCGTCTAAAGCAAATTTAATTGAGGTCAACCCAATACAAATACCAATCAAAGTGATGGCATTTGGTAAAATCATTCTTGCTTTTTTATCAGATACAAGTTTAAAATTATTTTTTGGTTGTTGCATTCTATTTTTTAGCTAAAAGAGTTTCTCCTGATATAGCTCTTTGACCTACTTTAACTAAAGGTTCATAATTCTCGTAATAGACATCAGCCCGACTTCCAAATCTAATGATTCCAACTTTATCTCCCTGCTTAAGGTCTTGATCTTTGCTAGCTTCACAAACGATTCTACGTGCAACTAAACCAGCAATTTGAACAAGAACAATATTATTATTGTGAGGATCTTTTATTTTATAATAGTTTCGCTCATTGTCTTCACTCGCTTTATCTAAAGAGGCATTTACAAATGTTCCTGGTTTATATAAAATTTCCTCTATTTTTCCTCCACACGGAGTTCTATTGACATGACAATCAAATACATTCATGAAAATACTTATTTTCTTAAATTTTTTATTTTCCAATCCTAGCTCTTTAGGTCCATCAACCTCCTCAACTTTTATGACCTCACCATCGGCTGGACTTACAAGATAATTATCATCATCAATTATCACTCTCTCTGGATCTCTAAAAAAATAGTAAACCCAAATAGTTAAGACTAAACCAATTAGTCCAAGAAAATCACTGAAGCTATAAAATAAAATTGTAATAATGCCGGCTATAACTAAAAACTTATATCCTTCTGCGTGAATTTTAGGAAATATCTTACTAAACATATTCTTCTATTTGATAATTTTTCATTAATATGTATATAAAATCGCGAAATTCAATTAATAAGATAAAATATAAGTGAGCAAAATTACAGTAAAAAACCCAGTGGTTGAGTTAGATGGGGATGAAATGACCAGAATTATTTGGGAATTTATAAAAAATAAATTAATTCTCCCATACCTTGATCTCAAAATAGAATATTACGACCTCGGAATGAAAAGTAGAGATGACACTGATGATCAAATCACGATCGACTCAGCCAATGCAATTAAAAAATTTGGAGTTGGAATTAAATGTGCAACAATAACACCTGACGAGGCCAGAGTTGAAGAGTTTGGATTAAAGAAAATGTGGAGATCTCCTAATGGAACAATTAGAAATATAATTGGAGGAACAGTATTTAGAGAACCAATTATCTGTTCAAATATTCCAAAGCTAGTTCCCTCATGGACTGATCCTGTGATTATTGGAAGGCACGCATTTGGTGATCAATACAGAGCAACAGATTTTAAAGTTCCTGGAAAAGGAAAGATGGAAGTCAAATGGACATCTGAAGATGGTAAAGATGAAATAAAATACGAGGTCTTTAATTTCACTGGTCCAGGTGTTGCACTTTCGATGTATAATTTAGACAAATCTATTCAAGATTTTGCAAGATCATGTTTTAGTTACGGCTTAATTAAAAAGTGGCCAGTATATATGTCTACAAAAAATACAATTTTAAAAAAATATGACGGTAGATTTAAAGATATATTTCAAGAAATTTTTGACAAAGAA
Source organism: uncultured Pelagibacteraceae bacterium (assembly GCA_902575785.1). Classification (GTDB taxonomy): domain Bacteria; phylum Pseudomonadota; class Alphaproteobacteria; order Pelagibacterales; family Pelagibacteraceae; genus Pelagibacter. The sequence goes on from CACGSR010000002.1 coordinate 59,497, forward strand.
TATAAAAAAGATTTTGAAAAAAACAAATTAACATACGAACATAGATTAATTGATGACATGGTTGCGTGTGCAATGAAGTGGAGTGGTAAATATATCTGGGCATGTAAAAATTATGATGGTGATGTTCAATCCGATACTATGGCTCAAGGTTATGGTTCTTTAGGTCTAATGACTAGTACATTGTTAACTCCAGATGGAAAAGTTATGGAAGCAGAGGCGGCTCATGGCACAGTTACTCGTCATTTCAGAATGCATCAACAAGGTAAAGAAACATCAACAAATCCAATTGCATCAATATTTGCTTGGACTAGAGGATTAGCACACAGAGGAAAATTGGATAGTAATAATGAATTAATAAAATTTGCTAATACGATTGAGCAAGTTTGTATCGGATGTGTTGAAAGTGGATCGATGACTAAAGATTTAGCAATATTAATTGGTCCATCAAGTAAATATTTAACTACAAATCAATTTTTAGATGAAATTGATAAAAATTTAAAAAAGAAATTAAATTAAAGACTTAATTTTTTCAAAGGCTTCATCAATTTTACTTTGATCTTGGCCTCCTGCTTGGGCAAAATCTTTTCTACCACCTCCCCCTTTTCCACCTATAGTTTCTGAGCCTAATTTTGCAAATTTTACAGCATCATATTTATCAACTAATTTTTCAGTAATACCAACTGCTAGACCGACCTTGTCTTCACTGCTTGCAAAAACTACTATAATACCATCTCCTAATTCTTTTTTACCATTATCAACTAATTTTCTTAAATCTTTTGGAGGCAAATCTTGTACTTTTTGAAATCTAACCTTTATATTATTTATTTTATCATCCTTAATAATATTTTTTGTTTTATCCTGAAGAACCGAACTAATATTTAATTGTTCAAGTTGTCTTGAAAGATTTTTTATGATTTCTTTTAAATCTTTATTCTCAACGTTTGGTTTGCCTCCAAGTTTTATTATTTGCGATGACAAATCTTTAATCGTTTCTTCATCTTTTTGAGTTGATAAAGTTGATAATTTCTCTTTATTCTTAATGAAATCCTCAAGTTGCTTATCTCTTAACGCTTCAACTCTTCTTACACCTGCAGCGATGGATGATTGGCTTACAGTTTTAAATTTTCCAATATCACTGGTATTTTTGACATGTGTTCCTCCACATAACTCTGTTGAAAAGTATGCTTCTTTTTCCTTTCCCATAGATACTACACGGACTTCTTCTCCATATTTTTCTCCAAAAAAAGCTAGTGCTCCTTTTTCGATTGCAGCTTTTGGTGTCATAATTCTTGTTGTTACTTCAGAACTATTTGAAACATATTCATTAACTAATTTATCGATAGTTTCTAATTCTTCATTAGTAATTGGTTTCATATGACTAAAGTCAAATCTTAATCTATCTGGAGCAACTAATGACCCTTTTTGCATAACATGTTTACCTAGGGTTCTTCTTAACGACTCGTGAAGTAAGTGTGTAGCAGAATGGTAAGCTTTTAAATTATCTCTTCTCTCAACATCTATTTTCATTTCCACTACATCATCGATTTTTATTTCTCCAGTTTTCAAAGATCCGTAATGAACAAATAAGTCTCCAAGTTTTTTTTGTGTATCCTCTACTTCAAAAACAGAATTACCAGAAACAATTGTACCTTTGTCTCCAAGTTGTCCTCCTGACTCTCCATAAAACGGGGTTTGATTGGTAATAATCATCCCCTCTTCGCCGGTAGATAAAGATTTTGTTTCTTTGTTATCTTTTATTAAGTTTAATATAACACCTTCAGATTGATTAGACTCGTAACCTAAAAATTCTGTTGGACCAGTTTTATCTTTAATTGAAAACCAAATTGCCTCTTCAGAACTATCTCCAGAACCTTTCCAATTCTTTTTTGCAAGTTCTTTGCTCTTTTTCATTAATTCATCAAATTTCTGATGATCAACTTTTAAAGATTTATTTTTTAAAATGTCTTCAGTGAGATCTAATGGAAAACCATAGGTATCATATAATTTGAAAGCGACATCACCAGGTAAAACTTTATCTATCTTTGTAATTTCATCATTTAAAATTTTGATACCTCTATCAAGTAAAACTAAAAATTTTTCCTCTTCCATTCTTAAAGTTTCTTTAATTAAAGATTGAGATCTTTCAAGCTCTGGATAATTTCCTGACATCTCATTTTTTAACGAGTCAAAAATTTTATAAAAAATTGGTTCTTTTGAACCTAACAAATGAGAATGCCTCATTCCTCTTCTCATAATTCTTCTTAAAACATATCCACGACCTTCATTGGAAGGTAAAACACCTTCAGCTAATAGAAATGAACTTGCCCTTAAGTGATCAGCAATTACTCTAAAACTTGATATATTTTTATCTTCTTGTTTGACTTTTGTTGCATCAGATATTGAGCTAATTAATTTCTTAAAGTGATCAGTTTGATAATTATCATGTGTACCTTGTAATAGAGCTGCAATTCTCTCTAATCCCATTCCTGTATCAACCGATGGTTTTGGCAAATCTATTCTTTTATCTTTTGAGACTTGCTCATACTGCATAAAGACTAAATTCCAAATTTCAATAAAACGATCTCCGTCTTGATCTTTAGTTCCTGGTAATCCTCCTTTTAAATGATTACCATGATCGTAAAATATTTCTGAGCAAGGACCGCATGGACCAGTTTCACCCATCGACCAAAAGTTATCTGATGTTGCAATTCTAATTATCCTGTCATCACTAAAACCCGCTATTTTCTTCCAGAAATTAAAAGCTTCATCATCTTCATGAAAAACGGTTACATAAAGTCTATTTTCGTCTAAACCAAAATCTTTGGTGATTAAATTCCATGCAAGTTCAATTCCTCTCTCTTTAAAATAATCTCCAAAAGAAAAGTTTCCCAACATTTCAAAGAAAGTATGATGTCTTGGTGTATAACCAACATTTTCTAAATCATTATGTTTACCACCTGCTCTAACACACTTTTGTGAGGTGGTAGCTCTTTGATAATCTCTTTTCTCTAAACCAGTAAATACATTTTTAAACTGAACCATTCCTGAATTAGCAAACATTAAGGTTGGATCGTTATTTGGGACTAAATTGCTAGATTCAACAATCTTATGATCGTTTTTTTCGAAGTATTTAAGAAACGTACTTCTTATTTCATTTAATGATTTGTCCGCCATATTTTTAAAATACAGCTTTTTTGTTCTATGTCTAGATAACGATAAGGGGGAAAGGCGCTTATAATAAGCGCCTTTATAATTTAAAGATGACCTTTAATTCTAGTTCTTTTTAGTAGGAGCAGTCTCTTTTGCAGCCTCTTCTTTTTCTGCTACTTTCTTCTCCTTTTCAATTTTTTCAGGACTTAATGGATTTCCCTCAATTTTCTTTGAAATCACACCAGCTTTTTCTCTAATTGCCATTTCTATTTCTGCAGCAACTTTAGGGTTTTGTGCAAGATAAGTTTTTGCATTTTCTCTACCTTGACCTATTTTTTCACCCTTATAAGCATACCATGCTCCTGATTTTTCTATAATGTCAGCTTTAGCACCTAGATCAACTAACTCACCCATTTTGCTAATACCTCTTCCATACATCAAATCAAACTCAACAACTTTAAATGGTGGTGCAACTTTATTCTTAACTACTTTTACTCTTGTAGTGTTGCCTATAATTTCATCTTTATCTTTGATGGCACCAATTCTTCTAATATCCATTCTTACAGATGAGTAAAACTTAAGTGCGTTACCGCCTGATGTTGTTTCTGGGCTTCCAAACATAACTCCAATTTTCATTCTGATTTGATTAATGAAAATCATCATTGTGTTTGTGTTTGAAATTGAACCAGTTAATTTTCTTAAAGCCTGACTCATTAATCTTGACTGAAGACCAACATGATGATCTCCCATCTCACCTTCAATTTCAGCCTTCGGAGTTAAAGCTGCAACAGAGTCAATTACAATAACTGAAATAGAGCCTGATTTTACTAGTGTATCTGCTATTTCTAAAGCTTGTTCACCAGCATCTGGTTGTGAAATTAAAAGCTCCTCAGTATTTACTCCTAATTTTTTTGCATAAACTGGATCTAAAGCATGCTCGGCATCTACGAATGCACAAATTCCACCTGCCTTTTGGGCTTCAGCAACAACTTGTAATGCTAATGTTGTTTTTCCAGAAGACTCTGGTCCATAAACTTCTACAATTCTTCCTTTAGGTAGACCGCCTATTCCTAAAGCTAAATCCAAACTTAAAGAACCTGTAGAAATAGACTCGATATCCATTGCTCTTTTTTCGCCTAACTTCATAACTGAACCTTTTCCGAAGTTGTCAGTTATCTGGCTGATTGCAGCATCTAATGCTTTGTTCTTTTCTTTAACGTCCATTTCTTGATCTTTGGTAGATTTAACTACTTTTAGGTTATTTTTCGTCATTTTTTGCCTCTTTTTTTAATTTTTTTAACTTACGAATCATGAAATAAATGTACACATTTTGTTCTCATTATCAAGATTTATTTATTTTAGGCTAAAAAATCAAATATTATCTAATTTTTAGGTAGTCACTCGTAAGTAAACCGACTGATTTTAGGAGATTAAATTGAGAGAGAATAAAGTTTCTCTCTGAGTTTGAAAGGGAAATTTGTGAATCTAATAATAAAGAATTCGACTGGATAACTTCAAGGGTAGTTCTTTTATTTGACCCGCTATTGTATTCGGCTTGAATTCCCTCACTGGCGATCTCAGCTGCATCAACTTGAGATTTGACAGAATTCAATAAACTTTGATTTGATTGATAATTAGACCACGCGCTCGTTACATTTGTCAAATTTTCTTTAGTCATATTATCTAGTAATAAACTTTTCTGTAATTCTAAACTGCGACTCTTTTTTAAAGATGCAATGTTTTTACCACCTGAGTAAAAAGGCCAAGTTACTGTAGCACTTAAAGTATCTTTTTCTCTCTCATCATATGTTGCACTTAGATCCTCCGTTTTTGATTTATCAAAAGAAAGATTTGCAGTTGGTGCTAAATCAGACTTTGCATTTGATGTATCTTTTTTCGACTGCTCGTACTCAAGTTTTGAAATAATAAGGTCTGGATTATTTTTTTTTGAAAGTTCAATTGCATTTTCAAGTCCTGTTGGCAATCTAACTTCTATTATTGATGATTTATCTAATAATTCTGGATCTGATATTTTTCCAATTACATTTTTATAATTAAGAACTGATATTAAGAAGTCATTTTCTGATTGGATCAACTTAGCTTTGGCTTCAGCAAAAGATGACTCTGATTGTGCTACGTCAGATAAGGTTATCTGTCCCCTTTCTAATCTAATTCTATCAGTTTCAACTTGTCGTTCTAATAAATTTACGTTTGACTGGTTGAATTTGAATTTTTCATTCGCTGATATCAGCCCGGTATAAGCTTCAACTGACTTATATAATATATCTTGCTCTTTTTTTAATAATTTTGCTTTCGCTAATTCTAATCCTATCTTACTCTTTTCAAGTTCAGCTTTTCGACCAAAATCTATCAACGTTTGAGTAATTGTAATTGACTGTTCAGTTGGATCAACGTCATCTAATCTTGCATCTCCTCCACTTTGTTTTGTTAATTTTTCAGTATTTTCCTCACTTTTTTTTCCAGTAACAGTTATAGTTGGAAGATAAGCGCTCTTAGAAACATTTAGTTCTTGCTTTGAAATATTGATACTTTCCCTTTCAGCATTAAGTTCTGAGTTGTTCTCATAAGCTTTTTTTAAAGCTGATTTAAATGTTTCAGCTCCTGCAAGATTATAAAAACAAAATAATAAAAAAAATATACTTAAGAAAATTTTCATTGCTTTTTATATAATGCATTTTTAATTTGATGGTTACTATCTAAATTCAGAATAATTGATGCATATTTGGGCATGTATTTAAACATATTTTGTGTGATCCTTTGATAGGTTTGCATAAAACTAATTACATCGCTTTTACTCATAATTTTTAGGTCCAATTTTCTCGTATTATTTAGCCAAAGTTTACGTTCCTGTTTTAATCTCCATTTTTGGAGTAAATTAAAATTTTTAGCTTTTAGATAAATTAAACAATTCAATTGTGAATATAAGTTTTTGTATTTTGATTTCAATTGTTGGTTAACATATTTTCTCCAAATTTGTTTTTGATCTTTTAACTTTTCCATTGAATTAATAGATCTTTTTAAAGTATTATTTTTTTCAGGCTTTGCGCCAACACACCATCCTTCAAAAATAATTACATCTGGTTTATCTTTTAAATCGTACCAATTACTTTTTTTAAATCTATCATCAACTGCTTTATTGAAAGTTGGAAGCTTTAATCGTTTAAATGATTTGTTTTTTACTTTTCTAAAAAAACTCAACATCATATTTACATCGTGAGTACCTGGCACTCCTCTTGTTAAAAGTAAAGGATGCACCCTTCTTGACAGATTTATCCTCTCTTTTCTTGTTTTGTAAAAATCATCTATTGAAATTCTAAAAACTTTTAGATTAAAATTTTTAATAAGAATAATTTTAATTAAAGAACTAACTGTTGTTTTGCCCGTTCCTTGGCCCCCAGCTAAACCAACAAAATAAGGTTTTTTTTTGTTAGCTTTACTATTTATCCAGAAACATAATGGGATCAAAAAGGATTTAATCATTTTTTCCTTGTTTTTGAATCTATCAGCTTTTGTTTCCTGAGACTTAATAAACCTTAGGCAATCTTTTTTTACCTTATCAAAACATAAACTGAATTGTTGCATAAAAATTATTTTTTCTGGTCCATTATGTGATTATGACCATCATTAATGCCAACGTCTAATTTAAATATTTCTTGTGGATCTATTCCATCTAAACATGCAACATTAATTCCATACGTATTGGGGTCAGCCCTTCTTAGGTTATGTGTATGAATACCACACATAGTACAAAAATAATGTTTCGCTACTTTTGTTTTAAATTGATAACTATTTAATTTATCTTCGCCTTTAATTATCTTTAAATCCTCTTTATTAATGTTTTTTAGTATTGCTCCTTTTCTCTTGCACATTGAACAATTGCATCTTTTTAAATTAGTTAAACCATCTTTAAGATTAATTTCAATTTCAATTGCTCCGCAATGACAAGTTAATTTTCTCATAATTACCTAGTTACTAATTACCTTTTTTTGTTTTTTAAAACAACATTTTCATAAGAAAAAGTTGTAGTACCTGTGTCTCCTATTCTATACATTCCAATTTTAATGTATGGTTTATTTGGCCCATATGGACCATCAGTTTGTTTTTTAGCTAAAGGGACCTCTAAATGCTGAATTATTAATTCATCATTTAAAAAATATTGTGCTGAAATTTTTTTCAATTTTTGATCATATTGAATTTCTGCTCTAAACTTCTTTTTTTCTCCTGGTTTTAAGTATGTCTCATAACTAAACTGTTTACATTTTGGTTTGAAACAATTATTGCTATGTTGATTTCTTACCCTCCAATCTTTTTGAACTGAAACCATCGAAGGTGGTTTTCCTGATGATCTGCCATCATGTATTTGAAAAAAATGCGAACGATATTGAGGTGCACCAGAAGTTTCTATTGTGGTTTCAAAAACTGTGATACCTGTTGGTAATCTATGAGTAATTTCTTGTCTTCCTGAATATTTATATCCACCTGTTGGTTTTTTATCTGGCTTACATTTTCCAACTTCTCCTTTGTCGAGTTTAAATATTACGTTCAGAACTTTGAATTCGCTTTTATTAAAACTTTTTTTTGGTTTTCCATTTACAACCAAAGCTTCTTTATCTACTAGTCCGCATGATATTTTCCATTTATTTTTAACCTTCCACTCATCGGCTACTACATGAAAAGATGTAAAAAATATAAATAAGATTACTATTAAGAGTTTTTTCATCAGCTCAACAAACTATCTCTGGTTTGAGTTATCCACAAGCATACAAAATATAGTTTTGATGTTCATGTTTTGATTCACTTTTGATTCAATTACAGACTCAAAATACAATCTCTTGCGTGTATTGTATAAATAGGCTATAAAGTAGAACAAAACAAGAACATGAAACTGACTATCCCATATTATCTACATAAAGCTGGCGCTGGTTTTCCCTCGCCTGCTACCGATTACATTGAAGAAGACATTGATCTAAATATGCATCTAATCAAAAATGTTCCAGCTACTTTCGTCATTAGAGTGCAAGGAAAATCCATGGTTGATTCTGGGATTAATGATGGAGACTTATTAGTTGTTGATAAAAGTTTAAAACCTAAGAATTTTTCAACTGTTATTGCAAATGTTCATGACGAACTTGTTGTTAAAACTTTAGTTCAAGAAAGAGATAAAAAATTTTTAACTTCGGGATCTAAAGATTTTTCTAATAGAATTTTAATTAATGAAGAAGAAGATGTTTTTATTTGGGGGGTTGTGACTTATGTCATCCATTCAACGTACTAAAAAAATAGGCTTAGTTGACTGTAATTCTTTCTATGTTTCATGTGAAAGATTATTTAATCCAAAAATAAGAAAAAAACCTGTAGTTGTACTATCTAATAATGATGGTTGTATTATCTCTAGATCTAATGAAGCGAAAGCCTTAGGAATTAAAATGGGCGAACCTTATTTTAAAGGAAAAGATATCATTATTAAGAATAATGTTGAGGTATTTTCTTCAAATTATTCTTTATATGGAGATTTATCTAGAAGGGTAATGAGAACTCTTAAGAGATTTAACACTGAGTTAGAGGTATATTCAATTGATGAAGCGTTTATAGATTTATCAAACTTTCCAGACTCTGAAGTTGAAAAAGTTGGAAGAGAAATTAGAGACACCGTCTTACAATGGACTGGCATCCCAACTAGCATTGGTATCGCTAAAACTAAAACTTTAAGTAAAGTTGCAAATCATATCGCAAAAAAAAAGCAATCAGGTGTTACTAGTTTAATCGGCATAGAAAATTTAGATCCTATTTTAGAAAAAGTTGAAATTAATGATGTTTGGGGCGTTGGAAAACAACTTACAAAATTTTATCAAAAAAATGGTATCTATAACGCTAAACAACTTAAAAATAAATCAAATACTTGGATCAAAAAATGTTCTAATGTTTTAAGTTCAAGGACTGCAATGGAACTTAGAGGAGTTCCTTGTATTGATTTAGAGACTACACAAACAAAAAGGAAAAGCTGCGTAGTTTCAAGATCTTTTGGAAAAAGAATTGAGAATTTTCAAGAACTAAAAGAAGCAGTTGCAAACTATTGTTTAAATGCATCCGAAAAGATTAGATCAGAGTCTCTGGTTGCAAAAGCGATCACAGTGTTTGTAAGAACCAGTCCTTTTCAAAGAGATTATGGTTATTATTCTAATTCAAAAACTATCGATTTTCCAATTGCAACAAACAATAGTATCGAAACAGTCAAAACTGCAGTTTCAATACTTGAGAGCATATTCAAAAATGGCTATCGCTATCAAAAAGCAGGTGTGATGCTCACTGGATTACGTAATGACGATGGAAGAAAAAATTTATTTTCATCTGAAAAAGATGAAAAAATAAAAAGTTTAATGCAGTCAATAGACAATACTAATTATAGGTATGGAAGATCAACACTCAGTCTTGCAAGTGCCGGGGTTCATAAAAGATGGAACATGCGAAGACAATATTCTTCTAAAATAGATACTGCTGATTTTTATTGTCTACCAACAATTAGAACTTAATCAATTTTATTATCCGGTGTTTTTCATAGCAGCAGAAATACCTGCGATAGAGGTTAGCAAAGCATCTTCTAAATATTTTCTATTTTTTTTATCTTTTTTCTTTTTTAATTTGTAAATAACTATTGGCTGAATAATATTTAAAACCTCAGAGTAAATATTTCTTGCTAATACCTTAGATCTAAATTCCTTTCTTATTTTCAAAATTTCCTTAGGGGTAATCTTTTTATTTAATTCTCTTATTGTGTTAAATTGAAATCTTAATTTCTGTCCAACTCTTTGAAGTTTTTTATCAGCAAGAAACTCCTCATAAATTTTTGAAATTTCTGGATCAGCTTTAGAAATTACCATATCAAGCATATCAAGCATTGAATTAAAAAAAGGCCAATTTTTTTCCATATCATATAAAGTTTTTCTAAACTGTTTGATATAAGAGTATCTCAATGCTTCTGCACTTCCCAACCAGGCTGGAAGCATTAATCTGATCTGTGTCCATGCAAAAACCCACGGTATTGCTCTTAAACTTTTTATATTATCAACATTTTTTCTTTTTGATGGTCTTGAACCAATAGATAATTTTCCAAGTGCTTTATGAGGAGTGACAGTCCTAAAATACTCAATAAAATCTGAACTTTGATTAATATTTTTTCTATATGAATTTTTTGAAATGTCAGACATTTTTTCAATTAGATCTCTCCAATTTTTTTTTGGAATTGGCGGAGGATTTAATGTAGCCTCTGTAACAGCACCAATGTAACTACATAAATTATAATTAGCTAAAGGCTCATAACCATACTTTTGTTGAATTACTTCTCCTTGATCAGTAATTCTTATATTACCATTAACAGAATTAGGAGGTTGTGATCTTAAAGTAGCCTGTATCGGACCGCCTCCTCTACCAGCTGATCCACCTCTGCCGTGAAAAAAAGTTACTTTAATCTTAAATTTTTTTGCTAATTTTATTATTTCTTCTTGCGCTTTATATTGATGCCAACTAGCACATATTTTTCCAGCATCCTTGCTGGAGTCTGAATATCCAATCATAACCTCCTGATCATGATTGATCAGTCTTCTATACCATTTTTGTGAAAACAAAGTTTCCATTATGGATTTAGCATTAACAAGATCATCTAAAGTTTCAAATAAAGGAACTACTCTTAATTTGTTTTTAATATTTGCCTCTTTTTGCAAAAAAGATACTGATAAAATATCTGATGCAGATGTTGTCATTGATATTACATATGCACCTAAACACTCCGATGGTTCATTAGATAAGGTTTTGAAGGTGGCCCAAACTTCTTTATTTTCTTTATTCTTAAATGAAAAATTTTTGATACTATTAGATTTAGCAGTTATAAATTTCTTTAAAAAATTTAATTTTTCTTTCTCAGCAAAATTTGAATAATCTTTTTTAAATTTTGATTTAACAAACTCAGATATCAATTGTTTATGTCTTGCAGACTCTTGCCTGATATCTAATCTTGCTAAATTAATCCCAAAACATTTAGCTCGCCTCATTAAATCCAACAATTCACCACTAGCAATATTTTCATTTTGGTTTTGCTCTAAAGACTCTCTTACCACTCTTAGTGGTTTGAGAATTTCTTCTCGAGACCTTAATAGTTTTTTTTGATCTAAAGGTTTGTTGTGCACCAGATGTTGTTCTATAGATCTATGGGTAATTCTCATTTTATCCCTCAATGGCCTTAGAAAAACTCTATAGGGCTCAAAAGATTGACCTACTTTACTTAAGATTTTTTTTGAAGCTTTTTCCATAGAATATGATCTTATAATTTTAGTAAGAGCTTTTTCATATAATTTAGCTGCTTCCCATCTAGAAAGTAAAATTACTTTTCTTGTGACATCTGAGGTAACATTAGGATTACCATCTCGATCACCACCCATCCATGAACCAAATACAATAGGATTAAAATTTTTTGGTAAATTTTTACCCATATTTTTAACAAATATAGAATTTAATTTTCTGTAAACTTTTGGAACAGTATCCCACAAACTATCTTCGATGATAGCCAATCCCCATCTAGCTTCATCAAATGGTGATGGCTTGAATCTCTTAAGATCATCCGTATTCCAAATAATTGTTAACTCATCGTAAAGATTTTTATTGAGAACTTTTAATTTTGAAGGAAAATTTTTAAACAATTCTCGCTCTTCGAGTATCTCTATAATCTTGTGATATTTCTGAATTAAAGTTCTTCTTTTTACTTCTGTAGGATGAGCAGTTAAAACAATACCTATATTTAGATTTTTTGCTAAATCATAAATCTTATTGTCTGAAATATTTTTTTTTCTAAATAGGTCTTCAAAAATTTCTTCTATAAATAAATTTTTTTTATTCAATTTTTTCTTATTATTTTCATTTTCATTTATACTTCTAGAGGCATCAACCAGCTCAGCTAAATTCATAAAATTCATAAAATGTGAAAATGCTCGGGTTAATCTAAGAGTATTTTTAGAATCAAGCCTTTTTATAGTATTAATAACATCAGTATTTAATTTTTTTGAATTTGGGTTGACTTTATTTGCTTTTGATAATTTTCTAACTTTTTCAACTAAACTAAAAAACTTTTGTCCCTCTTGTGCTTTTATCACATGTCCTAATATATTTCCTAAGTATCTGACATCCTCTCTTAAAAGTTTTGTGGGAATTCTTTCATAGTAAAGATCTTTTTTTTTCATTTAATATTATCAATATCATTTATTTGACTTAAACAATTTTTGAATTCTTCCATATTTTCTCTTAAAGCTAAATTTGAAATTAAATAAACTGCAATAAATAGAAAAAATAATGGTATTGCGGTAATAATTGAGGCATTACTTTTTATTAATAAAATATATAAAATTACAAATAGAGCGGAACGAATTAAAAATGTTTTTCTAAAAACACTTATGATAGACAAAGAATGTTTTATCAAATTATAAAAACTCATTTTAGATGGACCAAAATACCTAATTCCTCTTGTGGAAGGTATTGTTGTTAATTTATCTTCTATTTTTCTCAACGAACCCGAAAAACTATTCCAAGTAGCTTTTTCATTGACCATTTTTTTAACTGTAGTTTTTGATAGACATGTAAAATTTCCAAACTTAATAGATTTTCCAGTGAATGTTACGGTTAGTAGTTTATGCAATTGGTAACAAACTTTAAAAATTAAGTTTTCAGATCTTTTTACTCTTTCTCCGACAATAGATTTTTCATTTGGACTTTGAATTTGAGCTAAAAATTCTTTTATTTCAATTGGCCTATCTTCACCATCTCCATCCATAGGAATCACATAATCAAAATCCTCTTTTTCAAAAATATATTTTAGGCCGGTAGCAATGCACCTTGAGTGACCCTGATTTTTTTTCATATTTAAAATTTTTATAGATTGAATATTTTTAAATTCCTTTTCTTCATCTAAACGATCATGATTAGAAGCATCATTAACTATGATAATAGAAATTTGAAAATTAGATGTAATAGATAAATTATTTATTTCTTCGATAAGTTTAAAAACAGATTGCCAATCATTATAAACTGGAATTAAAACTTTAATTTTCATAATCTATTAATTTTTAGTATCTCCCCAAACAAACTTCATCGACACAAATAAATTGTGAAGATCTATTTAAAATTTCATTATCATTAAAACCTTCCCATCTAGGTCTTGATTTTAAATGATAAGATAAATTTCCAGCCTTCCACTCATCACCAGTTACAAATTCAATTTCATTATCAAAATCTTGATTCCATATGATTTGAACTTTAGTGGCTATTTCTTTTCCTGGATAGTCAGTCCGCTTGTCTGTTTGAGAAAGAGAAACATATGAATAAAGAATTGGAGATAAAAAAAATAAAACTAAAAAACCATATAAAAATGAATGAATTCTGTTTAGGTTTATTTGAGCTTGAAATATATAGACAAATAATACTCCAAAAAATAAATAAAAAGGTGTCATCCACATTGTTCTAATTTTTGACCCCATCATCAAAGAGGTAATAAAAATTAAAACAATCGGTAAAATACTAATAGAAAATAAAAAAAGTAATTTTTTATCTTTAAAATTAATCTTAAATTTAATCTTTTTAATTAATAACCAAATTAAAAAGAAAAAAGGAATAAGTATTCCTAATTGCTTAAATAAAAAAATGATAGGATGCTTAATGTGGCTTATGATACCAGTTTCCTCTAAACCTGTTCTTTTAAAAGCGTAAACGAAAGTTATAAATTCATTATTAAAAAGCCATATTAAATGAGGAATTAATAAAACTAAAAAAACCTCAATGGTTATTAAATATTTAAAATCAAATTTTTTGGTTTTTTTAATAAAGATCAGATAGATGAATAATAAATCAATTGAAATTAATAAATATATAAATAAATATTTAGACAAAAAGCCTATCGCAGCAAACAATCCGACCAAAAAACAATCGATAAATTCTATATTTTTTCTGTCATAAATTTTCCAAGAATAATAAACAACTAATGACCAAAAAGGTAGTTGGCATACATTTACATTAAACTCTGGGGTAGTAAAATTATAAAAATAAATGGATTCTAACAAAAAAACTGAAATTAAGCTTAATTTAATATTTCCTAAAATTTCATTTGCAAGTTTAAACACATAAAAAAAAGCAATTAAAACAAATATCTGGCTTAAAAAATAATATGCCCAGTCAAAAGGCCCAAAAATTTTAAAAAATACTTCAGAAAAAAAAGCACTCATCGGAGGATGCTTATTAAATCCCCAATCTAAATTGCTGCCCCAGGCTAGTGCTTCTATTGTATCTAACGGCAAATTTTTATTTGTTAGGGAAGGAATCAGTGTCCAGATTATCAAATGTGATAAAGCAAAGATAAAAAAAATATTATTTATATTTCTGTTTAAAACATTCATTGTTAAATATTTACAATAATTAAGGTAGCTTGACACCCCTAATTTGCTGAATATACTCCCTCGAATTCAAATTGAAAATATGCCTAAAAGCAGAAAAGTTAAAAAAAAGGTTACTAAAGTAAAAATCAAAACTGTAGCTAAGCCGAAAGTAAAGGCAATAAGTAAATCGAGACCTAAAACTACAATAAAGCCTAAGGTAGTTGAAAAAGGCCCAATTAAAATCTCAAAAACATACGAACCAAAAGAAACTGAAAAATATATGTGTGAAAAACATAAAGTATTTTTTAGAATGAAATTACAAGATTGGAAAAAAGAATTAGTAAAAGCAAATAATGAAGCTCTTTATAATGGCAGTATGGATGATAATAGTATATCGGCAGATATCGTTGACCAAGCTAGTTCGTATACAGATAAGAATGTTGAAATGAAAGCTATAAATCGACAAATTAAATTAATTTCTGAGATAGATAAAGCTTTATTAAGAATCAAAGATGATACTTATGGCTATTGTCTGGATACTGCAGAACCGATTGGGCTAAAAAGGCTCATGGCAAGACCTGTTGCAAAATATACTATTGCAGCTCAAGAAAAACACGAAAAAAACGAAAAAGTTCACGCAGATGACTAAAAAAAAGAAAAAAACTAAAAAAGTTCACAATCCAGTAACTTATTATTTTACTAAAAAATATATATATTATTATTATGGTCTGTTTTGGATAATTTTGTTATTTATTGTATTTACTTAATGGATACAAAAATAATTTTAATAATTATTATCGTCCTTGCCATAGAAGTTTCGGGTCATGGAATTTTTGCTTCTTTGTTTCGATTACTTAGCTCAATGAGCTAGCAAGGTATGGGTGGAACTTCATTTTTATCCATAAAAGCAAATCCCTTTTTAACTCCATCTCTTTTTGAGATTTCCTCGTACCATCTGGTAAGATTTTTATAATTTTTAAGACCAATATCATGCCATTCATGACGTGCAATCCAAGGAAAGGTTCCAATGTCTGCAATTGTGTAATTGTTACCTGATAAATATTTTGATTGAGATAATCTTTCGTCTAACTCTTTATATATTCGTCTAGAAATTTTAAAATATCTATCTTCTCCAAATTTACTTTTTCCTGGGTTATAATGATGAAATTGATGATGCTGTCCTAACATTGGACCAACATAACCCATTTGAGCCATGAGCCATTGGTTAATTTCTAATTTTTCATCAGAATTATAAAATTTTCCACTTAATTCAGCCAAATAAATTAATATTGCACCGGACTCGAAGACTGTTTTTTTATTTTCATTATCAATTATTACTGGAATTTTACTTAACGGACTAATTTTTTTAAATTCTTCTTTAAACTGTTCGCCGTTATTAATATCAACTTTGATTACATTGTATTCAAACCCTATTTCCTCGAGCATAATTGAAATTTTTTTACAATTGGGTGTATTAGCTGAATAAAGATCTATCACCCTTTTTTTCCAAGTCTTTTCAATAAATTTTTTGACGTGGTTGTAAATTCAAATCTATATTTCTCATTAGGTCTAGCTAATTTAAAGCAAGCTCTTGCAGCTAAAGCACCCTCATGGAAGCCAGATAAAATTAACTTTAGTTTACCTGGATAATTACAAATATCTCCTATTGCATAGATTCCTTTTTGATTTGTCTCAAATTTTTCAGTATCTACCTCAATGGTTTTTTTATTGATGTTGAGTCCCCAATCAGCAATCGGCCCTAATTGCATTATCAAACCAAAAAAACCTAAAACGTAATCAGTTTTTAAACTTTTAATCTCATTGTTGTCATGTTTTATATCAATATTTTCTAATTGTTGATTTCCTTTAACTGATGTCATTTGATATTTAGTAAATAAATTTATTTTTCCTTCTTTTACAAGTTGAAGCATTTTATCAGTTGTAGCTTGTGCAGCTCTAAATTCATCTCTTCTATGTATTAAATTAACACTGCAATCTTTAGATAATTCAACAGCCCAATCTAATGCGCTGTCTCCCCCTCCAAAAATAGAAACAGTTTTGCCTTTAAAAATTTTTTTATCTTTTACAGAATAAAATAATGATTTATTTTCAAATTTTTCACACTCTTTTGGAGAAAATTTTCTTGGTTCAAATGAACCAACTCCTCCTGCAATAATAACATTTGGTGTTAAAAAAGTTCTACCACTATTGGTTTTAACAAACCAATTGTCATTTTCTCTTTTTACTTCATCCACTCTTTCATTTAAATGGAATTTAATATCAAATGGTTTTAATTGTTTTATTAAATTGTTAGTTAATTCTTCACCCGTGCATTCAGGGACTGCAGGTATATCATATATAGGTTTGTCCGGATAAAGCTCAATGCATTGACCACCAATCTTATCTAAATTATCAACTACCTCACAGTTTAATCCAATCAAATTTAATTGATGCGCAGTAAACAATCCCGTTGGACCTGCTCCAATAATTAATGCATCTGTTTTATTCATTTATGCTTGCTTAGATGGAATATTAACTTCAAGCCCATCTATTTCATCTGAAACTACTATTTGACAACTAAGTCTACTATTTGTTTTTGGTTCAAATGCCATATCTAACATATCTTCCTCACCATCTTCTTTTTTGGGAAGTTTATTAAACCAATCTTCTTTGACATAAACATGGCAAGTTGCACAGGCCATTCCTCCACCGCAGTCTGCATCTATGCCAGGGATATTATTTTGAACTGCGCCCTCCATAACGGTAAGACCATTTTGTACCTCAATCGTGTGGGTTTGATCATCAGAGGTTATGTATGTTATTTTTGCCATAAAGTTAAATATAGGGATCAAAAAAAATAGGGCAAGTATGTAAAAACATACTCGCCCTATAAATTTATTTAAATAGTAATTATCTTGCTCTTGAGCCAGCTCCAGAACTCATTGCAGCAGCCCAGATTACTAGACCGAATGCAATTTTGTTAATGAAGTCAGCTAAGTTGTAAACAACGTTTAGTGAGTTAGCATCTACACCACCTGTTAGGTAACCAAATACATAACCTAATGGGTAAATTGCCCAACCTACTGTTACGATCATTCTCATCGCACCGAACGCTGTTACAAGAGCTTTGTTTCCGCTTTTAGCAGCAGCTCTTCCAGCTTCACCAGAGAATATTTCATAAAGAATGTATACCCAACCTGCCATACCGATTACAAAACCAAGTGTAGCGTTGATGTATCCAGCTTCTCCTAAGTATCCTCCGATTAACATTACTAATGAACCGATTAACAATCTCCAGAACATTCCAGAATTTGCTTTTCTTACTGCTACTAATATTAAGTAGAATTCTACCATCTGTAATGGCACAGTAATTAACCAGTCAATATATCTATATACTGTTGGTGAGTCACCTGTAGCAACCCATACTTCTCTCATATACATGTAGTGAATGAAAGCAATACCAGTTACAAGACCTGCAACAGTTACTGATGTTTTCCACGCAGGGTTAACAGTACCTCTCTCCATGAAGAAGAAAGCTGTACTCGCTAACATACCCATTGAAATTATCCAAAAAGATATTCCAACAAAGTCATCCTGAGCTAACATCGTTGCGTCTGCTGCATTAGCAACACCTGCATAACCCACTAGGGCTATCGCTGCTAGAGCAAACAGTTTAAGTTTTTTCATAAAAAACTCCCTCTTTAGTTAGTTTTTACTTTGTTTAGTTTATATAAACTAGGCTTAGGCTTCCCTAAGCCAAAGTTGTGCGTTAAATACCAAATTAATACGGGTATTAGAAGACAAAATTATCATTAATAAGCATTGATTTTACTCATTTTTTAAAATTAAATACAATTTGTGATTTAAAAACCACAATAAATTAACAAACGAATCAACATTATAATGTCAGATAAATTCAAGGAAATTTATAAAAAATCGATTGAGGATCCAGAGAATTTTTGGAGAGAAGCATCCGACGATATCTTTTGGTTTAAAAAACCCTCAAAAATTTTAAACAAATCAAACCCTCCTTTTTATAAATGGTTTGAAGACGGGGTTACAAACACTTGCTACAATGCATTAGATGTCCACATCGATAAAGGCCAAGGTAAAAAAACTGCACTAATTTATGATAGTCCCATCACAGGAAACAAAAGTAAACTTACATATGAGGAATTAAGATCAAGAGTTTCCAAATTTGCAGGAGTGTTAACAAATCAAGGTATTAGTAAAGGTGATAGAGTAATAATTTACATGCCGATGATACCCGAAGCGGTCATTGCAATGCTCGCTTGTGGGAGAATTGGAGCTATTCACTCAGTTGTGTTTGGTGGATTCGCATCAAATGAACTTGCAAGCAGGATAGATGACAGTAAAGCAAAAATTCTTGTGACAGCCTCGTGTGGTTTTGAGCCAGGTAGAACAGTTGAGTACAAACCATTAGTAGATGAAGCTATCAAACTGGCAAGTCATAAAATAAGTAAAATGATTTTATTTCAAAGAAAAGGTCATGAGGCAAAATTAAATGCACCCAATGAAATAAGTTGGGAGGAAGCATTAGCTGATGCTAAAGATACTGATTGTATTGAGATGAATTCCAATGAGTTTGCCTATATACTATACACCTCGGGTACGACCGGTACACCTAAAGGAATAGTAAGAGACATTGGAGGGCACATTGTAGCTTTGAAATGGACAATGAAAAATATTTACAATATTGATGAAGGTGATATTTGGTGGTCTGCTAGTGATATTGGATGGATTGTTGGTCATTCCTATATCGTATACGCACCATTATTTAAAGGATGCACAACAGTATTGTTTGAAGGAAAGCCAGTTGGTACACCTGATGCAGGAGCTTTCTGGAAAATTATATCTGACTACAAAGTAAAGTCTCTTTTTACTGCACCAACCGCTTTTAGAGCAATTAAAAAGGAAGACCCTGAGGGTAAATTTTTTTCTAAATATGATCTTTCAAATTTTGAAAGTTTGTTCCTTGCTGGGGAAAGAGCGGATCCTGATACAATCAAGTGGGCAGAAAATTTATTAAATGTACCAGTAATTGATCATTGGTGGCAAACAGAAACAAGCTGGGCAATTAGCTCTAATTGCACAGGAATTGAAATGATGAAAACAAAATATGGTTCTGCTTGCAAAGCTGTACCGGGTTATGATGTTAAAGTTATAAAATCAGATCAAACTCTAGCTAAACCTAATGAAATGGGAGATATAGTAGTAAAACTTCCTTTGCCTCCAGGTACCTTTCCCACTCTATGGAATGCAGATCAAAGGTACAAAGAAAATTATATGTCAAACTATGATGGTTACTATCAAACTTATGATGCCGGACACATTGATGAAGATGGATATATTTGGATTATGTCTAGAACAGACGATATCATAAATGTTGCTGGTCATAGATTATCAACTGGTGCGATTGAAGAAGTTTTATCTGAACATCAGTCAGTAGCAGAATGTGCAGTCCTTGGAATTGCTGATAAATTAAAAGGGCAATTACCTATAGGTTTGATTGTTTTAAAGGCAGGTGTTGATAAAGATAATGAAACAATATCCAAAGAATGTATTAAAATGGTAAGAGATAAAATTGGTCCTGTAGCTGCATTTAAGGTTGCAATAGTTATCAAAAGACTTCCAAAAACACGATCTGGAAAAATACTAAGAGGGACTATAAGAAAAATCGCAGATAATGTTGAGTACAAAATGCCACCTACGATAGATGATCCAGCAATTTTAAGTGAGATCAAAGAGGATCTTATCAAAAATAATATTTTAAAAAGTGGCTAAAACATATTTTTTTTTAATAGGAGCAATTTTTTGTGAAGTAGCAGGTACAATGTTGCTGCCCTTATCCCAAAACTTTACAAGGCTAATTCCTACGGTTTTATTAGCAATTTTTTACTTAAGTGCTTTTTATCTACTTACATTTGTAGTTAATAAGCTTCCTATTGCGATTGTTTATGCTACT
The DNA here is from genome assembly GCA_902575785.1 of uncultured Pelagibacteraceae bacterium. Classification (GTDB taxonomy): domain Bacteria; phylum Pseudomonadota; class Alphaproteobacteria; order Pelagibacterales; family Pelagibacteraceae; genus Pelagibacter. The sequence continues at coordinate 80,062 of CACGSR010000002.1, forward strand.
TGGAGTGGACTTGGAATATTTACTATTGCAATACTAGGTTATATATTTTTTAAACAAACATTAGGGTGGCAAGCAATTCTAGGGCTTTTTCTAATTGTTATTGGTGTTGTGCTTGTGAACAGCTTTACAATAAAACTTAATTAAATTTTAAGGGAGTTCCATCTGGATCTCCTAAAATTTTACCATCATTCATCTTTATTTTCCCTGCAATAATAGTTGAAACCGGGGTGCCTTTAAATTCAACACTATCAAAAGGAGTCCATCCACATTTACTCTCAATATTTTCGTTTTTAATAGTGATTTTTTTATTCATATCAACAATTGTAAAGTCAGCATCAAAGCCCTCTTTTATAAATCCTTTGTCCCTTATTCCAAATATTTTTACTGGATTTTCACAAACAAAATTTATTAGTTGATTTAAAGTTAATTTACCCTCGTTAATATGATTTAGCATAACCGGCATTAAAGTTTGCACACCAGGCATCCCTGATGGTGAATTTGGATATTCTTTATCTTTATTTACTTTTAAATGTGGTGCATGATCTGAACCAATAGTATCATTTAAATTATTTTTGACTGCATACCATAATCTATCATAATGGGATTTATCTCTTATCGGAGGATTCATTTGAGCGTACGTGCCAAGTTTATCATAACAATCAGGTGCATATATTGTGAGATGCTGTGGGGTAATCTCAAAAGTAATATTCCCTTTATGTTGAGCTAAGAAATCAATCTCTTGCTTTGTTGAAATATGAAGCACGTGAGCTTTTTTATTATAACGCTTTGCAATACGAACTATTCTCCTTGTTGAGGAAATTGCACACTCATCACTTCTCCAAATAGGATGGGAATGTACATCTCCTTTTCTAATTAACTTTTTATTGATACTTAAAATTGCCTCATCCTCGGAATGGACAGCAACAACCTTAGAACTATTTTGAAAAACTACTTCAATATCTTTTTCATTCGCAACTAAAAGATTTCCTGTTGAAGAACCAGCAAAAAGTTTGATTCCACAACAACCTTCTAAATTTTTTAAATCCGCTAACTCGTTTGCATTATCTGCTGTTGCGCCAAAGTAAAAGGCATAATTACAATACATTCTATTTTTTGCTAGATCTAATTTTCTTTGAAATTCTTTTTTGGTTGATGTTGGGGGATTGGTGTTTGGCATTTCAAAAACTGATGTTATCCCTCCAACAATAGCAGCTCTGCTACCTGAGTGTAGATCTTCTGTATCGGTTGATCCTGGCTCTCTAAAATGAGTTTGAGTGTCCATGCAGCCTGGTAAAACAATAAGGCCTGTGGCATCTATAGTGTCTTTAGCATCTTCAATGATTTGGCCAATCTTTTGAATTTTTCCATCCTTTACGCTAATATTCACATCCTTGAGTTGCCCGTCAATATAACACTTTCCGTTTTTTATTATGAGATCTAACATTTTAAAAAAAAGTAATTATAATAAATGAATGAATGATGCAAATAAGAAAAACAGCGTTTTTATACTTAACAACAGATCCATACTTTATATAAATGGTCTAGATGCTAAGGATTTTCTCCAGAATTTAATTAGTAATGATATTAATAAAGTAACAGACAATTCAAGTTGTTTTGCTTCATTATTAACACCACAAGGAAAATTTCTTTATGAATTTATAGTTGTTAAACACAAATTAGGTTACTTCATTGACTGTGAAAAAGATCAATCTGAGGAAATATTAAGACAATTGAATGTTTATAAGATTAGATCTAAAGTTGAAATTTTAAATTTAAGTAACGAATTTGTTGTTGCAAGTATTGGATATGAAAAATATCTTTCAATTGATGGTTCAAGAGATATTTTAGGTTTTACATTTAAATATAGAGAAGATCCAATCATTTTAGATCCAAGAAATAAAAATTTAGGTGCAAGACTAATAATAAACTTAGAAAAACTTTATTTATCTCTCAAAAAATTAGGTCTTAAAGATGATAAAGTTGAAAACTATTATGCTAGAAGTCATAAACTTGGTGTTGTACCAAAAAATTTAAATCAACTAAAAAATAAACTATTTGGTATTGAGTGTAATTATGAAGAACTAAACGGTATTGACTTCAAAAAAGGCTGTTATGTTGGTCAGGAAAATACTGCAAGGATAAAATTAAAAAATAAACTATCTAAAAGATTGTTGCCAATAGAAGTCATTAAAGGAGATCTTTTTGAAGACGAAATAATATATAATAATGACGTTGAAATAGGAAAAATTCTAATAATTGATGAATATCCTTTTGGACTAATAAAATATCTTAATAAAAATTTTGATAAAAATCATATTTTTAAAAGTAAAAATGGCTCATTTAAAATTTTAATACCCCAATGGCTTAAAATTTGAGTTTTTGGTGCGGCCAGAGAGACTCGAACTCTCATGGACCAGGTCCACACGGCCCTCAACCGTGCCTGTCTACCAATTTCAGCATGGCCGCAAATATGACCCACATTAAATCAATGACAAGTAGGTTTCAAATTGTTAAATTTAACTATGGAATTTAATCAAGAGGCTAAAAAGGCTACCGATCAAATTTATCAAAAAATATCAAAGGTCGTACCTGAGATTGAGTGGTCCATTCATGCTCCTTACATACATAAAATTAATAAATTAAAAAAAGAAAAAAATGCTGTCATTCTTGCTCACAATTATCAAACCCCTGAAATCTATCATGGTATAGCAGATTTTTCTGCAGATTCTTTGGCTCTTGCAGTTGAAGCATCAAAAACTTCTGCTGATATAATTGTGATGGCCGGTGTACATTTTATGGCAGAGACGGCAAAACTGATGAGTCCAAATAAAAAAGTTTTGTTACCTGACATGAAAGCTGGTTGTTCTCTATCTTCGTCTATTACAGGAGAGGATGTAAGACTATTAAAAGAAAAGTATCCAGGTGTTCCTGTTGTATCATATGTTAATACCTCAGCTGATGTTAAAGCTGAGACAGATGTTTGTTGTACCTCTGCAAATGCTGTAAAAATTGTAAAGTCTTTAGGAGTTAAAGAGGTAATTTTTTTACCAGACGACTATTTAGCTAAATATGTTGCATCGCAAACTGATATTAAAATCATATCTTGGAAAGGGATTTGCATTGTCCACGATCAATTTAATGAAAAAGAAATAAATATTATAAGAAAGAATAATCCAGGTATTAAGATAATTGCGCATCCAGAGTGTCCACCAGATGTTATCAAAGCTAGTGATTTTGCTGGCTCCACTTCTGGTATGATTGATTATGTAAAAAAAAACCAACCAAAAAAAGTTATGATGGTTACTGAATGCTCGATGAGTGATAACATTCAAGTAGAAAATCCTAACGTAGAATTTATAAGACCATGCAATATGTGTCCACATATGAAAAAGATAACACTGCCAAAAATTTTAGACTGTTTAGAAAATGAAACAGGTGAAATTATTATGAATAAAGAAACAATCAATAAAGCTAGATTGTCAGTTGAAAAAATGGTTGCTATCGGTAGATAACATCTTGTGTCTAAGATTAAATTAAGTGAAGCTTTCATTAAAGATAGGGTAAAATTAGCGCTAACTGAAGACTTATACCCTTACGGAGATATAACTTCCAAACTTTTAAAAGATGATAAAATTATTGAAGCAAAAATAATTTCTAATCAAAAAGCAGTTGTCGCAGGATTACTTTTTGCAAAATATTCTTTTAATCAAATTGATAAAAAAATTAAATTTGTTTTAAAAAAAAAAGATGGCTCCTCAATTAAAAAAAATACTGTTATAGCAACTGTAAAAGGTAAAGCTAATTCAATATTAGTTGCTGAAAGAGTTGCTTTAAATTTTTTATCGCATATCTCTGGTATAGCTACGAAAACAAATAACTTTGTAAAAATAGTCGGTAAGAAATGTAAGATTTGTTGTACTAGAAAAACATTACCAAATTACAGAGTTATTCAAAAATATGCAGTAAAATTAGGAGGTGGCACCAATCATAGATTTAATTTAAGCGATGAATTTTTGATTAAAGATAATCATGTTTCTAGTTCTAACTTAAGAGAATTAGTTTCTTTAGCAGTAAAAAATAAAAGAGGAAAAAAAATTACTGTTGAGATAGACAATTTAAAACAACTTAGAAATATTATCGGGCTTAAATTTGATACCATTTTGTTTGATAACATGAATATTAAAAATCTTAGAAAAGGAGTAAAGCTTGTTAAAAAATATTATGAGACTGAAGCTTCTGGAAATATTAGTTTTAAAAATATCAAATTAGTTGCCCAAACCGGGGTAAATAGAATTTCTATTGGAAGCATTACTCATAGTGCTCCAGCCATAGATTTTAGATTAGAAATCTAGTTTATCAGTTTTTTTAATTTTTATTTTTCTTAATTTCAGCTTGCGCTGCTGCCAATCTTGCAATTGGCACCCTATAAGGTGAACATGATACATAGTTTAAACCTGCTTTCGAACAAAAATTAATACTGTCAGGATCTCCCCCATGTTCTCCACAAATACCTAATTTAATTTTTCTATTTTGTTTTTTTCCTTTTTCTACTGCTATTTCCACCAAGTCCTTAACACCATCGTCAATAGACACAAAAGGATCTATAGTAAAAATTTTATTATCAATATAATCATTTAAAAATTTACCACTATCATCTCTGCTTATACCAAAAGTGGTTTGTGTTAAGTCATTTGTCCCAAAACTAAAAAATTCTGCATGTTTAGCAATATCTTTGGCTTTAATTGCAGCTCTCGGTAATTCTATCATTGTACCAACCAAAAATTCAATTTTTATTTTATTTTCGTCTTGAACTTTTTTTGCAATATTAATTACTAAATCCTTCATTATCTTGATCTCAGCCTCAGTTGAAACTAGCGGGATCATTATTTCAGGCAAAGCACTTCTCTGTTTATTCTTTTTAAGATCAATTAAAGCCTCAAAAATTGCCCTACATTGCATTTCATATATTTCTGGAAAAGATATTCCTAATCTACAACCTCTATGACCTAACATAGGGTTCTGCTCATGAAGCTCCTCTATTCTTGACTCAACTTCTTTGATATCTGTTCCGACTACATGAGCAACCTCAGAAATTTCTTTTTCTGATTTAGGTAAGAATTCATGTAAAGGAGGATCAAGTAACCGCACTGTTACAGGAAGACCTTGCATAATCTTAAATATTTCTATGAAATCTTTCTTCTGATGAGGTAGAAGCTTTTGCAGAGCTCTTGATCTATCTTCTTGAGTTTTAGATAAAATCATTTCTCTTACAGATAAAATTCTTTCTTCATCAAAGAACATGTGTTCAGTTCTACAAAGGCCAATCCCTTCAGCACCAAAATCTCTTGCTGTTTGAGTATCTAAAGGTGTTTCAGAATTTGTCCTCACTTTTAATTTTCTGATTTTATCCGCCCATTCCATTAGTTTTGAAAAATCTCCAGAAATCTCGGGTTTTATTGTAGGAACATTTCCTAAAATAATTCTTCCCGAAGAACCATCTATAGTAATCACATCTCCTTCTTTAACTTCAGTAGACTGCGTTTTAAAAATTTTCTGTTCATAATTTATATCAATTTCACTTGATCCGGAAACACAAGGTCTTCCCATACCTCTGGCAACCACCGCTGCATGACTTGTCATGCCGCCTCTTGCTGTCAAAATTCCTTTGGCTGCATGCATGCCTTGAATATCTTCTGGAGATGTTTCCACTCTTACTAAAATAGTATCTTGCATCATATTATTTAATCTTTCAGCTTCTTCAGAAGTAAAAACTACTTTACCACTAGCGGCACCTGGGGAGGCTGGGAGACCATTTGCAATTGTTTTTATTGGACTTTTTTCATCTAAAGTTGGATGTAAAAGAGTATCTAGAGAATTTGGATCAATTCTTAGTACAGCCTCTTTTTTTGAAATTAATTTTTCTTTAACCATATCAACTGCAATTTTAACTGCTGATTTAGAAGTTCTTTTTCCAGAACGTGTCTGCAGAATCCATAGTTTTTTATTTTCCACTGTAAACTCTACATCTTGCATATCTTTGTAATGTTTTTCTAATTTTTTTAAAATCTTAAAAAGTTCTAAATAAACTTGCGGCATAGACTCCTCCATAGACATTTCCTTTGCATTAGCCTCTTTCTTTGCCTTTATAGTTATATATTGTGGAGTTCGAGTTCCTGCTACAACATCCTCTCCTTGAGCATTAATAAGATATTCTCCATAAATATCATTCAAACCATCTGATGGATTTCGTGTGAAAACAACTCCAGTTGCACAGTCATTACCCATGTTTCCAAACACCATAGACTGTACATTGACTGCCGTTCCCCACTCTGAAGGTATTTGATTTATTTTTCTATAAACTTTTGCTCTATTGCTTTCCCATGATAAAAATACTGCACTAATCGCACCGAGTAATTGTTCATCAACATTTTGAGGAAAATCCTTATTAGTTTTTTCTTTTACAGTTTTTTTAAAATCTTTAATTAAACCATCCCAATCCTGTTCATTTAAATCTGTGTCTAATAAAACACCTTTTGTTAGCTTATAATTTTCTATCAACTCCTCAAAGTGATAGCTTTCAACACCCATAACCACATTGCCATACATCTGAATAAATCTCCTATAACTATCTTTCGCAAATCTTCCATTTTGAGTTTTATTCGCAAGAGCTATAACTGTTTTGTCATTTAAGCCAAGATTAAGAATGGTATCCATCATTCCTGGCATTGAAACTCTTGCACCAGATCTGACCGAAAGTAAAAGAGGATTTTTTAGATCACCAAATTTTTTTTTAACATCTTTTTCAATTACTTTTAACTCTGTTTTAATTTGTTTTATTAATTTTGAATTTAATTTTTTTTTATCTTTAAAAAAAATTTCACACACTTTTGTTGAAATTGTAAATCCAGGTGGAACTGGAAGTCCCATTCTTCCCATTTCAGATAAATTGGCGCCTTTGCCACCTAAAAAATTTTTGGGATTTTTAATTTTTTTTGAGTGCTTAGACGTAAAATTTAAAATTAACTTATTCATTATTAGCCTTTAAAAATTGAAAATTTATATAATTTTGAAAGGTTTTACATAACATATTTATAAGTTCCAAACGGTTTTTTCTTAAAGTTTCGTCATCCTCATTAACTTTTACGTTATCAAAAAATTCAAAAACTTCTTTTTTAACTTCAGCTAAAATTAATAATGATTTCTCAAAGTTTTCATCACTGTTTACAGTAGAATAATATTTTTTAATATCACTGATTTTTTTGTATAAATTTTTTTCAAATTCACTTTTAAAAATACCAGGATCAGTTGTATCATTTATCTTAATTTCATTATTTTTCATCTCGTGATCCAAAATGTTAGAAGCTCTTTTGTAACTCGAATTAATGTCCATACCAATTTGACTATTAATTATCTTATTAAGACATTTTGCTTTTTCAAAAGATGTAAATAATTTGTTTAATGAAAATGACGATAAAGTAGCTTCGATTATATCGAAACGTATTTCTTTCTCCTTAAGATAATATCTAAATCTATCTTTTAAAAAATCATTTAAGTCTTTTTGTAAATTTTGATTATCAAGATTGTATCCTTGATCTTCAAATAAGCGTGAGGAATAATTTAAAAGGTCATTTATTTTTAAATTTTTTTTATTTTCTATAATGGTTCTTATTACGCCTAACGCAATCCTTCTTAATGCTAATGGATCTTTTGAACTTGTGGGTTTCTCGTTAATACCAAAAAAACCAACTAAGGTATCAATCTTATCTGTAATTGATAACGCAACACTAAATGGTTTTTTTGGAACCACTGAATTAAAACCAATTGGCAAATACTGTTGAGAAATAGCTAAAGAAATATCTTTATCAAACCCTTGATGTTCAGAAAAATATCCTCCCATAAGTCCTTGAAGTTCAGGAAATTCACCAACAAGATCAGAAGTAAGATCAGTTTTACAAATTGATGCTGACAATTCTACTTTTTCTTTACTGATTAACAATTCATCTGAAATCATTCCACCAATTTTTCTCATTCGTTGAACTTTGTCAAAATAAGATCCAAGACCATTATAAAAATTCATTGATTTTAATTTTGACACCTTTTTAAGTAAATTTTGAGTTTTATCTTTATTCCAAAAAAATTCCGCATCACTTAATCTTGCATCAACTACTCTTTCATTGCCAATTTTAATAAGTCCTTTTTGATCCTTTTTATTTGTTACAATTAAAAATTCATTCGTAATTTCATCTTTATTATTAAATGTTGGAAAATATTTTTGATGAGACTCCATAGTTAAGATCAAAATTTCTTTAGGAACTGATAAAAATTTGTTATCGAACTTGCATAACAAAACATTTGGGTTATCTATTAAATCTAACACCTCATCCATTAATTTGCGATTTTCATGAATTTTTAACCCTTTTTTTCTAAGTATTTTTGAAAAAGATTTGTTAATTATTTTTAATCTTTTATTTTGATTAATAATAACTCCATTATTTTCAAAAAATTTTTCATAATTCCTAAAGTTATCAAAAGTTTTTTTTTTATCTTCAAAATCTTGATCTAAAAAAGTCTGGTTGGAGGAAACTAGATGATGAAATTTAAAACTTATAATTTTCTTTTCAAATATTGACAAGATTGATTTTAATGGTCTTCCCCAATTTAAATCAAACTCGCCCCATTTCATTGATTTTTTCCATTGATAGTTACTTAAAATTTTTGGAATGAATTCAGTAAGTAAATCATGAGTTTTAAGTGAGGTTGCCTCAGTTTTGTAAAAATAAAATTCATCTTTTTCAGTTTTCTTTTTAAACAGATTCTTTTTATCAATTTTATTTGATCTCAAGAAACCCTCTAGTGCTTGATTGGGAGCACTAGTTTTAGGGCCTCTTATCTCTTTAGATTTTATTTTTATTTGCTTATCTAACCCCTCAAAAACTACAACTAATCTGTTTGGAGTTGAAAAAGAAAAATTTTTTTTTGAATTAATTGATTTTTCCTTAAATAAATTTTTAAAATCTTCTAAAATTTTTTCTCTTAAATTTTTCTGTAATCCAGCAGGAATTTCCTCACTAAATAACTCTAAAAAAAATTCTGACATTTTATGTTTGCGTCTCTACCCAAATTGCAGCAGCTTGTTTTGTGATTTCTCTTATTCGACTAATATATTCTGCTCTTTGAGCAACACTAATAGCTCCACGAGCATCTAATACATTAAATATATGGCTTGCTTTCAAGCATTGATCGTATGCAGGTAGAGATATTTTTTTTTCAACTAATAATTTTGCTTCACTTTCATGCATATCAAATATCTTAAATAAATTTTCCGTATTAGCGTATTCAAAGTTATAAGCTGAGAACTCTTTTTCTGATTGATGATAAACTTCTCTATACTCAATACCTTCATCATTCCAAACTAAATCATAAACGTTATTTTTTTGTTGGGTAAACATGCAAATTCTCTCAAGACCATAAGTTATCTCCACTGACACTGGTTTACATTCAAAACCTGCCATTTGTTGAAAATATGTAAATTGAGATATTTCCATTCCATCACACCATACTTCCCATCCAAGACCTGCAGCTCCTAAAGTTGGGCTTTCCCAATCATCTTCAACAAATCTAATATCGTGGTCTTTATAATTAATTCCTATTACAGACAAACTGTTTAAATAAAGTTTTTTAATATTTAGTGGGGATGGTTTTATAATAACTTGAAATTGATAATAATGCTGAAGTCTATTTGGGTTATCTCCATATCTTCCATCTGTAGGTCTTCGTGAAGGTTGGACGTAGGCTGCTTTCCAAGGCTTAGGTCCAAGTGACCTTAAAGTAGTAGCTGGGTGAAATGTTCCAGCCCCAACTTCCAGATCATAAGGTTGCAAAATTATACAGCCATTTTTACTCCAAAATTTTTGGAGATTAATAATCGTATCTTGAAAAGTTTGAAATTTTATTTTTTTTTTATTTTTTTTAGAGGCCATATTTTTGCCAAACTGATTTTTCCTCTAATATATTTGTTAATTGATCGACATGATCATTTGAAGATGATAATTTTTTACTTAGCCAACTCTTTGATTTTTCAAATTTTTTAATAACAACATCCTCTCCAAATTTTTCTCTTAATATCTGATTTGCATTTCCAATCTCATCTATCAAACCAAGATCTTTAGCTTTTCTACCTGACCAAAATTCACCTGAAAATAATTCAACCTCGGATTTTTTAAGTTTTGATGATCTACTTTTTTCGACCACCTCAATGAAATCTTTATGTAGATCTAGTTGAATATTTTTTAGTCTCTCGATGTCTTCCTTTTTTTCATCTTGAAACGGGTCTAATGTGCTTTTATTTTTCCCAGCAGTATGCACCCTTCTTTCAACACCTATCTTTTTAATCAACTCCGTAAAACCAAAAGAAGAGTAAATCACTCCTATTGAGCCTATAATAGAACTTGAGTTTGCATAAATTTCATCACCGGCACATGCTATTAGATATCCACCTGAGGCTGCTACATCTTCAGCAAAAACCATCACTTTTTTTTTATTTTTTTTCGCCTGTTGTCTAATTAGGCTATAAATTAAATGTGATTGTACAGGTGAACCTCCGGGAGAGTTTATTGTAATAGCAACACATGGTGCTTTTTTAACTGAGAAAGCTTTTGAAATAATCTCTTCTTGACCAGAAAAATCTATGCCTTGTTTAAATTTACCGACATTTCCAATTACACCACTTAGCTTTATATGTGGAATAATTTTTTTTTTTTTTAAAAAAGGTAACATATTTAATATTTATAGAATTTTTTTGTGAATATAAAGACACCTTATAATTGAAGATTCAGGTGCGTCAATTGATAAGTATGAAAAGCAACCTATTATACTAATTTGCTTAAGAAATGGGAAGTGTCATTCAATTAAAAAACAAAATTAATAATTCATATTTTCAACTTAAAAATTCAGTTGAAGATAAATTGATGTTAGTTGAAGAAAAAATAAAGTCTAAATTAGAGAGCAATGTCGACTTGGTTCAGAAGATGACAAGTTACCATCTTGATACGGGTGGAAAAAGATTAAGGGCCTTACTAACTCTAGGTTCTGCAAAATTATGTGGATATGCAAAAGGAACAAGAGACATAAATTTAGCTGCTTGTGTAGAACTTATCCATTCAGCAACTTTAATGCATGATGATGTGATAGATAATGGATCTATCAGGAGAGGTAGAAAAACATTAAACAAAGTTTGGGATAATCATTCTTCAGTTTTAGTTGGAGATTATTTACTAAGCAGGTGTTTTGAAATGATGGTAGATGATGGAAATATTGAAGTCTTAAAATTATTATCTTCAACTTCATCTAAGATTGCGCAAGGTGAGGTTCTTCAGTTACAACATAAAGGTGAGGTAGATATGTTGGAAGAAACTTATTTAAGAATAATCTCTGCAAAAACTGCTGAATTATTTGCGGCAGCCACTAAGGTTGGTGCAATTTTGTCAGACGTGACAACTAAGGAAAAGGAAGCCTTAGAATTTTATGGAAGAAATTTAGGTTTAACGTTCCAAATAGCAGATGATACTTTAGATTATAATTCTGAGTCAAAATTATTTGGAAAAATAATTGGAAAAGATTTTTACGAAGGCAAAATTACTCTTCCAATAATTTTGCTATTTCAAAAAGCAAATTTAAAAGAAAAAGAAAACCTTAAAGGTATTTTTTTAAAAGACAGTAGAAATGAAAGAGATTTTAATTTTACATTATCTTTAATCAAGCAGTATGAAATTATTAGAGAATGTTATCAAAAAGCAAATCATTACATAAATTTAGCGTCAAACTCATTATCAATTTTTAAAAATTGTAATGAAAGAAATATTCTTGAAAATTTAACTTCATTTAGTTTGTCTAGAGATTTTTAGGGGCTTAGAAGACTTTTTATCCAACTACCGCTTTTATCAAGAGAGTACTTTAATCTTTCATGGATTCTATTATCTCCATCTAACCAAAATTCAATTGTTGAAGGTGTTAAATTCCAGCCAGACCAATGGCTTGGTCTTGGAACATTATCTTTATCATTATATTTTTTTTTATAATTCTCTATAGCATCTAAAAGTTCACCTCTATTTTGGAGAATACTACTTTGTTTTGAGGCCCATGCACCTATTCTGCTATCATATGCTCTAGAGTTATAGTACTCGTTGGCAGTTTGATCATCTACTTGTCTCAATGTTCCAACTATTCTTATTTGTCTAAGTAAACTTTTCCAATGAAAACACATTGTAGCATTTGGGTTTTCTTTAATTTCATTTCCTTTCTGGCTATTTAAATTTGTATAAAAAACAAATCCCTTTTCACTATGTCCTTTCAGTAAAACCATTCTTACAGAGGGAATACCCTGTTTGTTTGCGGTCCCAAGTGCTAGAGCATTTGGATCATTAATTTCTTTTTTTTTAGCCTCATCAAACCATTTTTGAAATAGTTCAAATGGGTTATCTAGATCTAAGAAGCATTTATTAAGCCCTAATGAGTTTTTTTGATTCATAATTTAAACAAAATAATCTATACAATATAAATAATGTCATTTAATACTTTTGGAAAGACTTTTCGATTCACAACTTGGGGTGAGTCCCATGGTCCAGCTATTGGGTGTATTATCGATGGATGTCCGCCATTAATATCATTAAAAGAAGACGATATTCAAAAAGAATTAAATAAACGAAAACCTGGGCAGTCTAAGTTTACTACTCAAAGGAAGGAAAGTGATAAGGTTCAAATTCTTTCAGGAGTTTTTGAGGGAAAAACGACAGGGACACCAATATCATTAATAATTTACAACGAAGATATGCGCTCAAAGGATTATAATGATATTAAAGATAAATTTAGACCAGGACATGCTGATTTCACTTATTTTAAGAAATATGGAATAAGAGACTACAGAGGTGGTGGTAGATCATCTGCCAGAGAAACAGCTGCAAGAGTTGCAGCGGGCGCAGTGGCAAAAAAGGTTTTAGAAAATAAATTAGGAAAAAAATTTAAAATCACTGGAGCAGTAACCCAACTCGGAATATTAGGATGCGATACCAACAAATGGAATGATAAGGTAATTTCTAAAAACCCATTTTTTTGCCCAGATAAATCAATGTTAGAAATTTGGGAAAAATACTTATTAAGTATTAGAAAAGCTGGATCGTCGTGTGGAGCGATAATCGAAGTAAGAGCAAATGGTATTCCCGCTGGATTAGGTGCACCTATATACTCAAAATTAGACTCCGACATAGCATCAGCTATGATGAGTATAAATGCTGTAAAAGGAGTTAATATTGGATCGGGCATGAACTCAGCACAATTGTCAGGTGAGGAAAATTCAGATGAAATTTCTCAAAATAAAAAAAAAATAAAGTTTAAATCTAATAATGCTGGAGGTATTCTAGGGGGCATTTCCTCAGGTCAAGAAATAATTGTTTCTTTTGCCGTAAAGCCAACCTCTTCAATTTTAAAAAGTAGAAAAACAATTAATAAGTTTGGAAAGAATACAAATATATCAGTAAAAGGTAGACATGATCCATGCGTGGGTATTAGAGCTGTGCCTGTAGGTGAAGCTATGCTATCGTGTGTTTTACTTGATCATTACCTCCTACATAAAGCTCAGTGTGGTTAATTCTTAATTTTGTTTTTTCAAAACTATATTAGAATTTAGTAAATCTAAAACTTTCTCCTCAATTGAAACTGAGTCTAGATTTGCCACTTTATACATTTTGTCTGGAGTATCTTGGTCAATAAAAATATCTGGTAAAGTTAATGATCTAAATTTTAAATTAGAATCCATTAAACCTTTTTTTGTCAAAAAATTTACCACATGAGATCCAAATCCACCGATTGAACCCTCTTCGATAGTCATAATTGCTTCATGGGTTGTAGCTAATTGCCAAATGAGATTTTCATCTAAAGGTTTTGCAAATCTGGCATCAACAACTGTTATTGGTACACCTTTTTTTAATAAATTCTCTGCAGCCTTCAACGTTTCATTTAATCTAGCTCCAAAATTTAGAATTGCTAATTTTTTTCCTTCTTTGATAATTTTTGATTTTCCTATCTCAATTTTTTCATTTAATGAGGGTAAAATTGAACCAAATCCTGTGCCTCTTGGATATCTAAATGCGCAAGGCCTATCATTAATCTCAGTTGAGGTATTTATCATTCTTACAAGCTCAGCTTCGTCACTTGCCGCCATAACAATAAAGTTTGGTAAAGTAGTTAAATATGTTATATCGAAACTCCCAGCGTGTGTTGGTCCATCAGCACCAACAAGTCCTGCTCTATCAATTGCGAATCTAACAGGTAAGCTTTGTATAGCTACGTCATGAACTACTTGATCGTAAGCTCTTTGAAGAAAAGTGGAATAGATAGCCGCATAGGGTTTAAAATTTTCAGTGGCTAAACCTGCAGCAAATGTAACTGCATGTTGCTCTGCAATCCCAACATCAAAAGTCCTATCTGGAAACTCTTTGCGAAAAATATCAAGACCAGTACCATCAGGCATTGCAGCTGTAATAGCTACAATTTTACTGTCCTTTTTAGCGTGCTGAATTAAGGTATTTGCGAAAACCTTTGTGTATGTAGGTAATTTACTTGTGTTTTTTTGTTGTTCACCAGTTTTGACATTAAATTTTGATACTCCATGATAATTATCTTTTGCTTCCTCTGCAAAAGTATAACCTTTACCTTTTTTTGTTTTGATATGTATTAAAATTGGTCCCTCGTGCTTAGAATCCTTAGCATTTTTTAAAATAGGAATTAATGAATTTAAATCATGACCGTCTATAGGGCCAATGTAATAAAATCCAAGTGAACTAAATAAAGTTCCACCTGTAACAGCTGACCTAAGAAGATCTTCTGCTTTGCCTGCCTTCGCACTAAATCTTTTTGAAAAAGCTGACATAATTAATTTTAAAGTTTCTCTTAAACTAAAATAAATCCTACCCGAAAAAATTTTTGCTAAATAAGTACTCATTGCTCCTACTGGTCTAGCAATTGACATATCATTATCATTCAAAATTACGATCATCTTAGTTTTTGAGGCACCAGCATTATTCATTGCTTCATATGCCATTCCTGCACTAATTGCACCGTCACCAATTACTGCAATTACATTATCTGACTTATTAGATAATTTGTTTGCCTCAGCTATACCTAGTGCTGATGAAATAGATGTTGAGCTGTGTGCAGCACCAAAAGTATCATATTCACTTTCTGATCTTTTTGTGAATCCTGAAAGACCGTTTCCTTGTCTAAGAGTTCTTATTCTGTCTTTTCTACCAGTTAAAATTTTATGTGGATAACACTGATGGCCTACATCCCAGATTAACTTATCATTTGGTGTATTAAAAATATAATGTAAAGCAACAGTTAATTCTACGACACCAAGACTTGCCCCTAAATGACCACCGGTCACTGACACAGCATCAATCATTTCTTCTCTTAATTCATCTGCAACTTTTTGTAATTTTAACTCAGGTATTTTCCTTAAATCTGATGGAAAATTAATTTCGTCTAAAAATTCAAATTTTTTTTTCATTTATTTCTATTCAAAATATAATTCAATGTTTCAGACAAATTTCTTGATTTAGGTCCATATTTTTTTAATTTGCTATTTATTTTCAAAATTAAATTATTAGCATATTTAATAGTATTTTTGTATCCTAGTAAACTAATTAGAGTTGCTTTTCCCTTTTTTTTATCCTTTCCAGTTTTTTTTCCTGCAATAAGTATACTTCCTTTATAATCAATCAAATCATCAGCAACTTGAAATAACAAACCTATTTCGGCACCAATATTTTCAAATTTCTTAACATCATTTTTGTTTTTTTTCTTGATTATTAATGGTGCTGCGCAACAAAAACTAAAAAGTTTTCCTGTTTTTTTAATTTCCATCTCCTCAATCTTTTTTTGAGAAATTTTCTTACGTTCGTAATTTAAATCTAAATATTGTCCCCCTGCTATTCCAAGATGACCTGAGCTTTCAGAAATTTTATTTATTAAATCAATCTTTGTTCTTTCTCCTACTCTTAAATCTTTATGACTTAAAATTTCGAAAGCCATTGTTAAAAGTGAGTTTCCTGCTAAAACTGCAGTAGCTTCTCCAAATTTAATATGTGCTGAAGGTTTACCTCTTCTTATAGCGTCATCGTCCATACAAGGTAAATCGTCATGAATTAATGAATACGCATGAATACATTCAACTGCAGCACCAATAACGATAAGTGTCTTATAATCTAACTTAAATAGAGATCCAACATCAATCAAAATTTTTGATCTTATCTTTTTTCCTCCAGAAAATAGACCATATTTCATTGCAACTATCAAATTTGATTTTTTTTGTTTGGCAATAAAACTTTTTAAAAATAAATTTGTATCTTTCGCAATTTTATTTAATTTTCTTTGCATAATTTTTTTGATTAATTTTGGATATCTTTTCTTTTGTTTTCTCCTTTATTCTTTTATTATTCATTTGAAATTTTTTCTCAATTATATTGTTTAGTTTAATTAAATTTTGATACTTTTCTAAAGAGTTTCCTAAATCCTTTTGATTTTCCAATTCTTCAATCATCTTATTCGCCTCAGTGGTTAATTCCTCAAGAGATAATGAATTATAATCATTTGGTAAATTTTTATCTTTCATATAATACTCTCAAATAATACATGAAAATTAATCTTGCAAATATTAAAAAAGCAAAGAATCTCTTAAATAAAAGAGAGTGTGTTGCTATACCCACCGAAACTGTTTATGGAATTGCAGGAAATGCATATTCCGATACAGCATGTAAAAAAATATTTCGATTAAAAAATAGACCGGCGAAAAACCCTCTTATTGTTCATTATTATGATTTAAAAAAATTAAGAGATGATTGTGAATTAAATGATAATTTTCTTAAATTATATAAAAAATTTTGTCCTGGTCCAATAACATTTGTTTTAAATCAAAAAAAAACTTCAAAAATTTCAAAAATCGCAACAAATAAAAAAAAAACTCTCGCTGTAAGATTTCCAAAACATCCTGTAACAAGAATACTATTGAAATATTTAAAATTTCCTATCGCAGCACCTAGTGCAAATATTTCTACAAAAATTAGTGCAGTAACTTCTTCAGAAGTAAGAGAAGATTTTGGAAAAAAAATTAAGTATATACTTGAGGGTGGAAGATCATCAGATGGTATTGAATCTACAATTATTGATCTCAGAAAAAAACCGAAAGTTTTAAGATTAGGTGCTTTAGAAATTGGAATTATTCAAAAAATATTAAAGAAAAAAATTTCAATAAATATAAATCCCTCTAAAATTTCTGCTCCTGGACAATTAAGAATTCATTATTCACCTGGAATTCCAATAAGACTTAATGTAAAAAAAATAAAAAAAAAGGAAGCTTTTTTATTATTTAAAAAAAATAAAATTAACAAAACAAATTACTATTTTTTATCAAAAAAGGGCAATTTAAAAGAGGCTGCAAAAAATCTTTACACTATTTTAAGAAAGATAAAAAAAGATAATTATAAATCTATAGCTGTAGGTAAAATCCCAAATAAGGGAATTGGCAAAACTATTAATGATAGATTATTAAAGGCCTCAAAATTTTAATGAATATTCCTCTTGAAATAATTGATTTATCAAAAACTTATGACTCAAAAGAGGCTGTTAGAAATATTTCATTTAAATTAAATGAGAATGAAATCATTGGAATTCTTGGACCTAATGGATGTGGTAAAACCACAACAATAGGTATGATACTTGGTTTGCTCAAGCCTACTAAAGGACAAGTTCTAATAAATGGCATTGAAATTGAAAAACAAAGAGTTGAATTATTGAACAAATTAAATTTTATTTCACCATACATTGAGCTACCAAAAAAATTGACCGTAAAGCAGAATCTAGAAGTTTATGGAAGACTTTATGATGTAAGAGAACTTGAAATTAAAATTGATTATCTTATTGAAAAATTAAGGCTTAAAGAAATTTTTAATAAGATAACAGGAGAACTTTCCTCTGGTCAAAAAAATAGGGTCAGTCTAGCTAAATCTATAATTAATGATCCATCAGTTCTTCTTCTTGATGAACCAACTGCATCTTTAGATCCTGAAACTGGAGATTTTGTTAGAAGTTTTTTAGAGGAATACCAAAAAGAAAAGAAAACTTCTATTCTCCTTGCTTCACATAACATGGCAGAAGTTGAGAGATTATGTTCTTCAGTTCTTATGATGAATAAAGGATCGATTATTGATCAAGGGACTCCTGAGGATTTAATTAAGAAACATGGAAGAAAAAATATGGAAGAAGTTTTTTTAAAACTTACTAGAGATTTGGTATGAGTCTAAATAAAATGTATGGACTTTTTTTAAGACATTTCTATCTCATCAAAAGTTCATTGCCAAGAGTTTTGGATTTGATTTATTGGCCAACAATACAAATTATTCTTTGGGGATTTATTTCCAAATTTTTTTCAATTTATAGTGATTATTACAATAATACACTTGGAATAATTCTTACATGCGCAATTCTTTATGATATTCTTTTTAGATCTAGCATAAGTTTTAATATGCTTTTTTTAGAAGAAATCTGGAGTAGAAATTTTACGAATCTATTTATTGCTCCTTTGAAACTTAGAGAAATAATTATATCTTTAATTTTTACTGCTTTGATAAGAACATTAATTGGTTTAGTGCCTGCAATTATTTTAACGTCTCCATTGTTTGGAGTTTCGATTTTAAAATTGGGTTTCCCACTACTTATATTATTTTTAAGCTTATACATATTTGGCATTACACTAGGTTTATTTGTCAGCTCAGGTTTAATGAGATACGGACCATCCTTTGAAAATATAGCTTGGTCATCATTATTCTTACTTGCTCCATTAGGCTGTATCTACTATCCAATAGAAATCCTTCCTGAATTTTTCCAAGTAATTGCAAAATGCTTACCATTAGTTTACATTTTTGATGAAACAAGAAATATTTTGATAAACGGTATAGTAGATTATGAAAATATTAAGCAAGCTTATTTATTAAATTTAATTTATCTAATTTTTGGAATAGGATTGTTTTACTTATCTTTTTTAAGAGCAAGGATAAAAGGGACATTAATAAATATGGGCGAATAATTGGTGCGCCTGCTAGGAGTCGAACCCAGAACCTCCTGATCCGAAGTCAGGCGCTCTATCCAGTTGAGCTACAAGCGCATATCATATTAATATATCATTTTATGGAAAAAAAAATAAATTTGACAGTTGATAAGACCGAAAATGAACTTCGTGTTGATATTTTCATCAAAAAAAGAGAAAATATCATCAGTCGAACAAGAATAAAAAATCTTATTATAGATAACAAGCTAAGAATAAATAATAAATTAATAACTGATCCATCAAAAAAAGTTTTTTTAAGTGATGAAATAAAATTAACCATTCCTGAACCAAAAAAAGCTTCCTTAAAACCTTATGAGTTTAATTTAGATATCGTATTTGAGGATAAAGATTTAATTGTTATAAACAAACCCTCTGGAATTGTAATGCATCCTGGTGCAGGTAATTTCGATAATACAATCGTAAATGCGCTTATGAATTATAGCAAAAATTCTTTTTCTAATATTGGAGGTGAACTAAGACCTGGAATAGTACATAGAATTGATAAAAATACATCTGGATTAATTGTTATTGCAAAAAATAATCAAACTCACGAGCACCTTTCTAATCAGTTTAATAAACATACAATTCAAAGAGTTTACCAATTATTAATCTGGGGTAAAGTTAGACCATCTAAAGGTAAAATAGAAACCTTTATTACAAGAAGCTCAAAAAATAGACAAATGATGGAGGTTAGTAACAATAAAGGAAAAAAAGCAATTACAAATTACAAAACTTTAGAAATTTTTGAAAATAATAATATTCCTACTTTTAGTTTGTTAGAGTGTAAATTAGAAACAGGTCGGACTCATCAAATAAGAGTTCACATGAATTATTTAGGTCACAGTATAGTTGGTGATGATAAATATAAAAAAAATTTTAAAAAACTTAAAAATATAAATCCATCACTAGAAAAAATTTTAATGAAATTAAACAGGCAATTTCTGCACGCTAAAACATTGGGCTTTATACACCCAAAAAAAAATAAACAGATGATTTTTAACTCAATTTTACCAAATGAACTTGAAATAATACTAAAAACGCTCAGAAATCTAGGTAAATAAAACATTGAAAAATTTTTAATATTAATTAGATAAAACTTACATGAGCACGACTATAAATAGCAATTTACCTATCTTAAGTAATGAAGGTGGTCTGTCTGCATATCTCGAGCAAATAAAAAAATTTCCAATGCTTGATGCAGAAGAAGAATACATGCTCGCCAAAAATTGGAAAACGACTGGAAATATTAAAGCTGCGGAAAAACTTGTTACTAGTCATCTTAGATTGGTAGCAAAAATCGCAATGGGATATAAAGGGTATGGACTACCTGTTAATGAGATGATTTCAGAGGGAAATGTTGGTTTGATGCAAGCTGTAAAAAAATTTGAACCTGAAAAGGGTTTTAGATTAGCAACATATGCTATGTGGTGGATTAAAGCATCTATTCAAGAATACATATTAAGATCATGGAGTCTTGTAAAAATTGGAACTACTGCAGCTCAAAAAAAACTTTTTTTTAACCTCAAAAAATTAAAAAATCAAATTGCACCTCAATCTGAGGGAGATTTAAAAAACGAACATGTCGACGAAATAGCTAATAAACTTGACGTAAGTAAAGAAGAAGTGGTCTCAATGAATCGAAGATTGTCTGGAAAAGAATTTTCACTTAATGCCCAAGTTGGTGAGGATGGTGATGAATGGCAAGATTGGTTAGAAGATAAAGATTTAGATCATGATCTAAAATTTGCACATCAAGAGGAAATGGAACAAAGAAAAGATTTACTTAAAGACTCAATAAAAGTTTTAAATGATCGAGAAAAAGAAATTCTTTACTCCAGAAGACTCAGCGATGACCCTATTACTTTAGAAGACCTAAGTAAAAAGTACAAAATTAGTCGAGAAAGAGTGAGGCAGATTGAGAACAAAGCTTTTGAAAAACTTCAAAAACATATGTTGCTTTTAGCAAAATCTAAAAATTTATTACCTGTGAACTAAACTTCAAAAGGGTTTTCGATCAAAATTGTATCATCTCTTTCAGGGCTAGTCGAAATACTTGATATTTTTGTTCCAATAAAATCTTCTATTGCAAAAATATATTTTTTTGCATTTTCTGGAAGTTCATCAATATTCTTTATTCCATTTGTTGATTGTTTCCATCCAGGAAAAGTTTTATAGATAGGCTTAATTCTCAATTGATCTTCAACTGCAGCTGGCAAATAGTCAACTTTTTCACCATTCAAATCATATTGAACGCAAATTTTTATTTCATCTAGTTCATCCAAAACATCTAATTTAGTAAGTGCTATTCCATCAATACCTGAAATTTTTATACTTTGCCTTACTAAAACCCCATCAAACCATCCACATCTTCTTTTACGACTTGTTACTGTACCAAATTCATTGCCTCTAGTTCCTAAAAGTTCACCTGTTTTATCTTTTAATTCAGTTGGGAAAGGACCTTCGCCGACTCTTGTTGTATAAGCTTTGGTTATTCCTAAAACATAATTAACGGTATTAAGACCACAGCCTGTGCCAGTAGCAGCACTTGATGCAACTGTATTTGATGACGTAACAAAAGGATAAGTACCGTGATCGACATCTAATAAAATCCCTTGTGCGCCTTCGAAAAGAATCTTTTTTTTTTGTCTTTTAAATTGATCAATTTTAAGCCACACTGGCTGTGAAAACTTCAGTATTTCTGGAGCAATTTTTAATAATTCTTTTTTTAATTTCTCTTTTTCAAAAATTTTTTTACCAAGACCTTTACGAATAGCATTATGATGTATTAATACATCCTCCAGTCTCTTATTTAAATTTTTTTCAGACCTTAAATCCATGACTCTTATTGACCTTCTGCCTACTTTATCCTCATATGCTGGTCCTATACCTCTTCTAGTGGTACCTATTTTTTCTTTTCCAGCCGAGTCTTCTCTAATCTCATCCATTTCTCGATGAAATGGCAAAATCAAATTTGCTGACTCAGAAATGATAAAGTTTTCTATATTTACCTTAATACCTTTTGACTCAATTTCATCTATTTCGTCAAGTAAGGCCCAAGGATCAACTACTACGCCGTTCCCAATTATAGAAATTTTATTCTTTCTTACTATACCAGATGGCAATAGTCGAAGTTTATAAGTAACTCCGTCTATGACAAGCGTATGACCAGCATTGTGGCCTCCTTGAAACCTTATTACAACATCGGCTTGCTCTGATAACCAATCGACTATTTTTCCTTTTCCTTCATCTCCCCACTGTGAACCTACAACAACAATATTTTTCATTAACGATATCTCTTTTCTATCTTTATTGAGTTCAAATGATTAATAGGCCCATGACCTTTTCCATATTTAGGATTTGTTAATATTGCAGAATTTACATATTTAATTCCTTTATCACAAGCTTTGATGATACTTTTTCCACATGAAAAAAAAGTTGTAATGGCACTAGATAAGGTGCAGCCAGTTCCATGAGTATTTTTTGTGTTTCGCCTTAAATTTTTAAAAATCTTGAGATTAGATTTATTTAAGAAAACATCCTCAACTGTTTTAGATTGAATATGACCTCCTTTAATCAATACATTTTTAGCACCCAAATTAATTAAATGATTAGCTGCAAGTATCATATCTTGCTTATTTTTAATTCTAACGCCAGTCAAAATCTCAGCTTCTGGAATATTTGGAGTAATCAACGTTACTTTTTTAATAAGTTTTGTTTTTAAGGTTTGAATTGCTTTGGCATCTATTAATTTTGTACCTCCTTTTGCAACCATTACAGGATCAAGTACTAATTTTTTTACTTTTATTTTTTTTAATGCTTCAATTACTATATTCACTATTTCTGATGAATGAAGCATTCCAATTTTAATTGCATCTGGCCTAATATCTGTTGATGAATATATAATCTGATTTTTAATTTCGTTAGGTGGTATGGAAAAAACAGATTTAACACCAAGAGTATTTTGAACAGTTACTGCAGTGATTGCTGTCATAGCATACGACCCAAGACTCGTAACCGTTTTAATATCTGCTTGTATACCAGCTCCCCCAGAAGAGTCTGATCCTGCAATTATAAGAATTTTAGAATTTGGTCTCAATTTAATTAATTGTTTTGATAATAATATTAATACATCTTTTAAGAAGAATTTTATTTTTACTCTCACCCATAATTCGAATTTTTTGTTCAGTTCCAGATTTTCTAACTAAAATTCTGCCATTACCCTTGATTAATTTTTGGGCTTTTTTTATTGAATTTATAACAGATGATTTTGATAGTATATTTTCATTCTTTATTACAATATTTTTTAGAATTTGTGGTGTTTTCTTAAAAACGTCGAAAAAATTGCTAGCTTTTATATTCTTGTTTAAAGCTTGAACAACTTCTAATGCAACTAGTAGTCCATCACCTGTTGTCGCATATTTACCTAAAATGATGTGCCCCGACTGTTCTCCACCTAAATTAAATTTTTTTTTCTGCATAACTTCTTTCACATATCTATCACCTACATTTGCTCTTATAAATTTAATCTTTTTTTTTTCTAAAAATTTTTCTAGTCCATAATTAGACATTAAGGTACCTACAACTCCCCCTTTAAGAATTTTTCTTTTCTTCCATTGCAGGGCTAGAGCAGCTATAATTTGATCACCATCTATAATCAAACCTTTCTCATCGCACATTATTATTCTATCTGCATCTCCATCTAATGAGATACCTAAGTCTGCCTTATGTTTTTTTACATATCTTCTAATTTTAATAGGAAATGTCGACCCACAATTTTTGTTTATATTAAAGCCATTAGGTTTGTTGCCTATAATTATTAACTTTGCACCAAGAGATTTTAACATTTTAGGTGCTGCTTTATATCCAGCACCATTGGCACAATCCAAAACTATTTTCATATTTTTAAGTTTTAAATTTTTTGGAATTTTTTTTTTCAAAATTTGAAGATAATCATCTGTGCCTGTTTCCAATCTTTTTACTCTCCCCAAAAATTTTGGTTTAGACAATTGTTTTTCAATCTTTGTATCGATCAAATTTTCTATTTTTTTTTGAATATTATTAGATAGTTTTAGCCCATCGGGGCCAAATAACTTTAAGCCATTATCGTTAAATAAGTTATGAGATGCTGTTATCATAATTCCTAGATTTGCTCTCATTAATTTGGTCAACATAGCAAGGCCATTTGTTGGTAATGGACCTAAAGTATAAACGTGCATTCCTGCTGAAGCCAGACCAGAAACTAGAGCAGGTTCAAGTGCATAACCTGATAGCCTTGTGTCTTTTGCAATAATTGCAGTCTGTTTTTTTTTTTTTAAATTTGTAAAATAGTTGCCTGCAGCTAATCCGAATTTAAAAAACATATCTCCATTAATGTTTTTACTATTGACATAGCCCCTTATTCCATCTGTCCCAAAATACTTCATATCTTATTTGATTAATTCCTTAAATACACTAAAGCTTTGATTTATCTCATTAACATCATGTACTCTCAATATTTGAACCCCTTGCATCATAGCAAAAATACTCGAACCAACTGTTCCTCCTGTTCGTAAACTGCTATCGTTAGAACCAGATAAATCTTTTATAAATCTTTTTCTAGATATCCCAAGCAATATAGGGAGTCCTAAAGAATGGTAAATTGATATATTCTTTAAAATTGTCATATTATGTTTCAAATTTTTTCCAAAACCTATTCCAGGATCTAAAATTATATTGTTATGTTTAATGCCAGCTTTTCTTAAATCTTCGATTTTTTTTTCAAAAAAATCGTAAATATCTAATAAAACATTCTTATACTTTGGTTTATTCTGCATAACATCAGGATTACCTAGTGAGTGTTGTAACACAAATGAAGTCTTATATTTTTTTAATATCTTTATAGAGTTTTTATCATAACTCAGACCAGATACGTCATTAATTAATTTAACTCCTAAATTAATACCCTTTTCCATTATTTCTGATTTTCTAGTATCAAGGGAGATTACTTGCCTTTTCCCAATTTTCTTTATAACATTTTTAATTCTCCCCCATTCTTTATCTGGGCTTATAGCTTTTGATCCAGGTCGAGTAGACTCTCCTCCAATATCAACAAGATCTGCTCCACATTTAAAAAGATAACGTAATTGTTTTTCTGCTAAATCTTTTTTATAAAACTTTCCTCCGTCAGAAAAACTATCAGGTGTGATATTCAAAATGCCCATGATGATTGGTATTTTTTTTAAATCCAGATTTATAAAATTTTTTTTTGACTTTATGATAGTATTAATATCATTTTTAATTATCTTTCTTAATTTGCTTGGTAAATGATTTATATGTTTTATTGATATTATTTTTTTTGATTTTCTTGAAATTATTTCGATTTTATCGAATGAAATACTTTCGTTCCCATTCAGAGGTAACGTTTTTTTTGACTTTACTAAATATTTTGATTTTGATCCGTAGTAGAAATTACACACTCTAGTGTAATATCTGAGCATCTAAATTAATGTATAATCTTAGGTTTTAAACCCATAGCATCAAATGCTGAGCCTTTTTCATCTTCAACTTTTAAGTCTTGTTTATCAGCTGGATAAATATTCTTATTAATTATATTTTCTATTTCTTCCCCTGTTAAAGTTTCATAAGTAATAAGAGCCTTTGCAATTTTATGCAAATCATCAATTTTTTCAGTTAGAATTTGTCTTGCCTTATTGTAACCTTCATCAACTAATTTTCTAATTTCTTTATCAATTTTTTGAGCAACTTCCTCGGATACTGATTGTGTTTGAGTGACAGATCTTCCTAAAAATACTTCCTCTTGATTTTCTCCATATTCAACAGGTCCCATTTCTTCACTCATCCCATATTTTGTTACCATAGCGCGTGCTAGTTGGGTAGCTTGATTTATATCAGATCCAGTACCTCCACCTGCACCAGTAGATATATTGTCTTTTCCAAAAATTACTTCCTCTGCAACTCTCCCTCCAAAACACACGGCTAATCTAGCTTTCAAATACTTAATCGAGTGTCCATGTTTATCTCTCTCTGGCAAATTCATAACCATACCTAGTGCTCGTCCTCTAGGTATAATAGTTGCTTTATGGATTGGATCGTAACTAGGCATATTAAAAGAAACTAAAGCATGCCCTCCTTCATGATATGCAGTTAATTTTTTTTCTTCTTCAGTCATAACCATTGATCGTCTCTCAGCACCCATCATTACTTTATCTTTTGCTTCTTCAAATTCGTTTAGAGTAACAATTCTTTTATTTTTTCTTGCGGCAAGTAAAGCAGACTCATTAACTAAATTGGCAAGATCTGCACCTGAAAAACCTGGGGTTCCTCTTGCAACTGTTCGTAAGTTTACATCTGGAGCCATTTTAATTTTTTTCACGTGCACTTTAAGAATTTTTTCTCTTCCGATTATATCAGGATTAGAGACGACAACTTGTCTATCAAACCTACCTGGTCTTAATAAAGCTGGATCAAGCACATCCGGTCTATTAGTAGCTGCAATTATTATCACACCTTCATTAGTATCAAAGCCATCCATCTCAACTAAAAGTTGGTTAAGTGTTTGCTCTCTTTCGTCATTTCCTCCACCTAAGCCAGCACCTCTGCTTCTTCCAACTGCATCAATTTCATCAATAAAAATAATACAAGGGGAATTCTTCTTACCTTGTTCAAACATATCTCTCACTCTTGAAGCTCCGACCCCAACAAACATCTCCACAAAGTCTGATCCCGAAATTGTAAAAAAAGGAACACCAGCTTCTCCAGCAATTGCTCTAGCTAACAAAGTTTTTCCTGTCCCTGGGGGTCCAACTAACAATGCTCCTCTAGGAATTTTACCACCAAGGCGACTAAATTTTCTTGGATCTTTTAGAAATTCTACAATCTCTTCAACCTCTTCTTTTGCTTCCTCTACGCCAGCAACATCATTAAAAGTAACTTTTCCTTTCAATTCATTCATCATTTTCGCTTTTGATCTTCCAAAACCCATTGCTCCACCTTTTCCTCCTTGCATTTGTCTCATAAAAAAAATCCAAACAGCAATTAATAATAACATTGGAAACCAGGATAATAATACACCAAACAAAGATGGCATTTTTTCTTGAATTGGTGCTGCAGAAATGCTCACACCTTTTTCAGATAATTTTTCGATTAAATTTGGATCATTTGGAGCATATGTCTTAAAACTATTTCCGTTAGAGTAGACTCCTTTTATATTATTTCCTTGGATCTCTACTTTAACAACTTCTCCATTATCTACTGAATTTAAAAATTCAGAAAATATCACTTGGTCTCCCCCCTTCATATTAGGTTGAGGACCTTTAAACATATTGTATAGACCAATAGTTAAAAAAACTATTATTGCCCACATAGCTACATTTTTTATGTTCATAGATATAAAATAATAATTATTATAAATTAAACAAGTGACAAATTAGTCTAAATAACAATTATTTAACGCTCTTTTGAAATTATCACAGTTTGGTTAACTTTTTTGATGATGCAACCTCCTAAGGTTGCTTTATATAAATTATTATTGATTATTCCATCAATAATTTTGGCAAGTTTTTTACCCCTAACCGAATAATATTTCCTGCCAATAAGTCTTAAGGAATCTGAAAGAGAGCGAAAAACTACCTCATATGGTTGATTGAAAAAATCATCATTCAAAAATAATTGATTTTTTTTATGATTTAAATAGGTATTTTTTTCAAGATTTTCTTTCAAATAGAATCTTACAACCTCGTTTGAGTGCCTCAGATTATTTAAAGTAATAGAAAATTTTTTTTGATCTAAACCGTTCAGCTTTAGTTTTTCTAAAAATTTTCTAATTTTTACTCTTTGAAATTTTTCATCTTCATTGTATGGATCTGAAATGTAAAAATTAAATACATTTTTTGCTATATATATTAAGTCTTTTTTTTTTTGATTTAACAAAGGTCTTAATAAATTAACATTATTGATTTGTGTTTTTTTGTTTAAAGATATCAAACCTTTTAATCCGCTCCCCCTCAAAATTCTTATAAAAAAATTTTCAAATAAATCCTCCTGATGATGTCCTAAAAGAATATTATTAATTTTAAAATAATTACACTTACTAATTAATAATTCATATCTTTTTTTCCTTGCAAGCGATTGAATGTTCTTCGTTGGTTTTTTACCATTCCATGACAAAATTTCAGCACTAATTGATAATCTTTTTAAAACGCTTTTGACTTTATTTGACTCTTGACTAGAATTTGATCTCAGTTTGTGGTCTATAATAAAAAATTTTGCTTTTAGCTTATTTTTAATAGAATAAACTTTAGCTAAAAAAGCTAAGGCTAAACTGTCAGGCCCCCCAGATACTGCTACGATAAAATTTTGATTTAAATTTAAGGACTTTTCAAAGTTTTTATAAATTTTATATACTCTTTTATTATTTAATTTATCTTTAAAAAGTTTAGGAATTTTGTTTTTTGCACTCAAATTTTTGAGACTCATATTTAGCTTTTTGGATCACAGATTGATTTGCTTTTGGATATTGCTTTTCTACTCCATCTATCATTTTGCAGCCTTGATCTTTTTCCCCTATTTGTACCATTGAAATTCCAAGCTTTAATAAATTAATCGGAGCTTTTTCACCTTTTGGATATTTTTGGTAACCCTCCAAATATGCAGAGGCAGCATCTGTATAAAGCTGTCTTATTCTAAAAGTTTCTGCATACCAATACTGTGCGTTTCCAGCTAAATCATGTTCAGGATTTGTAACGACAAATTCTCTAAATGCTCTTTCTGCTGTTGAATAATCACCAACTTTTAAAAAACTAGTTGCGAATTTATATTGGTCATCTGGTGATTCATTTGGTAGAATTTTTTCTTCTGCTTGAAAAGTTTCAGTTACAATTGATGCAGTTGTATCTATGGATTGAGTTTTTTGTGACATCTCATTGGTGGATGTGTCTTTATAAGACAATGAACCCAAATCTTGAGGTTGAGAGCTTCCAGGTAAAGATTGATTTGGATCAGAGTTTAATTTTTTTGATAATTTTTGTGTATCCCCATCTAAAGGTAAGCCTTTTTCTAAATCTTGAAATCTAATTTGATTATCAGCTTGGACTTTAGACATTCTATTTGACAATTTATCAAGTTTAAAATTTATTTCCTCAAATTTATTAGTTAATGATTGAAATTGATTTTCAATTTCAGAAAGTTTTAATAAATGCCTCGTTAATACATCTTCTGAATTTGTATTTTCAAAGCTAGAAACATTAGTTACACCTGCATCTAATTCTCTAGTTTCAGAATAAACTGCTTTCTCTAAAGTTTTAATATCTTTTTGAATTTTTTCTAATATTTGGTTTAAATCGTGACTATCTGCATTAGCAAAACCACTAACAAATAAACTTAGTATCAAAAAAAATTTTACTAATAAAAATCTCATAAAATAGATTGCTAAATAGGTTATGATTAAAATAATGGCAAAAAAAAGACCCTTAATTAATTAATAATTAAGGGTCTAAAAGTTTTTTTTTAGTTTGCTTTTACAGAAACTGATCGTCTATTCTTTGACCAAGCTAAAGGATTTGAACCTGAGTCAACAGGTCTTTCTTTACCATAACTTAAAACTGAAATTCTGTTTGAAGAGATTCCATAAGTCATTAAGTAATCTTTTGCAGCATTAGCTCTTCTTTCACCCAATGCCAAGTTATATTCTCTAGTTCCTCTTTCATCTGCATGACCTTCTAAAACAATATTTATTTTAGAATTTTTTCTTAACCACGCGGCTTGTTTTCTTAAAGTTTCTCTTGAAGCAGTTGTTAAAACCGATTCATTTGTTGCAAAGAAAACTCTATCAGGTACACCTGATGCTAAATACTCAACTGTGTCTTTTCCAGTATAAACATCACCTTGCATTTGCCCTGTTGATTTCTTTGAAGTAGCACAAGCTGACAACATAATACATGCAACAGTAGCTAAAAATACATTTTTTAGAATTTTGTTTAATTTCATTATTGCTCCTTGATCAAATTGCTTATTCTTGAGTTTTTCACAACTAGATAGATCTTTCAAGTTAAAAAATCAAGATAATATTACTTAATTACTTAATAAAGATGACCATGATGGGTCTGAAGCATCTGTAGGGGTTTTTACTAACCTTTCATTATAACCTGTCAAATCTATTGACCATAATTTAGCTGAAAATCCCTCACCTTTACTATCAGTTTTTGTCTCTCTATAGAAAATTAAAACTCTTCCATTAGGTGACCAAGATGGTGCTTCTTGATAAAAATTTTCTGTCAATAATCTTTCTCCACTACCGTCTGTTCTCATTACCCCAATATAAAATTTACCTTTATGCAATTTTGTAAAAGCGATTAAATCACCCCTTGGAGACCAGACAGGAGTTCCATAAAGACCCTTTCCAAAAGAAATTCTTTTAACATTTTTTCCATTACTTCTCATAACATATATTTGTTGATATCCACTTCTATCAGAATTAAAAGCGATATATTTTCCATCAGGAGAGAAAGAGGGTGAAGTATCAATAGAAGGATGATTAGTAATTTTTTCTACAATTCTATTTTCTAGATCCATTGTGTAAATGTCTGAGTTACCATCTTTTGCAAAACTCATAATTATTTTTTTTCCATCAGGAGAGAACCTGGGAGCAAAAGTCATTCCAGGAAAATCTCCAACTACCTCTTGCATACCAGTTTCTATATCTAAAAGATAAACCCTTGGTAAATTTTTAAAGTACGATAAGTAGGTAACCATTTGACTTGTAGGATTAAATCTGGGAGTAAGAACAAGTTCATTACCTAATGTCAAAAATTTGTTATTAGCACCATCCTGATCCATTATCGCTAATTTTTTAATTCTTCTAGTTTTTGGACCCTCCTCAGAAACATAAATTATTCTTGTATCAAAATAACCTTTCTCTCCAGTTAATCTTTCATAAACTTTGTCTGTTATTATGTGACCAACTCTTCTCCAGTTGTTTGGAACTGTTGTAAAAGCTAAAGCCATCATTTCTTTTCGAGCAAGAACATCCCACAATCTAAATTCTACTCTTAATTTTTCTTCAACAATATTAACTTTACCAGTAATCAATGCTTGTGCCTTAATCAAATTCCAATCTTCAAATCTAGGTTTCAAATTGGCAATATCTGGTTTTTGCAGGAAAGCATCTTTATTGAGAGGATTAAAAAGACCAGAAGCTTTTAAATTCTTCTCAACAACTAATGCAATTTCCACACCTATATCTTTTTTTTTTAAAATTTTTTCAAAACTTTGTCTTGAGGTTTCATCAATAGATAATGGTGATACAGCTATAGGTAGTGGATTTAAATTTCCCCTAGTAATATCAACCTCAATCAGAGCAAATGCCTTAAAAGGTAGGACAATAAAATGTAAAATTAAAAGTATCCTAAACATGATTATATATTATCCTTCTAACATCTCCCTTGCATCAAAATTAAGCTGTAATTCTTTCCACCTCTCATATCCAGTAGTGGGTACTCTTAAGGGCTGGCACAATTTTATAGCTCTTAATGCACTTTCTGCTAAAACTTTGTAAAAACCTTGTCCAGGTTTATTCATTCTAGCATGATCTAATATTTCTGATTGCACTACTGTACCATCTGGATTTAATTGTAACTTAATTCTCACTAACAAATTTTCATTGTACGGTAAGCCCAGTGGTATACTCCAACATCCAAATATTTGAGCTTTAAGAGCATCTTCCTCACTTAAAGACAAACCAGATAAGTCAACATTTTTTTGTTGATCTTGAGTAATTTTATCGGTTGTTTTTGTTGTTTCTGCTTTCTCCACTTTTGATTTATCTATTAATGCTGCAATATTATTTGGATCAAATAACTCTTTCTTCTCAAATTCTGAAACTTGTTTTACTTCATTATCTATTTTTTCAGGATTTTGTTTATCTTCTTTAATCTTTTCAACTTTTTTAGTTTTATCTTCTGGCATTGGAACTGCGTCTGGTTTTATTTTTTTAACTTTTTTTGGCGGTGCCTGTTCTGATACTAGTTTTTTTTCTTTTTCTTTTATCTTCTCTATTATTTTTTTTGCCTTAGGTGCAAATGGTATGTTTGTTTTATCAGTGATCTGAATAAGTTCTATTGAGACAATTGGTGGTAGATCTATCGGTTTTTTAGCTAAAAAAGGTAGGCTCATTGCTGTAATTAAAATAAAAAAAATATGAAGACCAGAAGAAATGAGCAGACTTCGATTCACTTCTGTTTACCTTTCTTTATAAGGTTCTGATATTAGTGCAACTTTTGTAAAACCAGATCCTGATAATAAGCCCATTATTTCAAGCACTCTACCGTAATTAATTGTCTTATCTCCTCTCACATAAATTCTTGTATCGGTTCTATTTTTTGAAACCGCCAGAACTTTTGCAACAATTTTCTCATATTCAACTTTTGACTCTTGTATAAAAATCTCGCCTTTCGAGTTTATCGTTAGTGTAAGCGGTTCAGTCTCCTCAGGTAGAGAATCAGCAGAACTCTCTGGTAAATCTACTTGTACTCCGACAGTCAATAAAGGTGCCGTAACCATGAAAATAATTAAAAGAACTAACATTACATCAACAAATGGTGTAACATTTATTTCACTCATTGGTTCTTTTAATGAACGATTAAGTTTAAAAGCCATTTTAAATTATTGTTAAGAATCTCTTTGAAAAGTTTTCTAATCTTTTTGAATATAAAATTGAGTCATTATTGAATTTATTATAAGCAATAACAGCAGGTATAGCAGCTAATAGTCCTAAAGCTGTTGCAAATAGAGCCTCTGCTATACCCGGCGCTACAATCGCTAAACTTGTATTTCTTGAAATCGCTATTGATTGAAAAGAATTCATTATCCCCCAAACAGTCCCAAATAAACCAATAAAAGGTGCTGTTGATCCAACGGTTGCTAGAAAAGTATAACCTTTGCTAATTTTTGACATTTGTTTTTCTATTCCTGTTTCTAACATAGTTGTCATTCTTTCGTGTAAGTCACTTTTTGATCTCCTTTTTAATAAATTTTGCATTGCATCTTTAAAAACTAATGCCATAGGATCTTCTGTGCTAGCTGGGAGATTGTTATAAAAAGACTCTGCTGATTTAGAATTCCAAAATTTTGTCTCAAATTCCTCTGTAGTTTGATTTATTTTTTTGAATAATCTAAATTTTTCTATTATCACAGCCCATGAGTAAACTGAGCAAGCAATTAGTATGATTATTACTGATTTAACAATAATATCTGCTCTAAGAAACAAACTTAAAAGTGAAAAATCAGTATTCGATGCCAAGCCTACTGCTTGAGATGATATATCAGCTTCCATAATGCCTTCTCACACTTAATTGTGTCATGAATTTGACTACATATTTTTGGTTTAACTCTCTATTTTATAAGTTTCATTATAAAAACTGGCAATTAAAATAGCATCTGCTTTGTTAGCATCCTTTTTTTTTGATAATTCTTGAGAAAAATAAGGAAATATTTCAATTGCTTTCGTCCTACTTGCATCCTTTTCAGAGTTAATCAAATTAAAGTATTTTTTCCATTTTGCTGGTCTTACAAAATACATAGGTAATTTCATTGCTGAGCAAATACCTTTCAGAATTCCAAAAGATTGACCAAAATTAAACATACTAGTTACTCCTTGTCCAGGCATTGCTGAAACTTGCTCAATAACTACTCTTACCTCTTGATTTTGAATTTTGTTAATCACTCTACTAATCTCATTGAATATTTGTGAGCCATTTATTTGTTTCTTGTTTTTTTTTCCCTCAGCCATAGTTGGCATATCAAGAACCTCAAGAATTTTACCATCTAATAAAAAACAAATTGAGCCAGAAATACCAGGGTCTACTCCAATTATCAACATAGTTTATTCTACCAATTGTGCATTTGTGTAAATATTTTGCACATCATCATCCTCTTCTAATGTATTAAACAAATTTACTAAATCCTCATTTTTTTCTTTAGGAACCTTGACACAATTGAGTGGTATCCATTCAATTTCAGTTGAAATAAAGTTTTTTATTTCTTTTTCAAGTTCTTTTTTAACATCATAAATTTTACTAATTGAACAATGTATTTCATGAAAATTAATTTTTGTTATACACTCATCAGCACCTGCTTCAGTGGCTAATTCAAAAATATGCTCATCAGTTATCTCTTTTTTACTAATTCTTATGACTCCAATTTGTTTAAAATTGTGAGAAGCAGAACCTTGAGTTCCAAGACTACCTCCAGCTTTTTGAAAAATAGTTCTTACATTTGATGCTGTTCTATTTTTGTTATCTGTCAAAGTTTCTACAATAACTGCAATCTTATCAGGTCCAAAACCCTCATATCTAAGACTTTCAAAATTTACTCCATCTGTTATTGATGATTTATTGATTGCTCTCTCAATATTATCTTTTGGCATGTTGGCTGATCGTGCAGCTTGAATAGCTGATCTCAATCTTGGATTCATATCTGGATTTTTATCTCCAAGCTTTGCAGCAACGGTAATTTCTTTAGATAATTTTGAAAAAATCTTAGATCTTTGTTTATCTGCTTTTCCTTTTTTGTGTTTAATTCCCGCCCAATGAGAGTGACCTGCCATAAATTAAATTTAATTATTTTTAGTTAATTGACCTCCAAAAATATAACTGTTAACTTTATAAGCTAAACCAGTTTTCAAATTACACTCTACAATAACACCACTCAAACTTGCTTCACCATTCGAAGGAAAATGTTTTACAGAGTCTTTTTTCATAAATCTATTTAATGAGTTTTCTTTATCCATTCCAATAACTGAGTCATAATCACCACACATGCCTGCATCCGTCTGATAAGCAGTTCCATTTTTTAAAATTCTCGCATCATTGGTTGGTACATGAGTATGGGTCCCAACCACAAGTGTTGCTTTACCATCAAAGAAATGTCCCATTGCATTTTTTTCGCTTGTAATTTCCCCATGAAAATCCACAACTAAAATATCGTAATCTTCTTTGAGTTGATGCTCATTGATAAATTTTTTTGAAGTTTCAAAAACATCATCACATTTTTTCATAAAAACATTTCCCATTAAATTTAAAACTCCAATTTTTACTTTTTCAGTAGTGATATAAATTTCAAAACCTTTCCCAGGTGCTGGCTCAAATAAATTCTTCGGACGAAGTAGTCTTTTTTCTTTGTCGATAAAAGTCATTATCTCTTTTTGATCCCAAACATGATTTCCTGTCGTAATAACATCGACTCCGCAACTAAAGAATTCTTCACAAATTTCTTTAGTTAGACCTACTCCCTCTTTGGCTGCATTTTCTGCATTTACTATTACAAAATCAATTTTATTTCTTTTCTTTTGTTCTTGGAGATTATTTACAATTTTTAAGTAACCCGAATTTCCAACAACGTCTCCTAAAAATAATAATTTCATTTATTTTTTATTAGTTAATACGAAATCAAGTTTAATATCATGTTTATTAATTTTAATTTGTTTTATTTTTTGAAAAGAATAAGAAAATCCAATTGTTATAACATTTTTTTTTTTTTTAATCTTTTTAATATATCTATCATAAAATCCACCTCCATAACCTAATCTATTCAAATTTTCATCATAAGCCACTAAAGGCACTAATAAAATATCGGGATATTGAATCTTTTTAGATATCGGCTCTGGTATTCCATATTTGTTTATAATCAAAGGATCGTTTAGTGACCATTGAAAAAAATCCATTTGGGAATTTTTTCTTATTTTAGGTAGCGAAATTCTGTATTTCCTTTTTTCGAATTTCTCCAATA
Organism: uncultured Pelagibacteraceae bacterium; assembly: GCA_902575785.1. Lineage (GTDB taxonomy): Bacteria > Pseudomonadota > Alphaproteobacteria > Pelagibacterales > Pelagibacteraceae > Pelagibacter. The sequence goes on from CACGSR010000002.1 coordinate 115,994, forward strand.
TATGTATCGAGTCAATTTCATAATTATATGGATAATATCCACCTACGATTTTTTTTTTAATGTTTCTTTCTTTCAAAATATTAAGAATTTCTTGAAAATTGATTTTTTGATTTTTAATTTGATAATCTTTTCTAATTCTTAATATTTTTTTTCTAATTTCGGATTTATTCACAAGAGTAAATTAAGATAAATTTTCTAAATTTGCTTTTTCAACAAAGCTTGAAATTTCATCAGCAGTTTCATCAATTAATTTTTCATAATTTTTTTGATTCATTTCGATTTCATTTTTAAGTTTAAAATGATCATTATTTAGATCTCTAATTTCTTCTTCTTTTTTATCTCTATAGTCATATATTAAAGATTTTAGTTCTTTAAATTTACTTGATAGATTTCTTAACTCCTCTTTTTTTTGTTCCACTTTTTTTTTAGTTTCGTGATACTCATCCATTACTTTTACGGCGGTGATTAACAAAAGTTTATTTTCTCCAAGATTTCCAAGCTCATTTTTCAAATTATTAAATTTTTGATTTATTTGTATAAGCAATTCCTCTAAATGTTCCTCTTGACCATCATCACATGATAATAAAAATTCTTTTCCGTTAAATTTAATACTTACGTTTGCCATTTATCTATCTCATCTAATAAACTATCTGTTTCTTGATTTAATTCATCAATTTTCTCTGAAAATTCCAATTGTTTTTTTTGTTCGATCTTTTCTTTATTTTGCATATCTTCTAATTTTTTACTTAAATTTTTATAATCATCTTCCAATAAATTACATTTTTCTTCTAATTCTCGTTTTTCAATTTTTAATTGATTTTTCTGATTGGTTAAATTTTCTAAGTTTTTTTTTAAATCCGGATTTTTCAAGTTAATATTTTTCAACTTAGTCAGTGCAGAATACAATTTTTTTTCTTTTTCGTTTACAGAATTCATATATATATGAATATATTATTAAATAGAATCTTCTTAGTCTAGACAGGATAATTTTGAGCAAACTATATAAGGAATTAGCTAATTGTATTAGATTTTTGTCTATCGATGCTGTTCAAAAAGCTAACTCTGGTCATCCTGGTATGCCTATGGGTATGGCAGATGTTGCAACAGTTCTTTTTAAAGATTTTTTAAATTTTGATCCAAAAAATCCAAATTGGATAAATAGAGATAGATTCGTTTTATCAGCTGGACATGGATCTATGTTGCTTTATTCTCTTCTTTACTTAACCGGATATCAAAGTGTTTCATTGAAAGATATTAAGAATTTTAGACAAATGAATTCAATTTGTGCTGGTCATCCGGAGTATCATAAAAACACTGGTATAGAAACTACGACTGGTCCATTGGGGCAAGGTATATCTAATGCAGTAGGTTTTGCAATATCTGAAGAAATTTTAAAAAAACAGCTTGGAAAAAAAGTAATTAACCATAAAACTTATGTCTTGGCAGGGGATGGTTGTTTAATGGAGGGTATTAGCCACGAAGCACTTAGTCTTGCAGGTCACTTAAAACTAAAAAATCTCATATTACTTTTTGATAATAATTCAATTTCAATTGACGGTCCTACAAAACTTGCTGTTTCAGATGACCATGAGAAAAGGTTTAAAAGCTATGGTTGGAACTTTATAAAAATAAATGGACATGACTATAAAGAAATATTAAAGGCTCTAAAAAATGCACAAAAATCAAAAAAACCTGTTGCAATATCCTGTAAAACTACAATCGGCTACGGATCTCCGAATAAAAGTGGCAAGGCTTCATCCCATGGAAGTCCGCTGGGTGAAGAAGAAATAAAATTGGTAAGAAAAAAATTAAACTGGAATTATCAACCCTTTGAAATTCCAAAAGATTTGATAAATGAGTGGAATTCAATTGGACAAAAAGCATCGCAGAAAGCAAAAAAAATAAAAAAAAAATTTCCATCTAATTATGATCTATCTTTAAACACTATTAAAGATTCTATTGAGAAAGCAAAGATTGAGTATCTTAAAACCTTGGAGCCAATGGCTACAAGAAAATGTTCAGAAAAATTTTTAGAAATTGCATCAAAGCTTCAATATTTAATAGGTGGATCTGCTGATTTAGCAGGGTCAAATAATACAAAAACTAAAAATCACAAAATAATTAAACCAAATAATTTTTCAGGAAATTATATTCATTATGGGGTGAGAGAGCATGCTATGTGTGGAATTATGAACGGTATATCTCTTCATAGTGGTTTAATACCTTATGGAGGAACTTTTTTAATTTTTAGTGATTATTGTAAACCATCAATAAGATTAGCTGCTATGATGAAACAAAAAGTAATTTATGTTTTTACACATGATTCTATCGGGCTTGGTGAAGATGGCCCAACTCACCAACCAATTGAACAGCTCACAAGTCTTAGATCAATTCCAAACTTAAATGTTTTTAGACCAGCAGACTTAATTGAAACATTTGAATGTTGGCAAAAAGCTCTTGAAAGTGAAAATACTCCTAGTGTAATAGCACTGACAAGACAGGGAATAAAACCTATAAGAATTAAAAATACCTCAGAAAATAAGTCATCATCTGGAGCATATGAAGTTTTGAGAACCAAAAATGATATAGAAATAACATTAATATCCTCTGGTTCAGAAACAAGTTTAGCTTGTGACGTAAGTCATAAATTAGCCACAGAAAATATTTACTCAAAAGTAATATCTATGCCTTGTCAGGAATTATTTGATCAACAAAGTAGAGATTATAAAAGCAAAATTTTGACAGAAACTGACCTAGTTGTATCTATAGAGGCCTCTGAAACTGATTATTGGAAAAAATATACTGGTACAAATGGACTAAATTTTGGGATTAATGATTTTGGAAAAAGTGCTCCATATAAAGAAATTTATAATCACTTTGAATTAAATCCAGAGAGTATAATAAAAAAGATAAAAGAAAAATTATGAAAATAAAAGTAGGTATTAATGGGATGGGTAGAATAGGGAGAATGATATTAAGATCTATAATTGAAAGGAATAATAAAAATATTGAAATTAAACATATTAATAATAGAGCTAATTCTGAGGTTTGCTCATCACTTCTGAGATATGATTCTGTTCATGGTAAATTCGAGGCAGATATCGGTTGCGACAGAAAGAATTTAATTATTAATAAAAATAAGATTACTTTTAGTGAAGAAACAGATTTAAAAAAAATAGATTGGAAAAAATATAATGTTGATTATGTTTTTGAATGTACAGGAAAATTTAATTCTAAAAATAAACTTGAGCCTCACTTAAGAAATGGAGCAAAAAAGGTAATTGTTTCAGCTCCTTGCACTAATGCTGATAAAACTATTGTATTTGGAGTTAATGACTCAGAACTAAAAAAAAATGATAAAATAATTTCAGCTGCATCATGTACAACTAATTGTTTGGCTCCAGTTGCTCATGTTTTAAATGAAAACTTTAATATCGAAAAAGGTTTTATGACTACTATTCATTCTTTTACAAGTGATCAAAGAATCTTGGATAATTCCCACAAAGATCCTAGAAGAGCTCGGTCAGCGACTCAATCCATTGTTCCAACTTCGACTGGCGCATCAAAATCAATAGGGGAAATTATACCATCTCTTAAAGGAAAGTTAGAGGGTATAGCAATGAGAGTGCCCACGCCAAATGTCTCTTTAATTGAATTTGTTTTTTGCACAAAAAAAGAGTTAAACATTGAAAAAATTAATTCAGCATTTCAAAAATTTAGCAAAAAAAACAAAATACTTGAAATAACTCAAGATAAGCTTGTATCAATAGACTTTAATCACAATCCTGCTTCATCAATAATTGATGCTAGTTTAACAAATGTGGTTGGAAAAAATATGGGTAAAATTTCTGCTTGGTATGATAATGAGTGGGGTTTTTCAAATAGAATGTGTGATATAGTAGAATATATTCACAAAATTTCTTGATGAAGTACATAAAAAATCTAGAAAATCTCAATAAAAAAATAGTTTTATTAAGGCTTGACTTAAATGTTCCTCTTAAAAACGGAGAGATTTTAGATCAAACAAGAATTGATAAGATACTACCAATACTAAGTTTTTTAATAAAAAAAAAATCAAAAATTTTAGTTGTTTCGCATATTGGCCGTCCTAAAGGCAAAGTTGACAAAGATCTCTCTTTAAAACCTGTTTGCGAAAACTTAGAAAAAAAACTAAATCAACGAATAAGCCTTATACAAGATGATATTTTAGATCTTAAAAAAGAAAATTTGTTTATCAATTCAAATGAGCAAATTATTTTTTTAGAAAATATAAGATTTTATGATGAAGAAGAAAAAAATGATTGTAATTTTTCAAAAAATTTATCAAGACTTGCAGACATATTTGTAAATGATGCATTTTCTTGTTCACATAGAGCTCATGCTTCTATAAGTAAAATTACTGAATTTCTGCCCTCATATGCTGGCATACAATTGGAGAAAGAGATAAATGCTTTGACGAAAATTACTACGGAAATAAAAAAACCTATCAGTTGTATAATAGGAGGTTCAAAAATTTCTACCAAAGTTGGTATAATTAAAAATTTAATCCCTAAATTTGATAATATAATAATCGTAGGAGGTATGGCTAATAATATCTTAAATTATAAAGGTCATCCAATAGGAAAATCAATAAAAGAGATAAATATTGAGAGACTTGTTGAGGAAATTTTTAAAACTGCAAAAAACTATTCGTGTAAAATTTTATATCCAGAAGATGTTGTTGTTGGAAAAAGTATGAGTGGAAATGGTGAAATCAAATTACTTAAAAATATAAAAAAAGACGATTTTATTTTAGATATTGGACCAAAGACTATTAATAGAATCAAAGATATAATTGAAAACAGTAAAACTATTTTATGGAATGGTCCTGCGGGTTATTTTGAAAACCCAAGTTTCGCTTTAGGTAGCATTGAGATAGCAAAAAAAATTGTCGAAAAAAACAAAAACGATGGCTTTTATTCTGTGGCTGGTGGTGGAGATACAATAGCGGTGATAAATCAAATTAACGCGCTAAAAAATTTCAACTTTGTTTCAACTGCTGGTGGTGCATTTTTAGAATTCCTTGAAGGAAAAGAACTTCCTGGTATAAAAGCTTTAAAATAATATGTCTGAATTAAATACTCTAGCAATTAAAATTTTGGAGAATGGAAAAGGAATTTTGGCTGCTGATGAGAGTACAGCAACAATGACCAAAAGATTAGACGATGTAGGTGTACAGTCTACTCCTAAAAATAGATTATTGTTTAGAGAGACTCTTTTTAGTTCATCAAGTATGACTGACTGTATCGGAGGTGTAATCTTATATGATGAGACAATAAGACAAGAGACAACAAAAAAAAACAAAATTCCAGAATTGATTTCAAAAATGGGCTCAGTTCCAGGTATCAAAGTTGATACAGGTGCTAAAGTTTTAGCTGGTTCTCCAAAAGAAAAAATTACAGAGGGGTTAGACGGATTAAGGGATAGGTTGAAAGAATATCATAAATTAGGTGCTAAATTTACGAAATGGAGAGGAGTTTATATTATTGATAAAAATTTTCCAAGTAAACTCTCAATTCAGTCTAATGCACATGCATTAGCAAGATATTCAGCTCTTGTTCAAGAAAGTAATATGGTTCCTATAGTTGAGCCAGAAGTATTAATGGATGGTGAACATTCAGCTGACGATTGTTATAAAAAAACTTCGGAGGTAATTCAAAAGTGCTTCGATGAACTAATTTTACATAAAGTTGACATAACAGGAATAATATTAAAGCCTAATATGATTCTAGCAGGCAATAATTTTAACAAAAAAATATCAAACGAAGAGGTAGCAAAATTAACTTTAAAATGTTTAAAAAATTCAGTGCCCACAGAAGTACCTGGAATAGCTTTTTTATCTGGTGGTCAATCTGAGTTTGAGGCTACTGAAAATCTAAATTTGATCAATAAATTTAATGACACTAATTTTATAATGAGCTATTCCTATGGAAGAGCACTTCAACAAAGCGCTTTAAAATTTTGGTCAAAAAACATACAGAATATTGAAGGAACCCAAAAGGTCTTCAACCACAGGGCAAAAATGAACACATTGGCTGCAAAAGGAAATTGGTCTAAAGATCTTGAGATATAACAAAAAAAAATTTCTCTATATCATATCTCCATTAAAAATAAAAAAATCCTTTATAAAAGATTTAATTGAAATTTTAAAAGAAAAAAAGGTAAGTTTTTTTCAATTAAGACTCAAGAGAGAAAGTTTTGATAAGAAGCTTGAAATTGGAAAAAAAATAAAGAAAGTGTGCAAAAAATTTAATGTAAAATTTTTAATAAATGATGATGTTCATCTTGCAAAAAAACTAGATGCTGATGGTTGTCATTTGGGTCAAAATGATATGGAAATCACTAATGCGAGAAAAATAATTGGAAAAAAAAAGATTATAGGAATTACATGTCACAATTCTTTGAAATTAGCTAAATCAGCTGTTAACAAAAAGGCTGATTATTTAGCTTTTGGAGCCTTTAACTTATCAAAGACAAAAAAAGTCAAATACAGAGCTTCAATTACTTTACTTAGAAGAGCAAGAAAAATGACAAAATTACCTATTGTTGCTATCGGAGGTATAAATTCTAATAATTATAAAAATCTGTTGTTGAATAAGGCAAACTTTTTGGCTATTTCAGGCTACGTTTGGAAAAATAAAAAATTTAAACCCATTGAAACAATTAAAAAACTAAGATGAAAATCAATGCTGGAGAAATAAGAGTAGGAATGCTCTTGGAGTATAAAAATGATTTATGGGAAGTTCTCAAAACTCAACATGTAAAGCCAGGTAAAGGGGGTGCATTTGCCCAAGTAGAAATGAAAAGTGTAAATAAAAACACTAAGTTAAATGAAAGATTTAGATCAAATGAGACAGTTGAAAAAGCATCTTTGGAGGAGGTTAAGCATAATTTTTTGTATGAAGATGGTGACAATTGTTTTTTTATGGAACCAAAGTCCTTTGAGCAACTCTCTATTAAGAGAAATAAAATTGGCGAAAAAGTAAAGTTGTTAACTGAGAATTTAGAAGTTACTATAAATTTTTTTAATGAGACACCCATTTCAGTAGATTTACCTAATCAAGTTACTTGTAAAATTGAGATAACTGATGCTGCGTTAAAGGGTCAAACAGTCTCCTCCTCTTATAAACCAGCAAAGTTAGATAATGGTTTGAATATTCAGGTGCCTCCTTTTATTGAAGCTGGTGATGACATTATAATTGATACTAGAAACCTTGAGTATGTAAAAAAAGTTTAGTTTTATGAACTCAATATCTCCTAATTTAAATATAATGATTAAAGCATGTGAAAAGGCTTCAAAAATATTGATTAGAGATTTTGGAGAAATAGAAAAACTTCAAGTTTCAAAGAAAGGTCCTTCAGATTTTGTTACTAACTCAGATTTGAAAACTGAAAAAATTATAATAAATGAGCTTAAGAGAGCAAAACCAAATTATTCAATTATAAGTGAAGAAAATGGAATAGAAGATAATAAAGATAAAAAAAATACTTGGATAATCGATCCAATTGATGGAACGGTAAACTTTTTACATGGTATACCTCACTTTGCGATTTCAATAGCACTTAAATCTAATAATGAGATAATTTCTGGATTAATCTTTGACCCAATAAAAAATGAAATGTTTTATGCTGAAAAAAATAATGGGGCATTTTTTAATAATCATAGAATAAGGGTATCTAAAAAAAACCAAATAAACGAGTGTTTATTTGTTACGGGAGGAAAACTTGAAAAAGAACTTACATTGACATTTAGAAAGTCTGGATGTGCTGCCCTTGACTTAGCCTATGTTGCATCAGGAAGATATGATGGTTATTTTCAAAATAATTTAAATCTTTGGGATATTGCGGCAGGTATTTTGCTAGTAAAAGAGGCTGGTGGAGTTATTAATAAAATTGACCTATCAATAAACGAAAATATAAAAATTATCGCTTCAAGTCCTGATATTAATAAGAAATTGCTTGAAAAACTAAACAACTTTTAATTGTTTTAAAAATTTCTTTTGTTATAAGTCTCGTCATGAAAAAAAATATTCATCCGAATTATCATACTATTAAAGTAGAGATGACAGATGGTACTCAATTTGAAACTAAATCCACTTGGGGTAAAGAGGGTGAGGTTTTAAAATTAGAAATAGATCCTAAATCCCATGCTGCCTGGACAGGAGGAAAACAAAAATTAATGGATAAAGGAAGAATAAGTAAGTTTAATAAAAAATTTCAAAACTTTAAGTCTGAAAAAAATAAATGACTAATGCACCATTAATGCCTATGGCAACAGCTGTTTGGCTTGTAGAAAACACTACACTAACATTTAAACAAATAGCAGACTTTTGCCAGATGCATGAAGTTGAAATTCAGGGAATAGCTGATGGCGAAGTAGCAAAAGGTATCAAAGCTTATAATCCTATTATATCAGGACAATTATCAAGAGAAGAAATAGAAATGTCATCAAAAGATCAAAACAGACCATTAGAAATAAAAAGTTCTGACATAGAAATTTCTAATGTAGAAAAAAAAATTAAGAAATATATACCTTTGTCAAAAAGACAAGATAAGCCTGACTCTGCTCTTTGGTTAATCAAACAGCATGGAATATTAAAAGATTCCCAAATTGCAAAATTAGTTGGAATCACAAAAAATTCAGTCACATCTATTAGAAATAAAAGTTATTGGAATTTTAATAATCTTAATCCAAAAGATCCAGTCGCTTTGAATTTATTTAGTCAAAAAGATCTTGTTGAAGCAATACAAAAAGCGGAAAGAAGGGTAAAAAGAGAGAAAAAAGAAAAAGAAAAATTCAAAAGAGAAGTTTAGAATAATGGAAAAATTTAATAGACATAAAATTATTAAAATGGTACTTACTCATTTTTTTGGAGGTAGTTATTAAAATAGAAGTTAAAGATAATAATGTTGAACAAGCTCTTAGAGTTTTAAAAAGAAAACTACAAAGAGATGGCTTTTTTAAAGTAATAAAATTAAAAAATACATACGAAAAACCCTCGGAAAAGAAAAAAAGAATTCTTCAAGAGAATATCAAAAGAGTAAAAAAATTAAGAAAACTTAAAAATCGAATTTAAGTATATCGCGGGGTGGAGCAGTCTGGTAGCTCGTCAGGCTCATAACCTGAAGGTCGGCGGTTCAAATCCGTCCCCCGCAACCAAATTATATTTTAAATTTAGATTTTTGACTATCGATCAAAAAGTTTTTAACTGTTTCTTGAGTAAGTTGTTGAAAAGTTTTTCCAAATTTTTCAATCTTATTAATTATTGCTGGCGGCACTGTGATTATATGACAACCTAATTGCTTAGATTGAAGATAATTATACGGCTCCCTTACACTTGCCCATAATATCTCCACATTTTTAAATTTTCTTGCCATTGATATACTTTTTTTAAATTCTGGAATTGGATCTTTCCCAACATCAGCTGCTCTTCCAGCAAAAATTGAGATTATCACTTTAGTTTTTTTATCAATTACATTAAGTATTTTTTTTGTCTGAACTGCACTATAGACTGCTGTAATATTTAATTTTATTTTTTTTTTATTCAATTCTTTAATTACTTTTCCTGTAAACTTATTTCTCGAATTTACAACAGGAACTTTAACGTAAACATTTTTTCCCCACTTGTTAATCTGGACTGCTTGATCCATCATACTGATATAATCATCCCCAAATACCTCAAAAGATATTGGTTTAGATTTACAGACCTTAAGAATTTTTTTGCAATATAGCTGATAGTCTTTTGCTCCAGCTTTTCTCATTAAACTTGGATTTGTTGTAAAACCTTTAACGATTTTTTTTTTAACAAATTTTTTTATCAACTGAAAGTCAGCGATGTCACAAAAAATTTTTGTACTCAATTTATCCCTATAAATTTTTAGTTATATCTTCCGTCATTTTTTTTGCATCAGCAAATAACATTAACGTATTTTCTTTATAAAAAAGATCATTGTCTATTCCTGCATAACCCGGAGATAAACTTCTTTTTACAAATAAAACTGATTTACATTTTTCAACATCTAAAACAGGCATTCCATAAATCGGACTTTGTGGATCAGTTTTCGCAACTGGGTTTGTAACATCATTTGCTCCAATCACAAAAGCAACGTCAGCATTTGCAAAATCATTATTTATTTCCTCTAATTCAAACACTTCATCATATGGTACATTTGCCTCGGCCAATAATACGTTCATATGACCTGGCATCCTTCCAGCTACAGGATGAATTGCATACGAAACTTTAATATCATTTTTTTTAAGAGTATCTACCATTTCTCTTAATGCATGTTGTGCTTGAGCAACTGCCATACCATAACCTGGAACTATAATAACAGATGAGGCATTTTTCATTAAGAATGCAGCATCATCAGCATTACCACTTTTGACAGGTCTTTGTTCTTTATTTGAAGAACTTGAACCACTGTCAGTTGCTCCAAATCCGCCCAAAATAACATTAAAGAATGAACGATTCATACCTTTACACATTATGTAAGATAATATCGCTCCAGAAGAACCTACCAGTGCTCCAGTAATTATCAATGCAGTATTTTCAAGAGTAAATCCAATGCCTGCGGCTGCCCACCCAGAATAAGAATTAAGCATGGAGATTACAACTGGCATATCAGCTCCACCAATAGGAATAATTAAAAGAAATCCAATTAGAAAAGAGACTGCCAGTAAAATCCAAAATAAATTAGATGACTGTGAAGTACATAACAAATAGATTAAAACAATTATAGAAATAAGAATTAATGCATTTAATGGATGTTGGCCTTTAAATACAATAGGTGAGCCAGACATAATACCTTGGAGTTTTAAAAAAGCTATTATAGATCCAGAAAAAGTTATTGCTCCAACTGCAGCACCAATTGACATTTCGATCAAACTACCAAGTTTGATATTTCCTTTTGTTCCAAGGTTGAATGCTTCAGGATTTAGAAAAGCTGAAATCGCAACAAATACTGCAGCCAAACCTACTAAACTATGAAAACCAGCAACAAGTTCTGGCATTGCAGTCATCGGTATTCTGTAGGCTATAAATGCTCCAACAGAACCTCCTAACAAAATAAATATTAAGACATAAATTAAACCTGTTGAAAAATTTCCTATAGACAAAAACGTTACAGTTATTGCGATAATCATACCTAAAATTCCGAACAAGTTGCCCTGCCTTGATGTTTCAGGTGAAGATAGCCCTCTTAATGCTAATATAAAAAGAACTCCAGAAATTAAATAAAAAATCGCTGATAAATTTGCTGATATCATTATTTATCCTTTTTCTTCTTTTTATACATCGCCAACATTCTTTGAGTTACTAAAAACCCGCCAAAAATATTTATTGCAGCCAATGCTATTGCTAAAAAACCAAAAATACTTGAAGTATTAAAAATAGTATTTGAATTTCCAGATAATCCAGCAATTATAGCGCCAACAATAATCACAGATGAAATTGCATTTGTTACTGACATTAAAGGTGTATGTAATGACGGAGTTACGCTCCAAACAACATAATACCCAACAAATATCGATAAGATAAATATGCTTAATCTAAAAATTAAAGGATCTATTTCCATATTATTTTATTAATGTTTTCATTATGATTTCATCTTCTAAATTAATATTTATTTTTTTATTTTTTTTATCGAATAAATTATCGACAAAATTAAACACATTTTTTGCATATAAGCTAGATGCAGAAACTGGTAGTTTATTTAAAATATTGCTTTCACCCAATATTTTTACACCGTTCTTTTCAATAATTTTGTCAGCTACAGTATAAACAGTATTTCCACCCTGCACCGCTGCTAAATCATAAATTACTGAGCCAGATTGCATATCGTTAATCATATTGTCTTTTATTATCAATGGAGCTTTTTTTCCAGGAATTAAAGCTGTGCAAATTACAATATCAATTTTTTTCAAAGTTTCAGATAACAGATGCTCTTGTTTTTTTTTAAAATTATCTGAAGCCTCTTTTGCATAGCCACCCTCAGTTTCAAGATTTTCAGAACCTTCAACAGTTAAAAATTTTCCACCTAGGCTTTCAACTTGCTCTTTAGAAGCCATTCTTACATCTGTAGCAAACACTATTGCACCCATTCTTTTAGCTGTAGCAATTGCTTGAAGTCCAGCAACTCCAGCACCTACTACTAAAACTTTAGCGGCAGGTATTGTCCCTGCAGCAGTCATCATCATTGGTATAGCTTTCTCAAAATTTGCAAATGACTCTATTACAGCTTTATAACCAGCCAAATTTGCTTGGGATGACAATATATCCATAGATTGAGCTCTCGTAATTCTTGGTAACAATTCTAGTGAGAAAAGATTAATTTTTTTTTTAGCTAAGATTTCTAACTTATCTTTGTTTTCGAAAGGATTTAAAACTCCAATTAATATTTGGCTTTCTTTGATTATTGAAATTTTATCATCTGGTATCATTCCTAATTGAACAATTATGTCTGATGAACCTAAAATTTCTTTATCATCTTTAGAAAACTTTACACCCAACTTTCTAAACTCATCATCGTTTACCCCAATATGATGACCGTAATTTTCACTTAAAAAAATTTCAAATCCTAATGAGGTATATTTTTTTACTATATCGGGTGTGATGGATATTCTTTTTTCAATCTTTTGGTTTTCTAAAATTGATCCGATTCTCATAAAAGCAACTTACAGTAAGAAAATTGCCATTAAAACTAATACAACTACAACAGCGACAGTTCCCCACAGAACAAACTTAGTAAAATTATTCCATGTATTTTTATGGCTTTCATTATCCATATTTATTACTTCTGTCTTGCTTTGAACTTTGGATTAGTCTTATTGATCACGTAAACTCTGCCTCTTCGTCTAACTAATTTAGAATTTAGATCTCTTTTTTTGACCGATTTTAGTGAACTTTTAATTTTCATAATTTAAGCCTAGCAACGTCCTACTCTTCCATGTCTTAAGACAAAGTACCATCGGCGCAGAAAGGCTTGACTTCCGAGTTCGGAATGGAATCGGGTATAACACTTTCGCAATAATTACTAGGCAAAGGTCTTATAAACTAAAACTTTTATTTGTAAACATTAAAAATTAATGAATAAATGCTTATTTTAATATTATAGATTTAATGAGCAAAATATCTTTAGTTGTTCCGTCTAAAAATGAAAAAGAAAGCTTATCCTCAGTTCTGACAGAATTAATAAAATACAAAAGTATAATTGGTGAAATAATAATAGTAGTTGATGATGTTAATGACAATTCAATTCCAGTTGCAAGGAATTTTGACTGTAAAATTATAATTCAAGAAAATAAAGGATTTGGAGCTGCAATTATTGAAGGTTTTAAAAATGCAGAATATCAATTTGGATGTATTTTCAATGCTGATTATTCTATGGATCCCAAATATTTAAGTATGCTTATAGAAATTTCCAAAAATGCTGATTTTGTTTTTGGAAGTAGATATACAAACGATAATGAAAGTGGAAGTAACGATGATGATATTATCACATTTATTGGTAATAGAGTCTTCTCTTTTATGACAAATAAATTACTGGGTATCAATCTTAATGATATTTTATATACATATGTTTTATGTAATGTAAAAAAATTTAACATGTTAAATTTAGAAAAAAATGATTTTACCTTATGCATTGAACTTCCAGTAAAAATAAAAAAGAATAAATTTTCTTATAGTGAAATATCTATGAGGGAAAGAAAGAGATTTGGTGGGACAAAAAAAGTAAGAGTTTTAAAGGATGGATTTCTGATACTCTTAGAAATACTAAAAAGTGTTAAATATCTTATTAAATGAGCAATTTTTGTATTAATTTCAATTTTAAATTTTTTTAGTATATAAATAAATTAATGAATAATTATACAAATATTCTTAAACATTTTGGGCAGTTTTTTTTCAAAAATCAACTTAAACATTTGATTCTTCATGTCACAAATCATTGTAATTTTAGATGCAGCCATTGTTTTGTTGATTTTGTAAATCCAAAAAAAGATTTGAAATTAGACAAATATGAAGAAGTTTCCAAAAATATCAATAATTTGTTTTGGCTTGATGTTGCAGGAGGTGAGCCTTTTTTAAGAAAAGATTTACATCAAATAATAAATCTTTTCGAAAAACAAGTTGTTTCTATTCCGACCAACGGATATTTACTTAAAAACATTGAAGAACAAATAGAGCTTATTGATAAGAAAAAAACAGAGTTGGTAATAAATTTTAGTCTAGACGGATTAGAAAAAACACACAATTCAATTCGTAAAAATCCACAAAGTTGGTCAAAAGTTTGGACTACCTTTGAAGCAATCAGAAATAAAAAAAATGTAAAATGTAGAATTATAACAGTAATTCATGATGGTAATAAACATGAGATAATCCCATTAATGAAATTAGTGAAAAAAAATGGTGTAGATTTTCATTCTGTTATATTACTCAGAGGAGATCCATTAGATCCATCAGTGCGATTGCCTGAAATGGATGAACTGAAAGAGTTAGGTAAAAAAATATTTAATATTCTGAATGAATATACCTATGGCCAAAATAGTCCATCAGCTTACTTTTTAAAAAATTATCATCGCTACATGTGGAAAACTTCATTGAAGACTATTGAACAAAAAACTCAAATTATACCATGTCTAGCTGGTCAGAGTAGTATTGTCGTATGGGGAAATGGAGATGTTTCATCTTGTGAAATGTTACCTTCAATAGGCAATATGGATAAACAAGGTTTAAAACCTGTTCTTCAAAGCAAAGAGTTTAAAGACCAAATTAAAGATATAAAAGATAAGAAATGTCACTGTACACACAATTGTGCAATGTTAACATCTATTTTATTTAACCCAAAAGAATGGCCGAATCTAGCGTATCAGAAAAAAGTTTAGATCATAAAGTAGTCACCTGCATTCTTTATCATGATTTAAAAAGAGATATAAAAAAATTAATTGAAATACTTAGTCAAAATAAACTTACTGATATATTAATTATTTTAGATGGATTAACCGAAATAAAAGAAAAAAATAATCTGATAGAATTAAATAAGAAATTAAAATTTTTAAGTTTTGAAGAAAAAAAAGGTATTTCTTTTTGTAGAAATGAAGCATTAAAATACGCTAAAGAAAATCAATATTATATTCTAATTTTTATTGACTCTGACGCAACCCCAACTAATAATTTTATAAGAAATCATATTAAATATCATATAGATTATAAAAATATTCCTATTCTAGGAGGTGGTGTAATTCCAAGTTTTTTACAAAAAAAAACAAACCTATGGCAAAAATTGGATGGCTACATGAGTTGGTTTTGTTCAGTGCCATTAAATAAAGTGATAAAAATTGATTTCCCTTATCATATAGCAACAACCAATTTTAGTGTGAAAGTAGATTTTTTAAAAAAAGAGAATATAGAATTCGATAGAAATCAAATCACTGGAGAAGATGCTGATTTTTGTCTAAAAACTTTGAAACTTAATTATTCAATTTTACTTGTTCCCAACACAGAAGTTTTTCATAATGATAGAGAAAATTTAAGGGATTTTTTTTATCATCAAATTGAATGGGCAAAGCATCATTACATAAGATATAACAAGATATTTCTAAACTATTATAATAATAAATTCATATGGATATTTTTTGTTTTACTTTACACGTTTTGTATTCCTTTAGTTGCATTTGTAATCACATTACTGAATGTCAGACCATGGTTAAGGAAAGATAAAAAAATAGTTCCTTATATTATTCCTATTTATTTAGTAAGGATTGTTTTATGTTTTTGTACTTTACAGGGATTATTTAGTAAGAAATAATTATTTAGGCTTTATATTTGAATTTTTAATATTACAAATAAAATCTACAATTTTATCTCCCAAATTAGTAAAGATAAAATGGAATATAGAAAATAAATTGGTAAATGAATATTGCCAGTAGAAAAATTTATCTTTTTCTAACGCCTTCAAAATTCCTTTTGCAATTTTTTTTGGATCGTTTTTTTTTCTAGGGTCATTAAACATTGCATTTTTAATACGCCCAAAATATAAAACATTTTCCCAAAAAGGCGTGCTCATAACTTCAGGATATACGGTTAGAACTTGAACATTTTGATATTTTAATTCACATCGTAAAACATCTGAAAATGACTTAAGAGCTGATTTGCTTATACAATATGACATCCTACCAGGCACTCCCACTGTACTCATTGTAGAAATCATATTTATTATTGCACCATTATTTTTAATCAAAAATGGTAAAATTTTTTTAGTTAACAATATTGGAGAAATCGCGTTTGTATCAATATTTTTTAACATTTCTTCAATTGGTATATCGTCAAAAAAGCCAGCCGCTTCATATGCTGCACAATTAATCAAACAATCGATATTTGTTTCCTGTTTAAGATGCTCTTTATATAATTCATCAATAAGATCCTTCTTCGATAAATCAAAATGTATTATCTTTATATTTTGATTTTTGATTAATTCATTTTCAAGCGATTTAAGACCATCAAAATTTTTATCTAATAATATTAATTCTTTATCTAAATTATTTAAACTTTTAGCTAAAGTTTTCCCTAAGCCACTTGCAGCCCCTGTAATCAAAAATTTTTTATATCTAATCATCAAATTAATTTTTATAAAAAAATTTATTAACAGAATTTGCGATATTAAGCATATCTTTTTTTTGTAATCCATCAAACATTGGTAAAAAAAGTGAGTTACCGTGTAGCTTTTTAGAATAATCTAGGGTTTCTTTTTTGAATTCTTTGAACTGGGGTTCTTCATTACATAATTTCATTGCATAACCAACAACATCAAAACCGTCCTTTAAAAGATGTTTCTGAAACCTACCAAAATCTTTATCATCAACTATTATAGGAAAATGCCAAAATGCATTAACATTGAATTTCCCAACTAATTTAGGTACAAATTTTTTTACATTATCATTTAAATTTTCATAAAGTATTTTTGCCATTTTTTGTCTTTCCTCAAGACCATTTTCTAAATTCTTTTTAAAAGTTTTTAACGCTAGTTCTGCCTGTAAATCGGTAAATTCAAAAAAGAGTTCATCAGGTAATTTTCTTTTTATAGGTGGATTATCGTATATAGTTTTATCCCTAACAAAATATTTAAATTTTGGATTATGAATTTCATCAAATTTTTTTTTAAAAAAGTTAGATAAAAAAAGAAAAATATAATAAGTAAAATAATTAAAAATAAACTTTGATGTTAGTAAACTAACTTTAATTTGAAACAAACATACTTTGAGTAGAGTTTTTCTTGATTTATTTTTTATCGATTTTTTTATATCTTCCTCAATAATATTTATTTTTTCATAGTTATCAATGAGTATAAATCCACCACCTATTGACGATATTATTTTACCAGGGGAAAAGGAACCAATCGCAGCAAAGCCAAATGACCCAGCTTTTTTTCCGTCAAAAAAGGATCCATAACTATGTGAAATATCCTCAATTAAAAAAATTGAGTTATCTTCACAAATATTAGAAATTTTTTTAATATCTGGTACTAGACCAGTCAAATATGTAGCTAGTAAAACCTTACTATTCTTATTAATTTTTGATTTCAAGTCCTGTAAATCAACACTCTCAGTTTCTCTATTTATATCTATAAAAACTGGTTTTAATTTTAAATTCAAAATTACATTAATGAAATCCGGGATTTGAATTGGAGTGAGTAAAACTTCATCACCCTCTTTTAAGTTTAGTGATTTTAAAACATAATAAAGCGATAATCTGCATGTAGATGTTGTAATACATTTATTTCTATTCCAATGTTTACTAAATGTATTTTCAAGCTCTTGAGTTTGAGGTCCTCTTTTTAAATTTTGATTAAATAGAATTTTAAAAAGACATTTAAAAAGTGATAACAAATCAATATATAATTTTCCTCTGGGTAATTTCATAAAATAAGAATATATTTCAAAAATTAAATATTTTAAATATTATTAAATTATTTTCAATTTTTGAAGTATTTCATTGATACCGTACCCAAAAAAAAATGAAAGACTTAATATGCATGGGGTGAAATATTTTGGATTACCCCAAAAACCTGAGATTAGTATAAAATATAAAATAGAAAAAATGTTAAAAAAAATAAACTTATCAAAAGTATCTATAGATTTGTGTTTAAAAAATTTCCTGATCCAGGATACAAAACCGACGAAAATGAAAAAATATAAAAATATTGAGTAAATTATATTTCTTTTTAAATTTTTGTGATAATATTTTTTTGGGTTATTTCTTGCCTCTGGGTCTGTTTTATCAGTTTTATAAGACTCATCTACCCAGGTCGGATGAATGATACACATCATAACTATTTTTTTGGTAAAAAATTTAATTGTAAATAATGGATTTTGAATAACTTCATTTAAAAAACTCTTATTTCTAAAATCTATTGCTTTTAGATAATCCTCAGCAATATTTAAATTAATGTTATTTTCATCCATCCAGTTTCCTTCAATTATTTTTAATTCTTCCTTTGCTTTAGAAACCTCTATATTTTCTCTGTCTGCTTTTAAATAACTAGCAAAATAATAATAGAAAGAATAATATCGATGTTCCAAAGATAAAAGATAGAACTTGTCAGTTTTTTTTAAATTGTTCAAACCAATTAGAAAAAAAACAATCAAGCATCCTAAAATTGTAAAAATAAGAGGTTTAATATTTGTTTTAAAAATAAGTAATAAATAAATAAGTATTGGGATGATATAAAGAAAGCTTACTGATCTTTGTAGATATAAAAAAGATACTAAAACTCCAAGAAAAAAATTAAAAATAATTTTTTTCTGACCTTTTAATAATAAATAAAAAACAAATAACATTAATGATAAAAATATACTTTCACTCCAAAAAGAATGATGCCATTGAAAAATACTTGGCTCCAAAGATAAGAAAGTTAAAACTGAAACATAAATTGGAAATTTAACTTTTTTTTTTAATTCTATTGAAAATACAAATACGGACAAATAATAAAAAATTATTTGAAAAATTAATATAGGAAGTTTTGAGTTATTAACTTTTATTACATTCTTGTTATTCAATTGATCAATAAAAATATCTTTATCTATCAAATGGTAATAATACCCAACTATTATTGAGGGTAAAAAATAGTGTCTATAACTTGGTAAAGAATCTACAAAATTTTTTCCACTATCTAAATCATTTTTGAATTTATCAGCAATTCTCCAAGTTTGTTCAAGATCTTCATAAAGAAGAGAATTATAAGTTTCATTTTCAAAATTAATTTTTATCTTATCAAATTTGTTTAAATCAAAAACTGCAAAATAAATACTTAAAACTATAGAAAAAAAAATAATAAATATTTCTATTTTGAATATATTTTTATTTATCATTAAAAGATGAGAGATAACTTTTATAAGTCTGAATGATTGAGTCTCTCAGAGAACTCTTTGCTCTCCAGCCATAATTTGCTGCTAAAGATACATCCATTACTTTTCTTGGTGTTCCATTAGGTTTTCTTTTATCAAAAATTAATTTTACTTTTTTTTCCGGACATAAAATTTTTAAAAATAATCTTGCATACTCTTTTATTGATAAATCTTTGCCTGATCCAATATTTATTATATTTTCTCTAATCTTTTTTTTCATAAAAAATACACACGCATCAGCTACATCATCGACATATATTAGTTCTCTTTTGGCTTTCCCATTGCCCCAAATTTTTAAGTTGCTTGATTTACCTGATTTAATTTTATGTATTTTTTTAATTAAAGCTGGGACAAAATGTGAGTTTAGGTCATGATAATTATCATTTTTGCCAAATGTGTTTGTCGGCATTAAACACTTAAAATTTGTCCCATATTGTTGATTATAACTTTCACACATTTTAATACCAGCAATCTTTGCAATAGCGTATGCATCATTTGTTTGCTCTAATTTTCCAGATAAAAGATAATCCTCCTTAATAGGTTGTTTACAATTTCTAGGATATACGCAGCTGGAACCTAAAAAAATTAAATTATTTATCCCACATTTATAGGCCGAATGAATAATGTTGCTCTGAATTGCTAAATTACTGTAAATAAAATCTGCTTTGAATTTATTATTAGAATATATTCCCCCAACTTTTGCTGCTGCAATAAATATAAATTCAGGTTTATTCCTTTTTAAAAAGTTTAAAACGTTCAATTGATTAGTTAAATCTAGTTTTGATTTTTCTATAGTTATAATTTTTTTATAATTTTTTTCTTTTAATTTTCTAACAATTGCACTTCCCACTAAACCTTTATGACCTGCAACGAAAATTTTAAAATTCTTACCTCTCATTAATTAATTTTTTTAAATCAAAGTTAACCATTTCTTTGACCAAAATTTTAATTGAATTTTTTGGCTTCCATTTCAACTCTCGCCTTGCTTTTTTAGAATTCCCTAAGAGAGTGTCGACTTCTAATGGTCTGAAATATTCTTTATCGCAAGCTACTATACAGTTATTTTTATTATCATAACATTTCTCATTAATTCCTTTTCCCTTCCATTTGTATTTAATAGATAGCTCTTGTAATACTAAATTTACAAACTGTTTTACCGTATACTGTTTGCCTGTGGATATTACGTAATCGGAAGGTGTCTTTTTTTGTAACATTTTCCACATAGCTTCAACATAGTCTTTTGCATGTCCCCAATCTCTTTTTGCATTTAAATTTCCTAAATAAAGAGTTTTCTGTTTTTTTAATTTAATCTTACATAGACCCAAAACAATTTTTCTAGTTACAAAAGTTTCACCTCTAACTGGACTTTCGTGATTAAATAAAATCCCGTTACAAGCAAAGATATTATAAGCTTCCCTGTAATTCACTGTTATCCAGTGAGCATAGACTTTGGCCACACCATAAGGGCTTCTTGGATAAAATGGAGTTTTTTCTGTTTGAGGAACCTCTCTAACTTTACCAAACATTTCAGATGTACCTGCTTGATAAAATTTAGTAATTTTTTCGTATCCATGGAATTTTATAGCCTCCAAAATCCTAAGAGCACCAATTGCATCAGCATTTGCAGTATATTCAGGAACTTCAAAAGAAACTGAGACATGAGACTGCGCAGCTAAATTATAAATTTCAGATGGTTTAATTTTTTTAATTAAACTAGAGACGGAAATTGCGTCCGTAACATCTCCATAGTGTAAAAAAAAGTTCCTTTTTTTTTCAAAAGGATCTTGATAAATATGATCAATTCTTCCAGTATTTAATGATGAGGATCTTCTCTTTACTCCATGAACAAGGTATCCTTTCTTTATCAAAAATTCAGATAAATAAGATCCATCTTGACCTGTAACTCCAAAAATTAGCGCAATTTTTTTTTTCATATTTTTTTATATCTATTAATAAATAATTTAAAGTAAATAAACGTATATAAGCTGATGTTCAACAAAATTAAAAGTACCTGAATTTGAGAGTTAGAGAAAAAACTAACTGAAATTATAAAAACAATCAAATTATACAAATTTATTAAATTTGCAGTTAATAGGTTTGAATGAAACTTATTTAAAAATTTTTTTTTATAGATTAAGTGAAATAACTGTTGATGTAAATGATTTGAATCGGGTTTCATAGGAGATTTATTCATAATATTTTTTCTTATAATTGAAAATAAAGTCTCAAAACTTGGATACCACAATAAAACTATAATAAAAAAAGGAGAAATAAGAGGATTTTCAACATAAATCTTTATTAAAAAAATAGAGAATGTAAATCCTAGCAAATATGACCCAGCATCACCTAAATAAATCTTATTAATCAAATTTAAAAAAAATGCGATTGCTAATACTAGTAAAAAATTATTAAGTAAAATTTCATTGATAGAAATATTATTAGTAAATTGTAAATAATATATTATCAGAGATAATAGAAGATAATAGCCAATACTAAGAGTGTTCAATCCATCAAAAAAATTTGAACCGTTTATTACAATTAGAATGCAAAATGAGACAAACAGATAGTTAAATACTGTGTATGTTAGCAGTTTATCTAATATAAAAATTTTTGTATTTAATAATTGAAAGTCATTGAAAATAACAAATGATAAAACCAATGAAATTTGGATTATAAATCGATTAAATGCAGATTTAATTTTTTTAAGATCAGAGAAAATACCCAGAATTAAAATTAGTAAAGAAAATAATATAAATGAGAGTATTTCATGATTTAAAAAAAAAAGAAAACTTAGAAATAAAAAAATTCCTCCTGTTAAAGGTACTTTCTCGTTTGATGCAAATTTTTGATGCCTATCCCCTGTTTCGCTTAACAATATATTGTTATTTATTAAAAATTTGTTACTGAATATTAAAATGAAGATTAGTAAAGTTAAGTATAATAAAAAATTCATCTAATTTTTTTTAGCATAAAATTTAAACTTAGTATAATTAGAAAAAATAACGATTTAATTCTACTATAGTGTAGATAATTCCTGTAGACCCTGTATCCATCGATTATTTTTTGAATATTGGAAGATGAGAGCGATCCCGAATTTTTTCGCCAAGATACAAGAAATTCTTTTATTCCAGATATTTTTACACCATTTTTTGCTAACAAAAGCCAAAGTACAAAATCTTCTTTTGTTTTAGTTTTACCAAATCTTAATTTGTCATTTTTAAATATATCTTTTCTAATGACTACTGTTGATAATCCAATATCACATGAATTTCTAAGCTGTTTAAAACTTAATTCTTTTTGAGCCTCTCTTTGACCGATTTTTAAAGATTTATTATTAATAATTTCATAGCTTGTAAAACTAAAACTCAAATTGAATTCTTTCATAAATCTAAACTGTTTTTCTAATTTTTCTGGTTTCCACAGATCATCACAATCACAAAAAGCAATGTATTCTCCAGAACATAAATTAATTCCATAATTTCTTGATGGACCAGCTCCTTGATTTTCTTTATTCTTATAAATCTTTATCCTTGGATCAAGACATTCAATACTATTCAAAACTCTTGAACTGTTTTCACTTAGCTCGTCATCAATAATAATAATCTCAAATTTTTGATAAGTTTGGTTTAATATTGAATTGATACTTTCATTAATAAATTCAGATTTTCTGTAGTAAGGCATCACGATGCTTATAATGCTCATAATTAATAAAAATTTCCGTTGTAATACATTAATGAAAATAAGTAAAAAATTGAAAAATAACTTGCGATTGTGAATAAGAAAACTTTATTTTTAAGAAAAATATTTTCAATTTTATTTGATTTTACTAAACCAAAAAATAATAAAAAAAATAATGGATCAAAATATTTTTGGTAAATCGTAAATACTGGAAATGAAAAAATTAAAATTACTAATAAGCTATAGTTTTGAAATCTTTTTTCCTGAAAAAAAAAATCTAAAAAAATTAAAGTAAAAAATGACATTATTGATAGAAATAATAAAGCATCAATATTACTTAAATTAGCTATTTTCATGAATATCCCTCCACCTCTTGGAGAGAAATTAACAAGATCTGTCAGCAAAAATTGAAAAATTAAATATGCTGAAAATAGTAGGATAAATAAGACTGATATGGTCTTTTTGTTTTTTTTTACATATTCTAAAAATAAACTTTTTTGAAAAAAACAAAAAGGTAGTAAATAAAAGAGTAATATAGATAATATTATTAAACTATTACTATAAAAGTTAATTTGTGAGTAATTTGTCACGGTAGTTGCAAAATCATAGTTCAAGAAAATATAACTAAAATAAAATAAGGCAGGACATGAAAAAATAAATGAAATTAAGATGATAAATAAAAAATCTTTTTTTGGAAGTTTTTTTAAGAAAAAAAACAAATAATATAAAGCGAATAGACAATAGTAATATCTAATATAACAACAAAAAATTAAAAATAACAAACACAAAAAAGAATTTTTTAAAGTAACTTCATCAAGTTCATCTATCTTATTGAAATAATAAATTGATAATCCAAAAAATATTAAGCTTAAATTATCACCCAACAACCAAATAGCTGAAGACCTGAAATAAGGCGATAAAAAAATAATTAAAGAAAAAATAAATAAAATATTTCTATTCAATTTAAATTTATCTTTTAATATCAAGAAAAATAAAAAAGGTAAAAAACTACATAAAAAAATATATATTATTTTTATTACTATAATTTCATCTACGAACCTATAAATAAAACTAACAAGTATATAAAAAACTGGCGAATGAATAATACTTGCTGGATTACTTGCATAAGTTTCTAATCCACTTTTTAAATTAAAAGCAAAACCTTCAACATAAGGAAATAAATACTCAAAATCTATTTTTGCTCCGCCGCTTGAATTTTCGTTCATAGCTAAACCCAATAAAAGGGAAAAAAAACTTGAAAGATAAATAGCAAAACTCTTAAAATTTGACATAATTATAATAATATTTCTTTATCTCTTTTTAATTTTTAAGTATCAAATAAAAAGTGGTTAATTTATGAAAAATGATAAAAAAATTTTAATTTCCATTGCTACATACAAAGAAAGTGAGAATATTGTAAATCTTATAAATAAAATCAGAAAATTTGATAATTTCTCAAAAATCTTAGTAATTAATGATTTCTCTAACGATAATACAAAAGAATTGTTAAACGACTTAAATGATCAAAACTTTGATTTTATAGAACGACCAACAAAACTTGGTTTAGGAACAGCTCATAAACTCTCAATTTTATATGCAATAAAAAATAATTACGATTTTCTATTAACAATGGATGCTGATTTCTCTCACGACCCAAGTGATATACTAAAACTTGTAGATAAATGTGGTTTAAATAAATTTGTTATTGGATCAAGATTTTGTAAAGGAGCAAAAAGCGATTACAAAGGAATTAGAAAAATAATCTCTGTTTGCGGGAATTATGCTGCAAAAAAATTACTAAACATTAAATTAAACGAAATAACAACTTATTTCAGAGTTTACAGTGTAAATCTTTTAAGAAAACTTCCATATGATGAGCTGAATGCCCAGGGATATAGTCTTGGGGTAAAATTAGTATGGCTGATGAAAAAATTAAATGTAGAATTAATTGAAGTTCCAATTTATTTCAAAGATCGAAATAAAGGTAAATCAAAAATACCTAAATTACAAATCTTTATAAGCTTTTTTGATTTAATTTACATTTTCACAAAAAATATTTTTTTTAAACAAAAATTCTATCATGAAATAAATGAAACTTATAATTTTGAGCCAAATTGTAAAAAATGTAATTATGGCTTTTTTTCAAAAAACAAAAAATCTTTTAATTGTTTGGTATGTAATGATGAAAACTATTAAACATCCGCATGGAAAAATAAGAAGTTTTTTTTTAAAATCTTCTAAAGATTTAATTGAAAAAATAATAAAGTTTTTTGTAAATCTCATTTGTAAACTTGATAATGATGACAAAATTATAATATCCCCAGCAACTCATGCCCCTTGGAAAAAAGATAAGGATTTCGACACCTTTTTTAAAAAAGTAAAAAATTTTACATTACTAGATGCAGCACGTGCATACACCTTATGGCAATGCTCCAAAAACCTAAAAGATAAAAAAGGGCAAATTTTGGATATTGGCTGCTTAATGGGTGGTTCAGGGTTTTTAATGTCAAAGATTAATTTAAAAGGTAATACATATTTATTTGATAGTTTCTCAGGTTTTAGAGTAGACGATGGTTTGCATAAAAAAGATGTCTTTGTTTATAAAGATATGGACTTGATAAAAAAAAATATAAGAGAATTAGGCTTAAAAAGAATATACGTATTTAAAGCCTATTTTCCAAAAAATTTAAAAGTAAGAATAAATAAAGTAAAATTATGTCATATAGATGTAAATACTTACACTGATACAAAAAAAATTTTTAATTTTTTACAAAAAAAATTAATCAAAGGTGGCATTATGATTTTTGATGACTTTGGAATTTGGGGAGTAAACGGAATAAAAAAAATTGTTTACGAAATTGAAAAAAAACATTCTTCTAAATACTATTTTATCAAAAATTACATGGGTCAATGTATCCTAATAAAAAAATAAATTAACTTTTATTTTTTATTTTATTTAAATCTTTGTTTTGAATTAATAAAGAATAATTAATAAAAAAAATTGTTGATCCGTAAGATGTGAAAAAACTACCTGACGGTAAAATGGGTATCAAAGAAGCAATTATAAATAATAAAGCTCCTGTTCTAATTAAATTTTTATCATAATCAAATTTTTTAAATAAAATATAAATTAAATTGGAAAATATTAAGATATAACCAATTAAACCTAGTTCAGATAAAATTTCAAAATGAAACTGATGAGGATGTGTAGAGGCGCCATGGATTTCATTTTTTTGATATTTCTTTTTTGGACTTTCAATTCTAAAAGATTTAAAACCTGAACCAAATAATATATTTTCCTTAAAAATTTCTGTAGCAACATAATAATGACTTAAATGTCTATTGTTGGAAATTACCTTCATATAATCTACTTTTTTTTGATTTATTTGAATTTTTTCAATTAATTCTTGATCTATAATATGATTAAAGAATTTACTTTTTAAACCTGGTATTGATGTAATTATTGAAATTGTGATTGTTACTAAAACAATAATTGCTAAAAATTTTTTTAAAAAGGAAATATTTAAAAAAAACATTAAGAATAAAAAATACATAATAAAAATTTTTATAAAGTTAGATCTCTCACCAATTAATAAAGCGATAATAAAAAAAAGAATTAAAGATATTAAAAAAAGTTTTTGCTTATATTGTTTTAAAAAAAACAAACTCAGTAATATAAAACCAAAATAATATCCTCCTATTTTCATTTCATCACCACTGAAACTAGCAATTCTAGCTGGATATTGTGACTTAAAACCAAGAATATTTTTTCCAAGAATATATTCGAATAAAATATCAAAGCTGACAATTATAAAAAATAATGTCCAAATTTTTAAAATTTTATTTCCAGACTCTAAAAAATAATAAGAAATTGCGTATGTAAGTATTATAAATCTCAAAAATCCAAAAGATTTTATTAAGCTTTCATTATTTTCAGATATAAAATAAGAATTTAAAAGAAGATATATATTTATAATTAACAAAAAATAAAAATTTTTTTGATTTAGGTAAAAAAAATTTTCTTTTGAATACAAATCATAAATGAAAAAAATACAAATCAATAAAATTATAATATTACTTATTAATGTACCGATAATCAAACCTATCGGTAATACTGAGATCAAAAAGATATTCAAGTTTTTTATATCAAAAGTTTTTGTATTAAACATAAATTTATTATTTAATTTACTTTATTAATTTTTAACTTAAAATAAATTATTTTATGATTTAGCTTTAAGATTTAATGATTAAAACAAAAAAAAATCTAATTATCTTTATGCCATTTATTGAAATAGGTGGTGTAGAAAAAAATCTATTTATTATCTCTAATTATCTTATTAAAAAAGTAAAGAATTTGAGTATATGTACTGTATCAAGTGATAAAAAGAAAAAATTTAATAAAAATATTAAATTTATATCTCCAAATAAAAAATTTTCTGAAAATTTAAGTATTAGATTAAAATATTTAATTTGTTTATTTTTATTATTTAAACTTTTCATTAAGAGAAAAGATTTTATTGTTGTTTCATTTCAAGCAAATATTTACTGTATATTGTTGTGTAAACTTTTTAGAATTCAAATAATAGTGCGTGCCAATTCATCACCATCAGGATGGTCTCACAATGCTTTCAAAAAATACATTTATAAAAAAATAATTTCTATGGCAAATGAAGTTATAGTAAATAGTGAAGATTTTAAAAAAGAAATGGAAAAAAAATTTAATATAAAAGTAAAGTGTATTTATAATCCACTTAATACAAAAGAAATAATAAGAAAGTCAAATATCAATCTTAAAAATAAATTTTTTAAAAAAAATTACCTAAAGATAATTAATATTGGTCGTTTAACAGAGCAAAAAGATCATTTGACATTATTAAAAGCAATTAACGAATTAAAAAATAAGATCGATGTTCAGCTTATTATAATCGGAAAAGGTAAGGAAAAATCTAACCTAATGAGCTATATAAACGAAAATAAATTATATAATGTTATTAAAATTATAAAGCCAAACACTAAAGTTTACTCCTATCTTAAGTTATCTGATTTATTCATATTATCATCTAAATATGAGGGTTTACCAAATGTTTTATTGGAAGCTGGTGTATTAAAAAAATTTATTATTTCAACTAATTGTCCAACCGGACCAAGAGAAATTTTAGACAATGGAAAAAATGGATTATTTTTTAAGACAGGTGATTATCTAGATCTAAAAAAAAAAATTATTTTTTACTACACAAATAAAAAAAAATTAAAACAAAAAACAAATAATTTGTATAAAAGTTTATTTAAATATAACTTTAACTTAAATCTTAATAAATATTGGAAAGTAATTCATAATTATATTTGATTAATTTAATAAAACTTTATTAAAATAATTGTAATGTCTATATAGAGTATACTTAACACAATTTTTTTTTGACAAAATCTTTTTTTCTTTTTTATTTTTGCTAACTAAAAATTCATTCAAGGAATGTTCTAGAGCTCCTCTTTTATTACTTTCAAATAATATTCCACCTTTACCGAAATTTAGAAATTCAGAAGGTCCATTTTTACAATTACTTGAGATTATAAATAAATTACACATTGCAGCTTCTATTATTACAAAGCCAGGATCTTCCCAAAGTGAAGATAACAAAAAAGCTTCAGCATTTCTCATGAATTTAAAAATATTGTTAGAATAACCCATTAAAAAAACATGATCTTTTAAATCTTCTTTGTTAATTTTATTTTGCAATTTTTGTTTTAATTCACCTTCTCCAAAAATTAACAAATTATAATCAGGATTCTTATTTTTAAATTTTTTGAACTCATTAATCAAATATTCAAAATTTTTTTGTTTTGTCAGTCTACCAGCTGAAATGAAATATTTTCTCTCAAGCTTATGCTCCTTAATTGAAGACCATTTTTTTTTCGCGAAATCTTTTATATCCAAAATTGGATCAGGTAAAAAATATAGTTTTTTTTTAAAAAAAATATTCTGACTATTTAATTGATGGATTAAATCAACAGATGGACAGGTAACTTTAAATATTTTATTTGATGAAAGCTTCCAAAAAAATTTTCTAAAAAAATTAAGTTTTGGATATCCAGAGACTCTTAAAATAAAGTTAGTTGATTTATAAAAAAATTGTAACAATAATAGTGGTAATAAAGTTATCAAATGCATAATTAAAAAATCTGGTTTATCTTTCTTAAGCAATTTGATTAATGGAAATATTGATGTAAATATTATAATTAGGTAAGAAAATCTACTACTCCAAAAACCTTTTTTTGGTAAATATTTAAAATAATTAAATCCGAAATAAATTAGCTCTATATTATTTGAGTTAAACAATTCTTTGCAATCATTCCACTCTCCACATGTGTTAATTACTTTAATTTTATATTTCTTTTTAGAATAACTAGCCAATGATATAGCAGAATTGATTGTTGATTTATAAGTTCCAACTTTATCTAGGCAAGGTGACCAGTAGTAAATGTTTTTCATTTAATAAGCTTTAATTATAAAAATTTTTTTTCCAATAAATTCTATAGTTTCAAAATTTTCTAATCTTTCTCTAATATATTTATTATATCTATAATGAAAATCTTCATCACCACCAATAAATTTGTAGTTTGAATTTTTTATGGGATTATATCCATATAACGAATTCTCGTCATTTAATCTCATCAGATTCCTAATTAAAAAAATATTAATTACAATTAAAATAAGAATAAATGATCTTTTTATAAAAAAATCATAATTTATTTTAGAATTAGACAATTTTATACTCATTGGAATAAATATCATTAAAGCAAACAAGTGATATCCACCATAACGTAAAGTTGGATGTTTTAAAAACCATTCAAAAAGCAAAAAAACTATTAATGAATAAGTAAACCATATACTATTTTCTTTCAAATTTTTGGTGTTTTTTTTTTGAAAAAAAGTAAAAAAAATAATTAATGACAAAAATAAAAGACCAGCAACAAAGTCTAAAACTTTGTTAAAAAAATAATTATCAATCCAATTTGGCAACCAATTAAATCCACTAATATATTCTAATCTATCATCAACAATAAAGTTTGGATTAGCGCCTCCTTTTGACCAAAGCTCAAACCAAATTTTTACTTCATAAATCAAATCTTTCTCTATTGACCAAGACAAATTTTCAAAGCAAGTGAACACTAAAGGAAAAACTAAACAACCTGAATTAATAAAGGTATAAAAAATAATGAAAAAGATTAATGATAAACAAAAATAAAATGTTCGTGAAAAGAATAAATCAAAAAATATTTTCCTTGTTTGTTTGTAATAAATAATTGGTAAAATAAATAAAAAATTAATTAGAAAATATGGCTTTATTGTAATAGCAAAACAAAAAAAAATTAACATAGTTTTCATTAAATCTTTAATATTCTGATTTTTATTGAGAATTAAGTTTTGATTATTAGTTATAGAAATTAAATAAGTAATTGATAATAATATCAAAATCATACCTGACCTATCTGTTCCGTGTTCAGCTAATCTATAAAAAAAAGTATTGATAAATAAAAAAAACATAATACTTAAAAAAGATATTATTTTTTTTTTTTCAAAATTTTCCTTATTAAAAATGTTTTTTAAAAAAATTATATTTGTAAATCCTAATATTAAAGCTGGTAAAATATGAAATAAATAAATTTCAATCTTTGGTAAGAAAAAAATTGAACTAATGAAAAAAATTGATGAAGGACTTCTAAACCCATTATTTATCTGTCCCAAACCATATGGATGCGAATAATCAGTCAATAGTTGGATATAAGAAAAATGATAATACGGAAAATCATCATGATTTTTTCCAACAGCTATGAATAATAAAAGAAACGAAAAAGTAAGAAATGTATATATAATTTCTTCTTTTAAATTTTTAATTCTATAAAAATTGAGAATTAAAAAAATTAACCCAAATATTAAAATTAAAGAATTGAATAATTGACCATGTTTGATAAATAACGAGGTCCCAAAAGAAATAAGGGCTAGACTAGCAATTCCTATCAAACCCAGAGTACCAAAATTAAAATTCTTAATTTTTAGATATTTACAAGTTATAAGTCCATAACCAACTAATGAAAATGCAATCAAATAGAAATATAGATACATTATCATAATTTGAGAAATTTAATTGTAAGTGAAAAAAACATTGTTATCAAGTAATCGAAACTTATTCTAAATATCTTTTTTTTTTTACTTAAAACATATTTTAGATATTGAAAAGCTTCAAATCTTCTAAGCCACCATTTGACAGAGAACTTATTAATTCTAGCTGTAATACTATTTTCATCGTAGTTATAAATAGTTAATTTTTCTTTTAAAACATTATATTCATTCAAATAATATTTAAAAAAAATTATTAATCTTGCATCAATTTCTAAATTTAAATATTTAGATTTCTGAATATATTTTTCAAAGATTTTAAATTTTTTTCTAGAGATAGTAATGCAACTAGTTGGAAAAATTGTTGGCCATACATAATTAGTGTTCTTATTTTTAAATTCAAAATTTTTTTTTTGTGTTTTAGGAAGATTATATAAACAGTTTATATTTTTTTTTCTAAATTTATTATCGATAACTTTTAATTTGTTCTTTTTAAAATAATCATCTGAATCCAACAGACAAATTAAATTTCCTCTTGACTTATTAAATGCCTTGATAACTCCATTAATTTGATTTAACGGCGCAGATAAATTTCGTCTTTTTCTATTTTTAATAAGTTTAAATTTAGAATAGTCTTTTATTATTTTCAAAGATTTATCGGTCGAACAATCATCAAATATTACTACTTCAAAATTTTTAAAATTCTGTTTTTTTAAGCTGTCTAAACAATTTTTTAAAAATTTATCTTTATTATAGTTTGTAATAAGAATCGAAATAAAATTTTTTTTCACGAATTTTAAATTTTTAATAAGTAAATATTATTTTTATCCTTTTCTAAATGATAGTTGATTAATAAAAGTGAAAAAAACTTAGATAAAATAATCTGCTTAAGTAAATACCTATTAAACGTTGTAATGTAGCTTGATATTCTATCTACGTTTTGTTGTAATATAGTGCTAATTTCAAAAAGTTCTCTTATCATTTTAAAAAATAATTTTTTCTATTTTTTTTGGTATTTTCAATTTATAAATTTTTAACAATTTATTTACTTTGGCAACTAAATATGTTGTTTTTTTGTTATCAGAAAAATCAATTTTTTTTTTATATTTTTTGGCAATTAATTTTGCAATATCCTTTAAAAAAATACCCTTCCCACTTCCTAAATTCAGCACTCCATTAAAATTTCTTTTCGATAAAATAAATATTATTTTTGAAATATCCTCCATTGATATAAAATCACGATAATGATTTAGATTTTTTAGAATAAGTTTTTTTTTAGATTTTCTAATCTTAAACTTTAAATCAGGAACTAAATAATTTTTTTTTTGATTTTTATTTGTTGTACTAAAAATTCTACCAATGCAATAATTAATTTTGGCAGTTTGAAATTTTTTGATTATATAATTTTCAGCTTTTAGCTTTGTTAATCCATAATATGAAATCGGTTTTTTTTTGTTATTTTCAGAAATTTTTTTTTTAGATGATTTATAAACATGAGAAGTTGAAGAAAAAAAAAACCATTTAACTCTTTTTTCTACACAAGCATCTACTACATTTTTTGTTCCATTAAAATTTACTTGATTGGCTTTTAAGGTATTTCTATTAACTTCTTTTATTGGCACGATAGCTGCTAGATGCAATATTTTAGTAAAATCATTTTTTTTGACCCAATCAAATACTGCTGAGCGATCTCTGATGTCACCCTTAAAGCATTTAAATCTTATCTTTTTATTATTTTTTAAAATAATCCTTCCTAAACTTCCTGTAGAGCCTGTTAATCCAATTCTGTCAATCATGTAATAAATGTTAAATATTTATTAGTTTAATTTTATAAAAAATAATAGTACTAAATTTTTATTTAAATAATCTTCTTATTAAATTTTTAAGTGAAAATTCTCTTGTAGAAAATTTATTTGTTTTGTTAAGCAAGTCCTTTTTTTTTACAATTTTGCACATACCTGAGGAAATGAAAGTAAAATAAATATCAAATTTTTCTTGATTAAAGTTGTATATTTGTAACAATTTTTCAAAAGTTTCTTTGTTGTTAATTTCACAATAAAAATTATCTCTCTTACAATTTTTTAGATATGGAAGCCACGAAATATCATCGATAAAAAAAATTCCCTCAATATTTAAGTAGTCAAAATATTGATAAAAAATTTTTTCAACGTGTTTTGCCTCATGTAAAGAGTCAAGATATATAACGTCTACCTTATTGGGGATTTTTTTTTTTAAAAAATCTAAATTATCATCTCTAGACCTAATAAAATGCCAATTCTTATCAGAAAACAAATTTGAATAATCATCAACGTCCACGGAAAATAATTCACCGTTCCTCTTTTTACAATAATCTAATAATAATTTAGTTGATCTACCCTCTTTTACACCAAACTCTAAAATTTTAGGATTAGAAATATCTTTTAGTTGATTTTCAAAAAAATTTTTTAATTTGTATTCGTAACTAACCATTAATCCTAGAATTTAATAATTTGATTATTTGTGCATTAATTAGTTTTATAATCGATGAATAAAATAATAAAACCTTTATTTTCAATAATCGATGTTGCTAAAAATTAAGAGATTTATTTATTTTATGTAATGCTAAAATAACTTTTTGTTTTTATCAGGCTAATTTCTGTTTATAAACAAATTTTGATAAATGTACGTAATCATTTCATTTATTTACTTTTCGAAATACAAATCATATATAATTAAGATCAATCTAATGAAAAAGAAATTATTAACAGTCATAACAGTTGTGAAAAATGATGAAAGGAATATTAAAAAAACATTGAATTCTATATTTCGGCAAAAGAATATAAATTATGAATATATAATCATAGATGGTGGGTCGACAGACAGAACTGTAGAAATCATTAAAAAATATAAAAAAAAAATAAAAAAAATAATATCAGAAAAGGATAAAGGAATTTATTTTGCGATGAACAAAGGGTTGAGGTACGCTAAAGGTGATGTAATCGTGTTTTGCAATTCAGGTGATTTTTTTTATAAAAACTCTCTAGCGAAGGTTATGCAATTATTCGAAAGTAATAAAAATACAAGCTATGTTTTTGGCACGGTAATAAGAAATTACACTAAATCCAAAATTTTAAAATGGGGACATGAGCCGAGTAGAATAAAGTATAATTTTGATTTTGCCACTTCTCATACGACAGGTTTTTTTCTTAAACGTAAGGTTTATATGAAAATAGGAAACTACAATACCCAATTTAGAATTTCTGCAGATTACGATCTATATTTTAGATTAATAAAAAATAATTTTGAGGGAAAAAGTACACCAAAAAATATTTTAGTAGGAAATGTGGCATCAGGAGGTTTTTCCTCGACGCATTCCTTTTTAGATCATTGTATAGAGGAAGCTAAAATTAGAATACATAATAAACAAAGCTTAATTCTTGTATTTATTATTTTTTTTAATTCAATCATTAAAAATTTTGATAAGTTATTTTTTAAATAAAATTTATTTAAAGACTTTATTGTAAACTTGTAAATATTTTTGTGAGATTACTTTTGATGTAAAATTCTCATTCACAAACTTAATACATGAATCCTGAAAATAATTTTCATTTTCTAAAATCCTCTCTGCTACCCAATCAATTCCTTTATCAAAATCGTCTTGATCCATATATTTGGCAAGATAACCAGTTTCTTTATGATTAATTGCATCATCTAATCCAGTATTTTTAAACCCTATGCATGGTTTCCCACACGAAGCCGCCTCAATCGCAACCTGACCAAATGCCTCCAATTTACTTGGGGCTAACAAAATATCACATGAAGAATATATTTGTTTTAATTTTTCTGTATCACCAAAATTTATCTTTTCTTTAAATTCAATCTTATCTGATTTTTTTTCACTTAAGCTGTCTTTATCAAGAATTAATAATATGCAATTACCTAATTTGGATGAGAGTCTACTTATTGTAAAATCAATATATTCATAACCCTTTCTTTTATCTTTAATTCCATTTGTTGATAGAAATAATAATACCTTTTTTTCTAATGGGATGTTGAGAGTCTTTCTTGCAAAAATCTTATCTACAGGTTTCCAAATGTTATTATCAATTGGCGGATTTATTTTAGAGATATTAATATTTCTGAACAAAAAACTTTTTTGTGCTTCATTTTTTAACCAATCGCTAATACAAATTACATTTTGAACTTTATTTCTTAAATATTTGATTTTTTGGTTCCACAACCATTTATTCAAATCAAAACCATATTCTTTTGGATCTC
This sequence comes from uncultured Pelagibacteraceae bacterium, assembly GCA_902575785.1. GTDB lineage: Bacteria > Pseudomonadota > Alphaproteobacteria > Pelagibacterales > Pelagibacteraceae > Pelagibacter. Next base: position 151,483 of record CACGSR010000002.1, read on the forward strand.
TATTAAAGTTATTGTACCCATCAATATATCTTATAGATTCTGTATAATGTTCACCACCACACATTGGCCACATGTCCATCATTGTCCAAATAATTGGTTTTTTAATTTTTGATATTTGTTTTATCGAAATCATCTCATTATTTATCCAATGTAAATGCACAATGTCAGGATCAAATTTGTTTATAAGATTTAAGGTTTTTGATGGAAATATATTCAATGAGTGTGAATAATAGTTATATGACTTAAAAATATATTTTTTTTGTCTTGCTAGCTTAATTTTTAGATCAGAAAACCAATAATCAAATTTATTTTTATTCACAGAAAAAACATTTTTTGTATTTGATAGTTTTTCCATTACTAAAACATTCGAATTTATATTTGAGTCTAATAGGGATTGGTGAATCCGCATCATAGCTTTTGAGGCTCCACCATAAGTGTCAGAAAAGCCTACATGTAAAATTTTCATTTTATTTTTCAATACGTCTAAATATTTTTTTGGTATAAAAAAAAGGTTCTTTATTAGGATTAATAATCATAATTTCGATTTTATTTTTTTTTGCATAACTAAATATATAATCATTAAAGTAATTATTTTCTTTTAATAGGAATTTTTTTTTGTAGAAATAATTAAATCCTCTTTTTCTTTTTCTTGCTCTTTTAATACATTTATTACTATCCAAATTGAAATATAAGATTAATTTTGGTTTAGTTATTTTTGTTAAAATTTTTAATATATTTTTTTTATGGTCAAAATTTTTTAATGAAACAAAATTAAGATATACCTTTTGAAATATTCCTTCCTCTGAGATAATTAAATCTTTTGTTTTTTCTGCAAATTTTAATCCAAGATAATTTATTTTAAAATTGTTTAACATTCTTGTTATAAAGTCATTTGGTAGATGAGAATCATTTAAATATTTTTGATATTTTTTAAAAATAAAATTAAAATCCTTTTTTTTTTGAGTATTTTTATTTAAAAACTTTAAAAAATTAACAGACTCTTTTTTGAATATATAATTAGAATTCAATTTTAAATTTTTTAAATATATAAAGTATAGTTTTTGTTTAAACTTATTGCTTGTTGTTTTTTTTTTATAAAAAACCTCTAATAAGCTATCCAAGGGGCTTTTACTTTTTATAGTTTTAAATCTTAAATAATTTTTTAACTTCTTATAAAAGAAGGATTTTCCAGAACCAGGTGGGCCTACAAATTCGATTAAATTCATTTTTTTTAATATTAACTAGTATAACTTAATTAAAATATTTTTCTTTAATTGTTATTTTTTTGTTAATTTATTGTTTAATTATGCCTTCAACATATTCTGCATAGAACTCTGCACCTATCTCAGAATAGTGTGCATCACAATTCATACTTAAATAAGGATAAGCAAAAATATCTCTATTAATCATAAAATTTTTTGCATTTTTATAAGGGTTAAATTCTTTATAATCTTTCCACGTATTTAAAAGATAAGGTATCACTTTTTTTTTTATGAACACTTCCTGATTATTCAAAAGATTGTCTTTCTCAAAAGTATAGGGTCTTAAATTTAAAATTAC
>CACGSR010000003.1:0-149735 GCA_902575785.1 uncultured Pelagibacteraceae bacterium
CATATCTTAATATCCTTATTGTAGAGGGCAATTTAAAAGAGGAAAACAAGAATTTCTCTGACGCAGGCATACCTACACACACTGATAGTTTAAAGCAGAGCCTTGATAGTCTTCAAATAAAAACAAATATTGCAGTTGTAAATCCTTCATCAGATAAAAACATGAATTTGGTAACAAATAATTTATCAAATTTTGATGGTTTGATTTGGGGAGGCAGTAGTCTTAATATTTATAATAATACACCTGAAATTAAAAATCAGATTGAATTTATGAAAGAATGTCAAAAAAAAGTAAAAAATATTTTAGCTATTTGTTGGGGTATGCAAGTAGCCGTCACAGCTGCAGGTGGTAAAGTTAAAAAAGCTGACAGCTCTCACATTGGTATCGCAAGAGAAATTGTATTAAATGATAATGGATTGAAAAATTCTATCTATGTGAATAAGTCTAAAAAATTTAATTCTCCTGCTTTTAATTTTGATGAAGTCGTCACATTACCTGACAAGGCTATTTGTCTTGCTTCAAATAGTATTAATAAGATACAAAGTTTATATTTTGAAACTAACGATAGCAAAATTTGGGGTTTACAATACCATCCTGAGATATCTTATGAAAAAATGATAAGGTTAATTGAATTTCGAAAAGATAGATTAATTGAAAAAAGGAAAGTTTTCAAAGATGAAACTGAAGTAATAAATCATATTTCTTTGATTAAGAGTGAAATATTAAATTCAAATAAATCCCAAAGAATGCTTGAGTTAAAAAATTGGATAAATATAATCGGCAAATAATATTATGTTAAATTATATTCTTTCATTTATTATTTTGATATCAATAGTTGTTTTTGTTCATGAGTATGGACATTATTATTTTGCAAGAAGGTATGGAGTAGGAGTGACTGCATTTTCAATTGGTTTTGGTAAAGAATTGTTTGGCTATACTGACAAAAATGGAACCAGATGGAAATTTTCTACAATTCCCTTTGGTGGTTATGTAAAGTTTTTTGGGGATCATAATATTTTTAGCGATTTCAATAGAGAAGAACTTCGAAAAAAATATACTGAGGAAGAACAAAAAAAATTACTAGCTTTTAAGCCATTATATCAAAGAAATCTGATTGCATTTGGTGGACCTTTAGCTAATTTTATTTTAGCCTTTGTTATATTTGTAGGTGTTTTTATGTTTGTGGGAAAAGATATGACACCAGCTTCAATTTCTGAGGTCCAAAAAGAAAGTCCTGCCGAAGTATATGGATTAAGACAAAATGATATTTTACTTAATATTGATGGCAATAAAGTTGAGAGTTTATTAGATGTTTCTAAATTCATTATGCTATCAACAGATGATTTTATTGAGTTTGTTGTTTTAAGAAATAGTCAAGAGTATACATTAAAAGTAAAACCTAATTTAGTTGAAAGTGTTGATCAGTTTGGGAATCCTTTAGAAAAAAGAATGGTTGGTATAGTAATTAGCCCAAACAATAATAATATTAATCATGTAAAATTAGGACCAATTGAAGCCACTTATTATTCAGTTAAAGAAATACTTTTTATCAGTCAAAAAACATTAGAGATAGTTTGGGGTTATCTGCAAAAATTATGGGGCCAAGGTTATGGTGATTTAAGACAATTGGGAGGCCCAATTAAAATTGCACAAATTTCAGGAGATTTCGCAAAATTGGGATTATTGCCTTTTATTATGATAATTTCTTATATCTCAATAAGTCTAGGCTTGTTCAATTTATTCCCTATACCTTTATTGGATGGTGGTCATATTTTAATAAATACGATTGAGGGAATTAGAGGCAAAGAATTTAATAGAAAAACTCTCGAAAATACTTTTCGAATCGGTATTGGAGTTATTGCAATGTTGATGATTTTTACAATCTTTAACGATGTAAATAATTTTTTATTAAGATACCAAAATTAGAAAAAATTTATATAAATTCAAAAAAAACCAATAAAATAAGGTTTTTTTCACTATACTAGATATTGTGTATAACTTTGAGCCACATACTAAAAAAAAGCTTGATTTATCAATACTTTTGATAAAGATAGTAAATAACCTAATAAAACCGGAGCTAAAATGAACAAAAAACAACTAGTTGTCAAATTATCAGGCGCTTTAAACCTTAGTAAGGCTGACGCTGAAAGAACTTTTGACACAATTACCAACACTATTTTAGATGCACTAAAAGCTGATGACTCAGTAAAAATTGCAGGGTTTGGTACATATAAAGTGGCTAAAAGAAAAGCCAGAGTTGGAAGAAACCCAAGAACTGGTGAGCAAATTCAAATTGCTGCATCACAAAAGGTTAAATTCTTACCTGCTAAAGCTTTGAAAGAAGTATTCAATAAATAGTTAATTTAACAGCCTTAACGCTAAAAACGTTGAGGCTGTTCCTATATGCAAAATCTGCATACCCAATTTTCTCAATAAGCGTTAGTTTTTAAAAGTTTAGAAAATATAACCCCTTAACAACAGGGAGGTCTTAATGACTAAATTTTTAAAAAAAATAAGTGTACCACTTGTTAGTTTAATTTTTTTATTAAACATGAGTAGTGCAGGATACGCAGAATCAACTGTTTCTGCTGAAGTAGGGTTTATTTTTAATACTCTACTATTTTTAATGTGTGGATTCTTGGTCTTTTTCATGGCTTGTGGATTTGCAATGTTAGAGTCGGGTATGGTTACATCAAAAAGTGTATCTGTAATCTGTGCAAAAAATATAGGTTTAGTATCTATTGGAGCAATAATGTTCTGGTTAGTTGGATACAACCTAGCATATGGTATCCCAGAAGGTGGATACATTGGAAAATTCATTCCATGGAGCGACGCTAGTAAAATCGATACTGGTTATGCAGATGGATCAGATTGGTATTTCCAAATGGTATTTTGTGTAACAACAGTTTCAATTGTTTCTGGAACAATGGCTGAAAGAATTAAATTATGGCCATTCTTTTTATTTGCAGCAATTTTAGCTGGTGTTATTTATCCAATTGTAATGGGTTGGCAATGGGGAGGCGGCTGGTTAGCTAAAGCTGGTTTCTCAGACTTTGCTGGTTCAACATTAGTTCACTCAACTGGTGGAGCAGCTGCTTTGGCTGGTGCAATACTTATTGGGCCTAGATTAGGTAGATTTACTAAATCTGGAGCGCCAGCACCACTTAAACCTTTTGCAGCATCATCAATTCCATTAGTTACACTAGGTGTTTTCATTTTATGGCTAGGTTGGTTTGGATTTAATGGTGGTTCACAATTAGCAATTGGAACTGCTCCTGATGCAATTGCGGTGTCAAAAATATTTATAAACACTCTATTAGCTGGTGCAGGTGGTGTAATGGCCGCTGCAGCTGTCACTAGATTATCTGGTAAAACAGACGTAGTGCAAATGCTTAATGGATGTATTGGTGGCCTAGTTGCTATCACTGCAGAGCCATTAATGCCTTCACCGTTTGCTTCAATATTAATTGGTGCAGTAGGAGGTATAATAGTCGTTTATGGTACGAAGATGTTGTTTGCTTTGAAAATCGATGACGTAGTCGGAGCAATTCCTGCTCACATGTTTGCAGGTATCTGGGGAACTTTAATAGTTCCAGCTACAAACTCGGGTGCGAATTTTGGCACTCAGTTACTGGGCGTAATTTCAATAAATGCTTTTGTATTTGTTGCTGCGTTTATAGTCTGGTCATTGATGAAAGCTACAATGGGTATCAGATTGAGTAAAGAGGCTGAACTGAAAGGAACTGACGTGTCAGAAACTGGAGTTATAGCTTACTCAATTCGTGACTAATTGTTGGTTAATTGACAATAACAATTAAGGGATCTTTCACTCTCTGTGTACTTGCATAGTTACTCATAGAAAGGTCCCTTAAAAACTCTCTAAGTTAGTTAAACATATAAAAAAGCCCCCTCCCTCAGGGGGCTTTTTTTTATTTATTTTCTTCCCAAATTTTTTTCCAATCAAAATTTGGAGGTAAACCATAAACAGAGTTAATATTTGTAGCATGCATTGCTAAAGAAGGTATTGGAGATAAACAAATTTCCTTGTTGTAAATTTCGTGAAGTTTCTGTTCCATTGGGTGATGTCTTATTTTTCCCATCGTTTTTAGATCATCATAATATCTATCGAGCATTTTTTTGCTGGTCATAAAAGTTATTAAGGACTCTTTTACTGTTCTCCAATGACTTTTATTTCCAATAAAAATTTTCGTGTCTTCTATGTTTGAGTACAGGTAAGGATAATCTGCAGGACATAAGAAAATTTCCCTACCTAATTGTGATGATATTTTTTCGTAGGTAAATAACATTTCTGTAATTGAATCTTTTTTATGGATATAGTCATCTTCAAGAAAATAGAATAAATCAGAATTACTTTCTTCAGAAATTTTTATAGATTTTAAAATATTTCGCATATTTGAAATCATATTTTTAGAAATTTCTTTACCGTTGATGTCCTTTGTTTTTATTTCATCAAAAAATTCTTTTTCGTCTAGAATTATAATCTCTGACTCTATATTTGTTCTTCCCAGGAGTTTTTGAATTTTTAGAAGATTTTCATTGGTTGATTTATCATCAGTTATAATGATTTTAAATTTTATATTTTTAAAAGATTTAGCTGCGTATTCACACGATGTAATTATCGAATTAATAGTTCTTAATGTATATTCAATCTTTGGAAATTCAAAAACTCTTTTTTTATTTTGATCTAACATTACTTTACCATTTTGAATATCCCCAAAAGTATAAGATCTAACTATTATTGAGAGACTATTGATCTTATTTGTTATATTTGTAACACCCAATGGAATTGTGATTGATTTAATCCCACTTTTACTTAAATTATCAACCGCGTTAAGATTTGTTAAAGGTAAAGTTAGATTAGATTGATCAATAATTTCATAACCAAAAATTCTTATAATTTTCACAATTAATTTTGAAAAAAAACTTTTTTTATTTGAAATTTTATTTTTCATTTTTTAAAAAATTAAACTATAATAATTTTAACTAAAAAACTAATAAATGAAAATTAAATCATCTGCAGAACTAGTAAATCAGGCTTTAAAGGAAATAAAAACTATAACACCTGACGAGGCTTATTCAAAAATGGTTGATGAAAAATTAAATTTAATTGATATTAGAGATATAAGAGAGCTTCAAAAAGAGGGAAAAGTTGAGGGTGCATCTCATATTCCCAGAGGTATGTTAGAGTTCTGGTTAGATCCAGAAAGTTCATATTTTAAGGAAGGTAAATTAGACCAAGATAAAGAACTAGTTTTATTTTGTGCTGGAGGTTTAAGATCTGCTTTAGCAACTAAAACACTAAAAGACATGGGTTTTGAAAAGGTTTCTCACATTGAAGGTGGATTTGGCGCAATTAAAAATAGTAAATTTAAAATAATTTAAGAATTATATTCATCTAGCGCATATTCCAAACGATCTTGACCCCAAAAAATTTTGTTATTTACTACAAAAGTAGGAGCTCCAAATATATCTTTTTGAAAAGCCAAATTTGTTAAATCTTTTAGTTGATCTTTAATTTTTTTATCGTTTATATTTTTGAAAAAATCAGTTTTATTTATAGAGCATAAATCTAAAATCTTATGAATATTTTCTTCGCTTGATATATCAGTGTTTTCTTTCCAATAATTATCAAAACAAACCTCAAAATATTTTTCTTTATGTTTTTCACTCAAGACAAGATAGCCCCTCATTAAATATAAAGAATTAATCGGAAACTTGTCATTCCATTTAAAAATAATTTTATTTTTTTTTGCAATTAGGTCACAATCATTTCTCATATTTTTCATTTTACGAACATTAAAAGCAGGTGCAGTAATTCCTCCTAAGTTATGAAGCCCACCAAGAAGTATTGGTTTGTAGATTATTTTATAATTACTTAGATCATTTAAAGATTTAATCTTTTTATATGCTAAATATGAATATGGACTTATAAAATCAAAATAAAAATCAATTGATTTAGTCATAAAGACTCATACTTTTGGAATAAAAAATTTTTATAATCCAATATAAAAGTAAACCTAGAGGACCAATTAAATAAGTTATAATTAATGGAAGTATTAATAAAACTTTATTTATAGAGTATTTTTGAGAGTCTCTTACAATCCAACCCCCAGTAAAAAGATTAATTGATATGAAATGTATCCAAAAAAGCATTAAAAACGATTTATCTGAGAACAAATATAATAAATTTTCAACTCCAACATAAAGGTTAAAATTACCAATAAAGTCGTACGAGCCTAAAAAAGACTTATAGAGCATAAAGATGTATGTTCCACTAAGAATTATGATTGGGAAAATAGATGTTATGAATATTTTACTAATCTGCGACTGTGGAAAAAAAATTAATGTTATCCAGAAAGGTAAAACTCCTAAATTTACCCAAAAGTAAAGCATTTCAATAGTAAAATAATTATAAATTTGTTCGATCATTTTTAAATATATTATATTAAATCTTATAATGATTCCTATAAGAAATAAGAAAAAATCACTAAAAGTTACTGTAGAGGAAATGAGAAATTTTGCTTTTGCATATGTTGAAAAATATGCACCTTCAAAGCAACAGCTTAAGACTTATTTATTGAAAAAGTATCTCAAAATTTCAGTGCCCAACGTTAAAAAACATGATGTTAACAATTTAATAGACATTGTTTTATCAGATTTAGAAAAAAATAGATTTATAAACGATAAATTTTACTCACAAAGTAAAGCAAAAAGCATGATACAAAGAGGAAGCTCAATCAACAAAATTAGAAACTATTTGATCGGAAAAGGAATTAGTGAGGAATTTATAAAAGAAACTGTCAATAAAATAAAAGATGAAAATTCAGATCAAGATTTTTTCTCAGCTATCAAAATATGTAAAAAAAAAAGAATTGGCCCAGCAAGAGTAGAGGACAATAGATCTTTATTTTATAGAAAAGACATTTCATTACTTGCTAGAAATGGATTTAATTTTGAGACCTCAAAAAAAGTCATGGATCTCAGTAAAAATGATTATAATAAGATTGTAAAGTTACTCTGATTTTTTTCTTTTCTCCTCCTCAACTAAGCTTTTTATTTTGTTTCTCATGTAGTTTTTTACAAAAACAAACACCATTAATCCTAATATAGAAACTGAGATGATAATGATAAGTACAATTCTTATTTGATCATCCATTTTCAGACACCCTTATTTTTTAAAATTAAGCTTAAATTTTTAAAATCTTTTTTTCCATACAAAACTTCTTTTCCACTGAAGTCTGTAACTGTTCCGCCAGCATGTTCTAAAATTGCATGTCCAGCTGCAATATCCCACTCACAGGCACGAGGTTCTGCAACATAACCATCATATTCTCCTGCAGCTATCACACAAAATTTTAATGAACTTTTCATTTTTGTAATTTTTTTTACATTTAATTTTTTATGAATTTTTTCGATTTCAGGTTTGATCTTATTTGAATATGAAACAAAACTTATATTGTCTTTTTTAAAGTTTCTAGTCGGATTTAATTTAATACTTTTTCCATTAATTAATTCAAATGCTTGGTTTATACCAAATGAAAAAAACATTCTTTTTTTTGCCGGAGCGCATATTAATCCTGCAACTGGTCTATTATTAAATATAAGTCCTGCATTGATTGTAAACTCTTCCATATTATTTATATAATCATGTGTCCCATCGATAGGATCAATTAGCCAAAAATCTTTAAGATCACTTATTGTTTTATTATCAGAATTTTCCTCAGAAATGATTGGTATGCTTGGAGCAAGTTCAGCAATTTTTTTAGTAATAATTTTATTAACTTCTAGATCACCATTAGTAACAGGAGTGTTATCATCCTTAATTTTTTTAATAAGACCTTTGTCTCTTAAATCTAATGATACTTTTCCGGCATACAAAAAAGTAGAAATTAAATTTTCAACAATTTCTTTGATATTAACCTTGACCATTTATTCTTTTTAACTCAATATTCTTTATATTTATCACCTTTTTTCCCACATTTTCAAAATTTACTGTAACTTTATCTTTAATAATTGATTGAACTTGTCCTATGCCCCAATCTTTATTATTTGGATTGAAAACTTTATCACCTGGTTCAAAATCTAAAATCATTTTAATTTAACTTATATTAGAAATTAGTATAAATAACACCAAATGAATAATGTACCAAACTCAATTGGTTTAGATAAGAAGCCATCGGACACAACTGTGGTTGTGGCTATGTCTGGAGGAGTTGACTCTTCAACAGTAGCTGGGATGATGAAAAAAGATGGATACAATGTAATCGGTATAACTTTAAAACTTTATGATGATACAAAAGAAATTGCAAAATCAAAACAATGTTGTTCTGGTCAGGACATTATGGATGCAAAACGTGTGGCTAACAAATTAAACATTGATCATAAAATTTTATATTACCAAGATAAGTTTAAACAAGGAGTCATAGATAATTTTGTTGAAAGTTACTTAAAGGGAGAAACTCCTATTCCATGTGTACAGTGTAATAAAACAGTTAAATTTAAAGATCTATTTGAAGTTTCAAAAGATTTGAGAGCAGATGCGTTGGTAACAGGACATTATGTTAAGAGTATAACCAAACAAAATGAAACAAGTATGTATAGGGCTATTGATGAAAATAGAGATCAAAGTTATTTTTTATTTAACACGAGCAAAGATCAATTAAATTATTTAAGATTTCCTTTGGGAGGTATGTTAAAGAATGAAACTAGGGAAATTGCTAAAAGGCTAGAACTCAATGTAGCTGAAAAGCCTGATAGTCAAGATATATGTTTCGTGCCAAATGGTGATTATGCATCAGTAATCCAAAAATTTAGACCAGAGTCTTTACAAAAAGGAAATATTAAAGATGAAAATGGAAAAGTTATAGGTGTTCATGAAGGAATTGTTAATTTTACCGTTGGACAGAGAAAAGGCATAAAAGTTTCAGGTAAAAATCCACTGTATGTTCTTAAGATAAACCCAGAAAAAAATGAGATTATTGTTGGTCCAAAAGACAAATTAGGTAGAAAAAAAATTAATTTGGATAAAATTAACTTATTAGTTAATAAAGCAGAGTTTGAAAAAGATATATTAGTTAAAGTAAGATCTACTGGAAAACTTCTTGAAGCTGAAATAAACATTATAAATTTTGATGAAGCTGAGGTAAATTTAAAAAATCCTGAAGATGGGATTTCACCAGGTCAAGCCTGTGTATTTTATAAAAAAGACCAATTTGGCCACAAAGTTTTAGGTGGCGGTTGGATTAAGAGCTAACTCTTTTCCACATTAAAAAAGTTAAAAGATAAAAGGTTATTACTCCTAAGAAATAATTCCATTCTAAACCATGTTTAAGAAACTTTAATGTTATTCCCATAAAGTCATCTCCTGGTAAACTTATTATCGGAATACTTATTGTTGCTACTACAATTAAAATTGTAACTAAAACAATCTTTATTTTAAGAATATTTAGATTAAGGAATTGTGATATATTTTTCTTCAGGGAGTATAATGTTGATACAAGATATGCTTGAGCGACTATTTCAAATATTATGAATAATAAAAGTATTACTCTTCTAAAAAGTTTATATAAGTCATTATCAAATTTGATACCTAAAAAAATAGAATGCAATGTTAAAAATATTGCAGAGGCTACTCCAAAAAAAAATATTTTTTTCATATTTTTATGATCTTTACTAAAAAAATTAACTATTTCACGATTATACATCCAATATCTCACTAAAAGAAAGGATGTGAAAATCATCAAAGGTTTGAAAACTAACCACGAAGGATATGGTCTAGCAGTTCTACTAATAGATGCACCTCCATCAAAATAGGGAAAAGTATTGTGAATTATATCTACTTGATTAGGAAATAAACTATGAAATTGAGTTACTAATATCAAACAAGTGTTAACAGCAACAAAAGGTAAAATAAATATCCAAATACTAATGGACTTGGCCTTTTTAATATACTCCATTAGTAATTATTTTTTTTTGTTCTTTTTTCTAGCTCTTCTTTTTTTAGAGCCCATTTTTCTTCGACCTCTATGTTTCTTTGGGTAGCCCATTTTTCCTTTCGTTTATAATTTAATTGAAATTATTGGTGGGATATAGCATTGTCCATAAGAGTTATCAAATTTATTATGACTAAATCTTTCAGAACATTCTTAAAACACACAGCCAAAGACTTTCATAATCAATCTGTCAATCCACCAGTAGTAAGAGCATCTACAATTATATTTAAGTCTATGCAACATTTAAGAAAAACTCAGGCTAAAGCACAAAAAAATCCTATTGGTGGACATTATGACTACGGAAGACAAGGAACTTCCACAACTTATATATTACAAAAAATTTTAACAAAACTTGAAGAAAGCTATCATGTTTTTACTACACCAACTGGTTTTGGCTCTGTTTTTTTAGCAATTTTTAGTGTTGTAAGACCTGGAGATGAAATGTTGGTCGCAGACCCTGTTTATAGTCCAACAAGAATTTTTACAGAAAATTATTTAAAAGAATTTAACATTCATACAACTTTTTATGATCCTAGAAATTTAAAGACTTTAGAAAAATCCATTACAAAAAAAACTAAACTGATTTTTGTTGAAAATCCAGGTAGTAACACATTTGAATTTCAGGATTTAAAAAAAATAATCTCAGTTGCAAAAAGAAAAAAAATTTTCACAGCTATTGATAATACTTGGGCTACACCATATTTTTTTAAACCAATTAAAATTGGTTTTGATATGTCAATTGTTTCTGCAACCAAGTATTATTCTGGACACTCTGATGTCATGGGTGGTAGCTTAGCAGTCAATAAAAAGGTCTTTAATAAAGTAAAATTAGCAGAAAAAATTACTGGTTTGAGATTAGGACCTGATGATGCATATTTAATTACTAGAGGACTTAGAACTTTAGATGTGCGACTTGATAGACACAGCGAGAATGCTAAAAAAGTTGCATCTTTTTTAGATAAAAATAAAAAAATAGAATTGCTTTACCCTTATAAAAAAAATTCATTAAATTATAAAATGTGGAAAAAATATTATTCAGGAGCTTCAGGTTTGATGGGATTAAAAATTAAATCAAAAAACCCAAATTCTGTAACAAAATTTGTGAACTCCTTAAGATTGTTTGGTTATGGATATAGCTGGGGTGGTTTTGAAAGTTTAGCTTTACATCAAGAATCTAGAGAAACGGGGAGTAGGAAATTTATGAGCCTAGAAAAGAACGAGCATTTAGTAAGACTTCATATAGGCCTCGAAGATCCTAGTGACCTTATTGCTGATTTAAAACAAGCTCTTAGACATTTAAAATAAATTTCAATGCAATCAGAAAAATTTATAAGAAATAACACAGCGTTAGTTACTTTAATTGCAGCTAGCTTAGTTGTTCTAATTTCATTAGGTGTGAGACAAACTTTTGGAATGTTCTTTATAGATTTTAGAGATGATCTAGGAATTTCTTTAACTCAATCTGGTTTATCAATTGGTCTTCAAATGTTAATGTGGGGATTGACCGGACCTATTTTTGGTGTAATAGCAGATAAGTATGGTGGACATAAAGCAATTTCATTGGCATTTATCTTTTTTATAGCTGGAGTTTATTTCTTGTATGCAGGACCAAATACTGGAATTTTTTTTCAAATTGATCTTGGTATTTTAGTAGGTATTGGTCTTGGAGGCACTGCTATAAGTATTCCAATGTCTGTTGTAGGTAAACACTTTCCTTTGTCTAATAGAACTATCGCCATGAGTATTGTTACTGCAGTTGGTTCATTTGGTTATTTTCTATCTCCTATATTAACAGAGTACTCTCTCACAGAAAACGGCTGGCAAAATACTTTAGTTGCATTTATGATTGCTTTAACCATCGGATTTGCTGTTTCCTTTCTTGTTAGATCTCCATCATTAAACGACACAATTGAACAGCCAAATACTCAAAGTACTTTAGAGGCAATTAAAGAAGCTTGTGGTACTAAAAGTTATCTACTTTTAGTTTCAGGTTTTTTTGTATGTGGTTTTCATATAACTTTAGTTGGAACTCATGTTCCAACATACGTAATTGACAGAGGTTTAGAAAGTTGGACTGCAGCAGCAATTTTGTCATTGATAGGTTTGTTCAATATTTTTGGTTCTTTGACCAGTGGCTATTTATCAACAATAATGAGTAAAAAATTAATACTAAGTGCAATTTATGGTTTGAGGGGACTAACAATTATATTTTTTATATTTTTACCGGCGAGTAATATTAATTCATTTATCTTTGGTGCAAGTTTTGGCTTTCTATGGCTCTCTACTGTGCCAGCCACAAGTGGCATAGTTGCCCATATGTTTGGTACAAAGTATTTAGGTCTGTTATATGGTATTGTTTTTTTAAGCCATCAAATTGGTTCTTTCTTTGGGGCTTTCTTAGGGGGCTTATTCCATGATCTTTATGGCTCGTATGATTATGCGTGGTATTTAGCAATTGCCTTATCTGTTTTTGCGGCAATAATTCATTTACCAATAAAAGAACAACCAGTTTTAAGACTAAAAACAGAATAAATTGAATATAACAAAACAATTATCAGAGATACATCAGTCGGGAGCACCTTATATTATTTATAAATCCCAAAAAGGATTTGATCTTTACACTGATTTTTCAAAAAAAATTATTTTGAATAATAAAAATATTAAGAGTTTTTTAATTAAAAAAAATAAAAAAAGATTAAAAAATACTGATCTATTCATTGGTTTTTTTGGATACGAGTTGTTGAATAATCTAATTAACATCAAAGTCCCAAAACAAAAAAATTTAAATTTTCCAAGAGGAATTTTTTATAAACCAGAAAAAAAAATTAAATTAAGTAATAATTTTAAATATCCAAAACAAAATTTTGCCGCTGGAAATTTTCAAATCAATATTAATAAAAAAAATTACACGAAAATATTCAGTAAATTTAAAAAAAAAATTAAAAAAGGTGAAACCTATCAAATTAAGATTTGCACCAAATATAAGACCAAATCAAAAATCAATCCTTTAGATTTTTTTTCAAGATTATCTAATAGCAATTTAGCACCAGAGGCTTTCATGATTAAAGATAACAATTACTCAATAATTAGTTGTTCGCCCGAGAACTTAATAACAAAAAAAGGTGTTGATATAACAACAAAACCAATAGCAGGGACTGTAAAAAAAACGAAAAATTTAAATAAATTAAAGGCGTTAAAATATTTTAGAAAAAATCTAAAAGAGACCAAGGAACACAATATGATAGTCGATATGGAAAGAAATGATTTATCAAGAATCTGTAAAGTGGGCTCTGTAAAATTATCTAAACAAAAAATTGTCGAAGAATACAAAGATCTCTTTCATTATGTTAGTCTGATTAAAGGAAAACTAAAAAAAAATATCAACAACTTTGATATAATTAAAGCAATGATGCCAGGTGGTTCAGTTATTGGGTGTCCAAAGATAAATACGCTTAATCTTTTGAATAATCAGGAAAAAGAAAATAGGAATATTTATACAGGTAGTTTTGGCTACATAAAATTTAATGGTGATATGAGATTTAATATAATTATACGTTCAATTTTAAATTTTAAAAATATATCTGAAATTTCAGTTGCTTCAGGTGTTGTCGTTGATAGTAATGCCAACCACGAATTTAATGAAAATTTTATTAAAGCTAAAGCATTAATAGATTTATTTAAATGATTTATGTAATTGATCATAACGACTCTTTTACTCATAATGTTGTTCATCAATTTGCTTTGTTTGATAAAGTTCAGTGCGATAACTATGATAAAATTAGCGAAAATAAAATTAAGCAAGCATCTACAATAATTTTCTCACCCGGACCAGGTAATCCAAAAAATTATCCAATCACTTCGCAAATTTATAAAAAATATAAAGGTAAAAAGAAAATCATAGGGATTTGTTTAGGATTTCAACATATTTTATTTTGTGAGGGTGCAAAAATTGTTGAGCAAAAAAAAATTTATCATGGATTTCAATCAAATATAAAAGTAATCACTAATAAATCTTTATTCAACAAAGGAAAAATATTCAAAGTTGGCAGGTATCATTCTTTAAAATTAAAAGAACCTTTCAAATCTAACAATTTTGAGATAACTATGAGATGTTTAAATTCAAAAGTTGCAATGGCATTTGAAAACAAAAAGGAAAAAATATATGGATTTCAATTTCACCCAGAATCTTTTTTAACTATCAATGGTAACCTACTTATTAAAAAAATCTTATCAGCTTAAAGACTTAAAACAGATAGAATTCCAAGATCTTTGGGGGGATCATGGAATTTTCACAACGATGTGGATTTTTGGGAAACCAGCAAAAATTTTATTTTTTGATAATCATTTAAAAAATTTAATTTTATCTTTGAAAAAATATCAAATAAAAAAGAAATCATTAAAGTCAGATATTTTAGAAATAATTAATAGAAATTTATCTAAAAAAAGGAAATACAATCATCTATTGAGAATTGCTATAAATAAGAAAGTTATTTCAATCTCTTTAAGGAAACGAGTTAAGCCAAAATTAAATTTTAATTTGAAGTTAGTAAAATTTAAAAGAGAAAAACCAGAATTTAAAAACCTTAAATATAAAAAAATATTATCTTACTTATCTAAAATGGATAACTCCCAATCAGATATTGCATTAGTCTCTAATAAGAAATTATTAGAAACTGGAACCTCAAATTTACTATTTGTTAAAGATCAAAGATTTTTTACTCCCAAAAAAGATTATTATGAGGGAAATACTTATAAATTTTTTAAAACAAAAATAAGAAAGATAATTAAAAAAGATATTTTGCTTAAAGAAATAAAAAATTATGATGAAATATTATTAATAGGTTCTGGTAAAGGGGTTACTTCAGTTAAAACTATAAATGAGCTTAGATGGAAAAGAAAAAACCTAAAAAAATTTAAGTTTCTATCAAAGCAATATGAATTAGTTATAAACAAATGCAATTATTATAGATTTTAGTAGATGAAAGATCCAAACAATCCCTGTTTATTTTGTGATGTAAAAAAAACTGGAATTGTTTATGAAAATGAGTTGGCATACGCAAGTTATGACTCATATCCAGTTTCAGAACACCATTGTTTGATTATCCCCAAAAGACACATAAAGGATTATTTTGACTTATCTAATGATGAACTGCTTGCATGTAATGATCTTATAAAAATTGTTAAAAAAGAAATAACCAATAAGGATCCGCTTGTTAAAGGATTTAATCTAGGTACAAATATAGGAATTGTATCTGGTCAATCTATTTTACATTGTCATTTTCATCTGATTCCCCGAAGAGAAGGAGATGTTGACAATCCCCAGGGTGGGGTGAGATCAGTCATTTCAAACAAACAACATTATAAAAGAAATAATTAGCCTGTTATAAAAGACAAATTGACCACAGTTTGAGGTTGAACTATAATTTCAACTATATATAAAACTTTAAAACTAATTCAAAATTTAACAAAAGGCGGAAATGTTAAGTAACAATCCATTTTCAATTTTATCAGAAACTATCTCACCATTTGCAATGCAATCTTTTATTATTGCGATGGTTTTGTTGATTGCAGTTGGAACTATTATTCAAATGATTAATCATAAAAATTTGACTTATTTTTTTAATAACGCAAAAAAAGCAAAACTATCAGCGACAAAAGAACTAGGTGTTGGAGAAAAAATTTCCGTGATTGCCAAAACAACAGTTGTTGATATTGGTACTACCTCTGAATTAGGTTTTGGTAAAAGAAGATTAGCTCACGTTCTAGGAATGTATGGAACAATTTTATTTTGGGTGTCATCAGCTGTTTTAGTTTTTTGTTACACAGGTGCTGGTAAGCCAACTTCTCAAACTTGGTCAATGATTTGGCACGTAGGAGCTATATTAACATGTTTAGGTGGATATTGGTTTTGGTTTTTTTTAAGAGTTGATGTATCAGCAGAAGCTCATCCTTGGTATAGAATCATTAAAGCTGATTTATTTGTTTTAGCTTTACTTGCATGTTCAACTTTTGGGTTAGCATGGTCTTTCACTCAATTTAACGGACAAATGGGATTATCATATTTTTTTTTAACTTTATTTGTTGCATCTAATTTAATTTTGTTTGGTGGTGTTTATTGGTCTAAATTTGCCCATATGTTCTACAAACCAGGAGCAGCAATACAAAAAAACTTAGCAGAAGCAGATGGTTCTAGAGATAATCTACCTCCACCAGCTGATGCCCCTGAACAATTTGGCCTGGGTATAAAAAGAGAAGAGCCAAAACATTATTAATATGATAATAGAAAAAGGAGTAAAATAAAAATTATGTCAACTTTTGTATACATGACAAGATGTGATGGCTGTGGGCACTGCGTAGACATATGTCCGTCAGACATAATGCACATTGATGAAAATATCAGGAGAGCAAAAAACATTGAACCAAATTTTTGTTGGGAATGTTATTCATGTGTTAAAGCATGTCCTAATCACGCAATTGATGTTAGAGGATATGCAGATTTTGCTCCAATGGGACACAGCGTTAGAGTTAGAAGAGAAGAAGAAAAAGGAACCATCTCTTGGAAAATTAAATTTAGAAATGGAACAGAGAAAAATTTTGTTTCACCAATAACAACTAAGCCATGGGGGAAATTTATACCTAAGCTTGCTGAAGGTGATACGCCTAATCAAGGAGAAATTAATTCGCAGAGACTATATAGTGAGCCAGAGGGTTTAAATACTAATAAAGAATTACCATCCGTTCCAAAAGAATCTTTCAAAAAAGGTGTCTACTATTAATGGCTAAGCATAAAACACACTACGAGGAATGCGATGTATTAGTTGTTGGTGGCGGAATGGCCGGCACTGGTGCAACATTTGAAGCAAGACATTGGGGGAGAGATTTAAAAATTATTTGTGTTGAAAAAGCAAACATTGATAGAAGTGGAGCTGTTGCTCAAGGGCTCTACGCTATAAATTGTTATATGGGAATGCAATGGAATGAAAACCAACCAGAGGATCATGTCAGATATGCTCGAAATGATTTAATGGGAATGGTCAGAGAAGATTTAGGTTACGATATGGCTCGTCACGTAGACTCAACAGTTCATATGTTTGATGAATGGGGTCTTCCAATGATGAAAAATGAAAAGACTGGAAGATATTTAAGAGAGGGTAAATGGCAAATCATGATTCATGGAGAAAGTTATAAACCCATAGTAGCTGAGGCAGCAAAGAAATCAGCAGATAAAATTTATAATAGGATAATGATAACACATCTGTTAATGGACGAGAGTCAAGAAAACAGGATTGGTGGCGCAGTTGGTTTCAACATGAGGACAGGTGACTTCCACGTGTTTAAATCAAAAACTGTGATTGTTTCAGCAGGAGGAGCATCCCATATATTTAAACCTAGAGCAGTGGGAGAAGGAATGGGAAGAACATGGTACGCTCCTTGGAGTAATGGCTCTGCTTATGCTTTACCTATTGCAGCGGGTGCAAAAATGACTCAAATGGAAAATAGAATAGTTTTATGTAGATTTAAAGATGGTTATGGACCAGTTGGAGCTTATTTCTTACATTTAAAAACATACACACAAAATGCGAATGGTGAAAATTATGAGAAGAAATGGTACGACCAGACTAAAGAGTTAGTTGGCGAGTACATCGATCATCATCCAACACCTACTTGTCTTAGAAATCATGCTTTCATTCAAGAAGTTGCAGCAGGTGGTGGACCAATTCATATGGTTACTAAGGAAGCTTTTCAAGATCCACACTTAGAAACCGTTGGTTGGGAGAATTTTTTAGGGATGACAGTTGGTCAAGCTGTTGTTTGGGCTTCACAAAACATTGATCCAAAATATACAAATCCAGAATTAACAACTTCAGAGCCCTATGTAATGGGATCGCACGCAACATGCTCTGGAGCATGGGTAAGTGGTCCTGAAGACTTGTCTCCACCAGAGTATTTCTGGGGATATAATAGAATGTTGACTATTGAAGGCCTTTTTGGAGCAGGTGATACTGTGGGAGGTAGTGCCCATAAGTTTTCGTCAGGCTCGTTTACTGAGGGTAGACTGGCAGCGAAAGCGGCAGTTAAATATATTGAAGATAAAAAAGCTGAAGGTATTAATGTTTCAGATAAACAGTGTGAGGATTTTAAAAAAGCGGTTTATAAACCTTTAGACACTTTCACTGTCGCACAAAATGAAATAACGGGTGGAACAGTTTCACCAAGTTATATTTCGCCAATACAAGGTCTTCAGAGATTACAGAAAATTATGGACGAATATGTTGGTGGGATTACCTCAAATTATATGACGAATGGCAACATGCTTAAAAGAGCTTTAGAACTTTTAGATTGGCTTCAAGAAGATTTAGAAAAAGTAGGAGCAGAGGATTACCATCAGCTAATGAGAGCATGGGAGCTTAAACATAGAACTTTAACCTCTCAATGTGTGACAGAGCATACTCTATTTAGAGAAGAAACTCGTTGGCCTGGTTATTATTATAGAGGCGATCATATGAAACTTGATGACGAAAATTGGCATTGTCTAACAGTCTCAAGGAGAGATCCTAAAACAGGCAAATTCACTATGGAAAAGGTGCCTGTATATCACATAGTGGATGAAAATGAGAAGAAGAAAGCCTCATAAAAATATATAATACATTAAATCATCTATGGATCTTTTAGGTAAATCTGATGAAGAGATATTTGTAATAGGCAAACCACTATGGGAAAATCTAGTTAGATCATCTAATCTTAAGGATTATGGTAGTTTTACGAGAGATTTTTCTACACAAATGTTATTTGGTGCGAATGAGGTTGAGCTAGGAAAACAATGGGCTAATAACGAGCTCATTACCAACCTCAAAGAAACTTACGAACCTTTTGGGACACTAAGAAGAGGAGAACATATTACTGTACTCATTAAAGTGACAAATAAAAAGTTACCAGGTGAGTTTTTGGGTAGACTAGTTTTAGGAGTGGAGGATGGAGAAATCAAGGTCTTTGGAGCCACAATATACTAAATAATAATTTGACAATTTTTTTACTGGGTGTATTGAAGATTATATGTATCTTTTAAATATAAAATTCGCCAAAAAAATTACTAATAACAAAACAACTTTTATTAAAACTGGTATTTTTTCTGCTATCTTTGCTTGTTGGGGTGTAATTTTATTTGGAACTTTTGTAACTTTTAATTAAAAAATAAATTTAAGATTTAATTTATTTGATGGATGTTTTTTTACCAATTGCTCAAGTATTTATAAATCCGATCGAAATCCTTTTATTAAGTGCGTTAGTAGGTGTGCTGTCTGGTCTATTTGGTGTTGGTGGAGGGTTTTTAATGACACCATTTTTAATTTTCCTAGGTATCCCACCTGCATATGCAGTTGCTAACGAAGCTAATAATATTCTAGCAACTTCTGTATCAGGATCCACCACTCATTGGTTAAAAAATACTTTAGATTACAAGATGGGTTTTATGATAGTAATTGGTGGTTCAATTGGTACAGCACTAGGTATCTATACTTTTAGTTATTTTAAAGGTATTGGAAAAATTGATACAGTTATTTCTTTAGCTTATATGTATATTCTTGCAATTATTGGAACACTCATGTTGGTAGAGAGTCTTGGCGAAATAGATAAAGCGAAAAAAAATGTAGTAGAGAGAAAGAAGTTACATGTCCATTATTGGATACACGGTCTCCCTTTAAGAATGAGGTTTCCAAAATCAAAATTATATGAAAGTGTATTTACTCCAATTGTCATTGGATTATTTGTAGGTTTTATTGCTGCAATTATGGGCATCGGTGGAGCTTTTATTCTTGTGCCTGCAATGATCTATATAATTAAAATGCCAACAAAACTTGTGCCCGGAACATCTTTGTTTGTGACTATTTTTGTAAGTGTTATTGTTACTTTTCTACATTCATTTAATTATGGTTCAATAGACCTTATGTTGGTTGTTATGTTAGTTGTAGGATCTATAATTGGAGTTCAGGTTGGCCAAAAACTTGGTGAAAGTATCGAAAGTTCTGGGCTAAAAGCATTATTAGCAATTCTATTATTAATTGTTGGCGTTGCAATTGCTTATGACACCTTCTTTGCGGAAGAAATACAAAGTAAGGTTTTTAAAGCAGTGACTACAGATCTTAATTTCTTCTCTCAATTTATTCTAGAGTTTTCAAACGATATGCCATTTTTTTATGGATTATTCTCAATAATGTTTGCTGTTCTCCTTGGTGTGGCAGCTGCATTCGTTCGAAAATTTCTCTCTATTCTTAGAAAAAAATATTTATCAAATCTTTTAGCCAAAAAATCTTAAATATCCTTCAATCGTTAAAATACAAAATATCCCAACAGTGATCATCGCAATAAATCCAACCACAAAAGGTTTATAGCCCATTTTTTTTATATCCTTTAAATTTGTAGATAATCCTATTGCTGCCATCGCCATTGTTAAGAAAATTTTTGAAGAAAATTTAATTGCATCAATTGTTTGAAGCCAAATAATATTATTTACAGAAATAAAAATTTCATCACCAATATTTCTTAGAATTATCATTCCGATAAAACCCAAAACAAAGTAAGGAAAAATTTTTAATAAAGAGTAATTCTTTTTATAAGATTGACCTCTATAATAAAGAAGAGCAAAAAGTGGTATCATGATTATGAGAAATGTATTTCTTATAAGCTTAGTTAATGTTGCAACATTTAACGTTTCTGGACTATTATATTGTTGTTCGTAGATTAAACCTGCAGCTGCAACTTGTGAGGTTTCATGAATTGCAGTTCCCAAAAAAAGACCGGTCAATAAAGGTTCATCACCAAAATAAAAATTAATAAAGTATGGATAGATCAACATAGATAATATTCCAAAAAGAGTGATATTCGCTATTGCATAAGAAACTTCACTTTTGTTTGCTTTAATTATAGGTGCTGTCGCCATTATAGCTGTTGTTCCACATACAGTGCTTCCTATTGATATAAGATAGGCCATTCGTGTTGGTATTTTTAGTTTTTTTATTAGAAGTTTAATTACAATTAAAACGCCTATCATGCACACTATAATTAGTGGAATAGCAATTTTTCCAAAGTCTAAAAATTGAAAAGGCTTAAGTTGAATTCCTAAAAAAATTATTCCTACTTTTAAAATATATTCTCTTGTAAAATCCAATCCTTTTTGAAAATTATTGCTGATTTTAAAAAAATTTCCAAAAAAAATTCCTAGAAGAATAGCAATCATTGCAGTTGATATAGGACTTTTGTTATATCCTAAGAGTTCTATACCAATTATATTGTTAAAACCTTGAGATAGTGAGTATAAAACAAATGCGAGTATTATACCTGGTAAATAAACCAAGTATTTATTTTCAAACATTTTGTAAATTATATATCAAGCACTTCTATAAAGTTTAGTCATAACAAATTCTTTATGACCTAAAGCTTCAGCGCAAGTTAGTCTTCCATTAGCCACTCTTAATGTAGTTTCAATGAGTTTGTTTCCTGCTTCTGATAAATTCATTTCTCTCGAAAGAATTTTAGACACATCACAATCTACATGTTCGCTCATACTTTTTGCAGTTAACGGATTAGCTGTTAATTTAACAACAGGTTCAATGGGATTCCCAACTATGTTTCCTTGTCCAGTTGGAAAGAGATGAATATTAAATCCTCCAGCGGCCTGAAGTGTAATACATTCTGCTGCTGCTGATGATGTATCCATAAAATATAAACCTGGTCCTTTAGCTGGTTCCTCAGCAGGTTCAAGAACATCAATAAATTTCAAATTTCCAATCTTTTGGAAATTTCCAAATGCTTTTTCCTCAATAGTTGTCAATCCTCCAGCTATATTTCCTGCAGTTGGTTGACTTTCAGATAAATCATCAGTTGCTTCTTTTAATATAAAATCATTATAGTCATTCCACGTTTTCATGAACTTATCCGAAGCTTCTTTTGTCGCCCCCCTCGTTGCACAAACCCCTTCTGCACCTGTTAACTCAGAAGTTTCACCAAAACATAGGTGAACACCCAATGGCTCCAATTTTTCCATTAAATTTCCAACTGTAGGGTTTGATGCTAATCCAGATGTTGTATCAGACTCTCCACATTTCACTGAAATCCATAAATCACTCATTGGACATTCTTCTCTTTGTTTTTCAGATGCCCATTGTGAAAATTCCTGAGCTTTCTTTGATGCTTTCATTACTGTACCAATATCCCCTGTTCTTTCTATGTGAAAACCCTCAACTGGTTTTCCAGTTTTAGCGATTCCGTCTACAATTCTTTTTGTCCACTTTGGTTCAATGCCAATTACAATAACAGCAGCAACATTCGGATTACTTCCAGTTCCGATCATAGTTCTAAAATGTAATTCTAAGTCCGCTCCAAACTGAAGTCTTCCATATGAATGTGGGAGGGCAATTGTGCCTTTTATGTTATTTGCAACAGCTTCTGCGCAGGCATTTGAAATATCATCAACAGGAAGAATTATTACATGGTTTCTTGTACCCGCTCTTCCGTTTTCTCTTTTATAACCTAAAAAACTTTTTGGAATTTCCATATTACCACTTTTTTGTTTTTACATTATGAACATGCACATGTTCACCTTTTTTAATAGATTTAACCACCTTACCTATATCATGCCCATATTTAATAATCGTATCACCTTCATTAAGATCCACCATAGCAATTTTATGCCCTAGGGGGATTTCATCCATTGATTGAATATTTGCCGAACTATCGTCCTCCATAATCCAGCATTTGCAGTCTTGTTTTGAAGATGTTTTTTCTATTACAACAACCCCTACGTTATCCTTTTTGTCATGAATTATGATATCTGTGGACATATGGTGTCGATTTGTTTATTTGAAATTTTGGAAAACTTATATATTAATCGCAAAAATTAACAATTAATTTTTGTAAGATTTTTTAATTTATTAGTTTAGAAAGGTTCTATTAATGACAAAAATGACAACTGAAGAGGCTTTTGTAAAAGTTTTACAAATGCATGGAATCGAACATGCATTTGGAATTATAGGATCTGCATTTATGCCAATTTCAGATATTTTCCCAGATGCTGGAATAACATTCTGGGATGTCGCGCACGAGACTAATGGTGGTTTAATTGCAGATGGATATACGAGAGCCACTGGAAAAATGTCTATGGTAATCGCTCAAAATGGACCAGGTGTAACTGGTTTGGTTACCCCGATTAAAACTGCATATTGGAATCATACACCTTTGTTACTAGTAACACCTCAAGCAGCAAACAAAACTATGGGACAAGGTGGTTTTCAAGAAGTTGAACAATTAAATTTATTTAAAGATATGGTTTGTTATCAAGAGGAGGTTAGGGACCCTTCTAGAATGGCAGAAGTTTTAAATAGAGTAATTGAGAAAGCAATTAGAGGATCTGCTCCTGCTCAAATTAATGTTCCAAGAGATTATTGGACACAAGTAATAGATATTGACCTTCCTCCAATTGTAAGATTAGAAAGACAAGGTGGTGGCACCGAAGCAATTACAAAAGCTGCAGATTTATTATCAAATGCAAAATTCCCAGTTATTTTATCTGGAGCTGGAGTAGTTATTGGTAGCGCAATTGAAGAGACAAAAAAGCTTGCAGAAAAATTAGACTCTCCAGTTTGCTCTGGTTATCAACATAATGATAGTTTTCCAGGTAGTCATCCATTGGCCGTAGGACCACTAGGTTATAATGGATCTAAAGCCGCGATGGAATTAATTTCTAAAGCAGATGTGGTTTTAGCCTTAGGAACTAGACTGAACCCATTTTCAACTTTGCCTGGTTATGGAATAGATTACTGGCCAAAAAATGCAAACATCATTCAGGTAGACATTAATCCAGATAGAATAGGATTAACAAAAAAAGTAACAGTAGGTATTAGTGGAGATGCAAAATTAGTTGCTAAACAAATATTTGAAAAACTTTCAATAAATGCTGGTGATGTAGATAGACAAAAACGAAAAGACTTAATACATCAAACTAAATCTGCATGGTTACAAAAATTATCAAGTTTAGATCATGAAGATGATGATGAAGGAACATTTTGGAATAAAGAGGCAAGAGAAAGAGACAAAGATAGAATGTCACCAAGACAAGCTTGGCGAGCAATACAAGCTGGTATGCCTGATGATGTGATCATTTCAAGCGATATTGGAAACAATTGCGCAATTGGTAATGCATATCCAACTTTTGAAAAACCAAGAAAATATTTAGCGCCAGGTTTGTTCGGACCATGTGGGTATGGATTTCCATCAATTCTTGGGGCGAAAATAGGATGTCCTGATACTCCTGTCATAGGTTTTGCAGGTGATGGCGCTTTTGGAATAAGCATGAATGAAATGAGCTCATGTGCGAGAGAAGAATGGCCAGCAATTTCAATGGTTATATTTAGAAATTACCAGTGGGGAGCAGAAAAAAGAAATACCACTCTTTGGTTTGATAATAATTTTGTTGGAACTGAATTAGATCCTGAATTAAGTTTTGCTAAAGTAGCTGATGCTTGTGGACTTAAAGGTGTAACTGTGAAATCAATGGAAGAAACCACAGCCGCTATAAAAAAATCATGTGAAGACCAAAAAAAGGGAATTACAACTTTTATTGAGGTAATTCTTAATCAAGAGCTTGGAGAACCCTTTAGAAGAGATGCAATGAAAAAACCAGTAAAAGTTGCAGGTATTAACAAGGAAGACATGAAGAAACAGCCCTCTTTGACTTAAACTAATAAGAACTTTTAAACCATAATTAAATATCTTAATGTCAAATTATGGATGAGATAAAAATAAGTTCAAATCGAAATTTTGGGGTTGTTTTTTTTGTAGTGTTTTTTTTGATAGCGCTATATCCCTTAACTTACGATGAGGGAATTAGAACATGGTCTATAATTATCTCTTTATTTTTTCTAATTTTAGGATTGTTAAATTCTAAGATCTTAAATCCATTAAATAAACTTTGGTTTAAGTTTGGAATAATTTTAGGAAAAATAATTTCTCCTTTAATTATGGGTATAATATTTTTTTTAGTAGTGACACCTACAGGTTTGATAATGAGGCTTTTAAGAAAAGACATCTTAAATTTGAAATATAATAAAGATAAATCTTATTGGATAAAAAAAAATGAAAAAAAAAATAATATGAAAAATCAATTTTAATATGGGTTTTGTTAAAGAGTTTTGGGAATTTTTAAAAGTTAGAAAAAAATATTGGCTTTTGCCAATTATAATCGTTCTGGCCATATTTGGCGGATTGATAGTATTAACTCAAGGTTCAGCTGTAGCACCATTTATTTATACAATTTTCTAAAGTGAGCTCTATATTAGGAATTTCTGCTTTTTATCACGATAGTGCAGCTTGTATCTTAAAAGATGGAAAAATAATTGCGGCAGCACAAGAGGAAAGATTTACTAGAAAAAAACATGATCCAAATTATCCTCACAATGCAATTAACTTTGTTCTTAAATATTCAAACTTAAAATTAAGCGAAATAGACAAAATTGTTTTTTTTGAGAAACCATTTTTAAAATTTGAAAGATTATTAGAAACCTATGTTGCTTTCGCACCACGGGGCTTTATTTCATTTTCTAAGGCGATGCCAATATGGATTAAAGAAAAACTTTTTCAAAAAAATCTTTTGTTTAATAAGTTGAAAACTCATGATCAAAACTATAAATCTGATGAAAATATTTTCTTTTCAGATCACCACTTGAGTCATGCTGCTAGCGCTTTTTTTCCATCCCCTTTCGATGAAGCGGTAATCTTAACAGCAGATGGAGTAGGTGAATGGGCAACTACCACAGTAGCCACTGGAAAAAACAATAATTTGGAAATTAAAAAAGAAATTCATTTTCCGCATTCATTAGGTTTACTTTATTCTGCATTTACTTATTACACTGGATTTAAAGTGAATAGTGGTGAATATAAATTAATGGGCTTAGCACCATATGGGAAACCAATCTATGAGAACAAAATTAAAAAACTGGTTGATATCAAAGATGATGGATCTTTTCGTTTAGATCAAAAATATTTCAATTATGCAACAGGACTTACAATGACAAATGAAAAATTCAATAATTTATTTGGTCAAAAACCGCGTAATCCAAAAACCGAAAAGATTACTCAGTTTCATATGGATATCGCTGCATCAATACAAAAAGTAACTGAGGAAATAATGATTAATTTAGCGAAATCTATTCGAAAAGAATATGGTTTAAAAAATTTATGCCTTGCTGGTGGTGTAGCACTGAATTGCGTAGCTAATGGAAAAATTTTACGAAAAAAAATTTTTGAAAATATCTGGATACAACCTGCTGCTGGAGATGCGGGTGGATCTTTAGGTGCTGCGTTAGCTCTTTGGCACATTGAAAAAAAAAATAAAAGAGTTGTAAATTTAAAAGATGATATGAAAGGTTCTTTTTTAGGAACAGATTTTAAACAAATGGAAATAGAAAAAGAGCTAAAATCCGTTGGTGCGCATTATGAAATTTTTAACTACGAAGAATTAATCGATAAAACAGCTGAATTTTTATCTCAGGAAAAAGCAATAGGATGGTTTCAAGGAAGAATGGAATTTGGCCCAAGAGCTTTGGGAAATAGATCTATTTTGGGAGACCCTAGATCTGAGAGAATGCAAAAAAATCTAAATTTAAAAGTAAAATATAGAGAGAGTTTTAGACCTTTTGCTCCATCAATTTTGAGAGAGGATTTGTCCTCATGGTTTGATATGAGTGTTGATAGTCCTTACATGTTATTTGTTTCTGATATAAATAAGAATAAAAAAATTGAAATGACAGAGGAGCAAAAAAATCTTTTCGGAATAGAGAAGCTAAATATAAAGAGATCTGAAATTCCTGCTGTTACGCACGTTGATTATTCTGCTAGAGTCCAGACTGTCACAAAAGAAACAAACAGCCGTTTTTATGATTTGATTTTAAAATTTAAAAAAAAAACAGGTTGTCCAGTTTTAGTAAATACCTCATTTAATGTGAGAGGTGAACCAATTGTAAATACTCCCACTGATGCTTTTAATTGTTTTATGGGTACAAATCTTGATTATCTAGTAATTGGGAACTGTATTTTAGATAAAAATAAACAAAAACAAAACTTCAAAAATAATTTCCTGGAGAAGTTTGAATTAGATTAATTTTAAAAAAATTATATTTTTTGATCATATTCACCAATTTTCCCAGTTTTTTGAAGCAATTCGTCAATAAAATGAAATATCTTTTTTTTTCTTTCATCAGATTTTGGACTTTCAGTCACTACAACTAATGATGGTTTATTGGAAGATGCTCTTATTAGTCCCCATGAACCATCTTCAAATGAAAACCTTATGCCATTCACTGTTAATACCTCACTTATTACTTGTCCATCTATCTTTGTTTTATTTTTCTTAATCTCTTTAATTTGATTTACGATATCATCTACGACTTGATATTTTTCTTCATCTTTACAAAAAGGAGCCATAGTCGGGGATTGATATGTTTTAGGGAGCTCTTTTATTATCTCACTCATTTTTTTATTTTGATTACTAAGCAAATGGCAGACTTGAATTGCAGAATTAATTCCATCATCATAACCATATCCTAAAGGCTGATTAAAAAAAAAGTGACCACTTTTTTCAAAACCAGCTAGGGCTTTTTCGATATTTACTTTTCTTTTAATATGTGAATGTCCTGTTTTCCAATATATGGTTTTACAATTATTTTCTAAAAGTATTTTATCCTTTGAATAAAGTCCTGTTGACTTTACATCAACAATAAACTTAGAGCCTTTATGCTTAGGTGATAAGTTTCTTGCAATTATTAATCCTATTTTGTCTGAAAATATTTCATTACCTTCATTATCAATGACACCACATCTATCTCCATCTCCATCGAAACCAAAACCAATATCAGCCTTGTTGTCTTTTACGGATTTAGCAATAGCATGTAACATTTCAAGATCTTCTGGATTAGGATTATATTTGGGAAATGTCCAATCTAGATTACAATCTAATTCTATAACCTCACAACCTATACCCCTTAAAATATCTGGTGCAAAAATCCCAGCTGTTCCATTTCCACAGGCTACAACTGCTTTAATTTTTTTGTTAATTCTATTTTTTTTTATAAGATCCTGCTTATAAATTTCTTGAAAATTTTTAATGTCTTTTGTTTGCCCATTTCCATTAGTAAATTTTTCATTAATTGTTATGTCTTTGAGTTCTTTCATTTCCTCTGGAGCATGAGTTAGACCTTTTTTTATTCCCATCTTTACTCCAGTCCATCCATTCTCATTATGACTTGCGGTTACCATCGCAACTGCATCACTTTCTAAATTAAATTGGGCAAAATAAACCATTGGGGATAATGCTAATCCTACATCCTCCACAAAACAACCAGTTGAAATTAACCCCTTTTTTAATGCTGATTTAATTTCTTCGCTATATGATCTATAATCGTGACCTACAATTACTCTGGGATTTTTTTTATTAGTGTGTTTTAGAATCTGAGTTCCTAAACCCTTACCAAGATTGACGATTCCCTCAGAATTTATGTCTTTGTTATAGACCCATCTTGCGTCATATTCTCTAAAACCGTATGGATCTATTTTTATTGGTTGAATCATACTGTTAATTAATCAACTTTTTTTAATTTTTATAGTTGAATTATTTTTAATGTGTTCTATAAATGTTCTATTGATTTACTGATTATATAGTATATTAATACTAAGCGCACACAACATGTAGTTGTTTTCGCTAAAACGTTTAAATATAACACATTAAATATGAATAAAATTTTATCTCAGGCCTTAAAGAAAGCTGTCTCTGAATATAGCCCAGCAGTAAAAGAGTTACCTAAGGATAATAGACCAGATTTATTCTCATTAAATAATGAAACTGAACTCTTTCAGAACGACAAAGGTATCATTATCAAAATTGATCGTTCTAAGGACTCTAAATTAACTGATTTTGGAAAAGCAACTCTAAAAGACAGATATTTAGGTCATAACGAATCTTTTCAAGATTTATTTGCAAGAGTAGCTAGCACTTATGCGGACGATAACTTACATGCTCAAAGAATTTATAATTACATTAGTAACTTATGGTTCATGCCTGCGACTCCAGTTTTATCTAATGGAGGAACAAAAAGAGGTTTACCAATATCTTGTTTTTTAAATGAAGCTTCAGATAGTTTGGGAGGTATTCTAGATCTTTGGAGTGAAAATGTTTGGTTAGCAGCTAAGGGTGGTGGCATCGGAAGTTATTGGGGTAACTTGAGATCAATTGGTGAAAAAATTGGTAAAGTTGGAAAAACTTCTGGAATAATTCCTTTTATTAAAGTTATGGATTCATTAACAATGGCAATCAGCCAAGGTTCATTAAGAAGAGGATCCGCAGCATGTTATCTTCCAGTTGATCATCCTGAAATTGAAGAATTTATGGAAATGAGAAGACCAACTGGAGGTGATCCAAACAGAAAGGCCTTGAATTTGCATCATGGTGTTTTAGTTTCAGACGCTTTTATGCGAGCGGTAGAAAATGATGAACAGTGGGCGCTAAAAAGTCCTGCAGATGGCACTATTCAACAAACTATATCAGCTAGAAATTTATGGATAAGATTATTAACTGCCAGAATAGAAACTGGTGAGCCTTATATAATTTACATTGATACTGTTAATAGACAAATTCCACAGCATCATAAATTAGCAAATCTAACTGTCAAAACTTCCAATCTTTGCAGCGAAATAACTTTACCAACGGGTGTTGATAAAGATGGGAGAGATAGAACAGCAGTTTGTTGTTTATCTTCTCTTAATTTAGAAAAATACGATGAGTGGAAAGATGATCCAAATATGGTTGGAGATGTAATGAGATTTTTAGATAATGTTTTATCTGATTTTATTAATAAAGCCCCTGAACAATTTAAAGATGCAAAATATTCTGCAGAAAGAGAAAGAAGTGTCGGTTTGGGAGTAATGGGTTTTCATTCTTTTTTACAAAAACATAGAATTCCACTTGAATCGGTAATGGCAAAATCTTGGAATAAAAAAATATTTAAGCAAATAGATGAACAAGTTAATAAAGCATCCAAAGATTTAGCTGAAGAGCGGGGGGCTTGTCCTGATGCTGCAGAGTATGGATTTAAAGAGAGATTTTCTAATAAAACTGCGATAGCGCCAACTGCATCTATATCTATAATTTGTGGGGGTGCATCTCCAGGTGTTGAGCCAATTGCAGCAAACAGTTATACACATAAAACTTTGTCAGGGTCCTTTAATGTTAGAAACAGATATTTAGAAGAAATACTTGAAAATCACGGTAAAAATGATGATGAGACATGGTCTACAATTACTACAAATCAAGGCTCTGTTTCACACTTAGATTTTTTAACTGATTTAGAGAAAGATGTTTTTAAAACAGCATTCGAACTAAACCAAAAATGGATTATAGAATTAAGCGGAGATAGAACACCTTTTATTTCACAAGCTCAATCAGTTAATTTATTTTTACCCGCAGATGTTCACAAAAAAGAATTACATAGAATTCATTTTGATGCCTGGAAAAAAGGTTTAAAAAGCCTTTACTATTGTAGATCAAAATCAATTCAAAGAGCTGAAAATATCAACAATGCTAAATCTACTGATATTACAGCCAATGTATATAAATCAAAAAATCAACAAACCAACGACCAACCAGAATATGAGGAGTGTTTATCATGTCAGTAATAGAGAAAACAAAAGAGCAAAAGAAAGAAATAATCCAACCAAAAAAAATGGGATTGTTAGTAGAAAACCCAGTTTATAAACCATTTAGATATCCTTGGTGCTACGATGCATGGTTAACTCAACAAAGAATTCATTGGTTACCAGAAGAAGTACCTCTTGGAGATGATGTAAGAGATTGGCAGAAAAATTTATCACAACCAGAGAAAAATCTATTAACACAAATATTTAGATTTTTCACACAAGCAGATGTTGAAGTTAACAATTGTTATCTAAGGCATTATACAACAGTATTTAAACCAACAGAAGTTCTGATGATGATGACAGCTTTTGCTGCTATGGAAACAGTTCACGTTGCTGCTTACTCTCATTTACTTGACACAATTGGAATGCCAGAGTCGGAGTACTCTGCTTTCATGAAATACAAAGAGATGAAAGATAAATATGATTATATGCAAGGCTTTAATGTAAATTCAAAAGAGGATATAGCAAAAACAGTTGCAGTTTTTAGTGCATTCACAGAAGGCCTTCAACTTTTTGCAAGTTTTGCAATTTTGTTAAATTTCCCTAGACATAATAAAATGAAAGGTATGGGTCAGATAGTTACTTGGTCAGTTAGAGATGAAACTCTTCATTGTAATTCGATGATAAGAATTTTTAAAGAATTTATTAAGGAGAACCCTGAAATCTGGACACCAAAATTAAAAAAAGAGCTTTATGAAGCTTGTAGAACTATCATTGAACATGAGGATGCTTTTATTGATCTTGCTTTTGAGATGGGTCCAATGGAAGGTTTGACAGCTCAAGAGGTTAAAGATTACATAAGATTTATTGGTAATAGAAGATTAGTTCAATTAGGTTTAGAACCAATTTATGATGTAGAGAAAAATCCTCTTGGATGGCTTGATACCATGTTAAATGCTGTTGAACACATGAACTTTTTTGAAGGTCGTGCAACAGAGTACTCTAAAGCATCGACACAAGGAACTTGGGTAGAAGCATTTAGTTAAAAATTTACTAAGTGAATAGTTTTATTATTCCAAAGCAAGCAGCTAGGTTAGCTGTCTTGCAAAGGATAGAACTAGCACATCCTTTTTTAGTTAAAATAAGAAAGTTATTTGGAAGATATATATTTTCAAATTTGGTAACAAAGTATTTCTTAAACGCTAATTTAATTGGAAAAAGATATTATGAAACAATGTTAAATGAATTTTTAACTTTAGAAAAATTTATTAAACAAAATCATAAATCAATTTTAAGTATTGGAGCGGGACTTGGTGGACTAGAAATAATTATTAATCAAAAATATAATGATAAGACCTTTTTTTTTATTGAAAGAAATTATGTTTCAAAAAAAGTTAAATATGGCTGGGACTCTTCAAATAGCGAGGCATACAATGATCTAAAAGTTCAAAAAAAATTTTTAACATTGAATCAAATGGACCATAAAAAGATAAATATATTTGATTATGATCACGATATACTACCTGAATTTAAATTTGATTTAGTAATTTCTTTACTATCCTTGGATTATCACTATGATTTTCAAATTTACCAAAGTTATTTGAAAAAAATTTCAAACTCAGACACTCTTATTATATTTGATACAATCAGAGCTGATTATTTTAAGAAGATTTTCAAAAGTGTAGAGACCATTCGGACAGATACAAATACAGTCCATAAATCAAAACGTATTGTTTGTCGTGGATTTTTAACTTAAGATTTTATCTTTGGTTTATCGGAACAACTTTTCTATGCTGACTTCCTTTATAACTTGCTAAAGGTCTAATTAATTTATTTGCAGAATGTTGCTCCATTATATGTGCTGACCAACCAGTTATTCTCGAAATTACAAATATGGGTGTAAAAAAGTCAGTATCAAATCCCATTAAATGATAAGTTGGTCCAGTAGGATAGTCTACATTAGGATATATATTTTTTCTTTCTATCATGACTTTTTCAACAATATCGTAAATTTTCTCAAATTTTTTGTCCTTCTTTATTTTAGCAACTTTACCAAAATACTCTCTCATGGTTGGCACTCTAGAATCCCCACTTTTATAAACTCTGTGGCCAAATCCCATCACAACTTCTTTTTTATCTAATGCATTATTTATCCATTTAAGTGCATTATTAGGACTTTTGATCTTATTCATCATATGCATTACTTCTTCATTAGCACCACCATGCAAGGGTCCTTTTAAACTCGCTATCGCTCCAGTAATTGCACCGTGAATATCTGATAAACTACTCGTAATTGTTCTAGCAGTAAATGTAGAGACATTAAAACTATGTTCAGCATAAAGAATTAATGAAACGTCAAAAGCTTTAACAATTTCTTTTTGAGGTACTTTTCCAAAACACATGTAAAAAAAATTTTCAGCCATATTTAAATTTTTTTTTGGTTTTATTATTTTTTTACTTTTTCGAAGTCTATAAAATGCAGCGAGAGCTGTTGGTGTTTTTGCTAAAATTCTTATCGCTTTTCTCATATTGGCTTCAGGAGACGAGTCAGTGGTTTCTTTATCTTCTAATCCCATAAGACTTACTGCTGTTCTAGCAACATCCATCGGATGAGATTTTTTTGGCATTTGTTTGATAGCTGAGTAAAGTTCTTTTGATAGGTCTCTATTACCTCTTTCCTCTTTTTCGAATTTTTTAAGTTGAATTGTATTTGGTAAGTCTTTATTTAGAATTAAATAAGCAACCTCTTCAAACTTACAATATTCACATAGATCCTGAGCAGCATACCCTCTATACGTAAGAGAATTTATTTCAGGCATTACTTTTGAAACTTCTGTCTCGTCAACAACAATTCCAAGTAAACCTTTTTTAATATCTTCACTCATTATTCATGACCCTCAGTGCTAAAATTATAAATTTTTTCGTCTAAACTATTATATTTTTCGTAATCAACAAGCTCATATAATCGTTTTCTAGTCTGCATTTTATCAATAATATTATTTTGATGTCCATTTGCATAAATGTCTCTCAATCCATCTTCAACATTTTTCATAGCTAATCTCTGACTTGTGACTGGGTAAATGACTATATTATATCCAAAAGTTTCTAATTCTTTGTAATTGAATAATTTAGATTTTCCAAATTCAGTCATGTTAGCAAGCAAGTAACAAGATAATTCCTTTCTTACTTTTTCAAATTCCTTTTCATCTTTCAAAGCCTCTGGAAAAATTATTTCAGCTCCCGCATCTATGTAAGCTTTACATCTATCAATCATTTTATCTATTCCCTCAACACTATTTGCATCTGATCTTGCAATAATTTTAAAATTTTTATCTTTTCTAGCAGAGACACATTCTTTTATTTTATCTACCATTGTCTCAGTTGTAATTAACTCTTTGTTATCTAAATGCCCACATCTTTTCCTCTCAATTTGATCTTCTAAATGTACAGCTGCAATTCCGAACTCCTCAAAAGTTTCAATTGTTTCTCTACAAGATTTAAAACCAGTATCAATATCTACTATAGTCGGAAGGTTTGTTACTCTTGAAATTAAATATGACCTAGTACTAACATCTTGAAGAGTGGTCAAACCTATATCAGGAAAACCAAGGTCATTTGCCATCACTCCTCCAGAAACATATACTGCATCATAACCTATTTCTTCAATAAGTTTTGCAGTTAAAGGATTGTAAGCTCCAGGAACTCTCAAAATCTTGTTTGATTTTAATTTTTTATCAAGATCTATTCTTTTTTGATTTGGCTCTTTTTCAACGAAATGCATTAAAAAATTCCTTTTTTATAATTTCTTTTAAGTTTATTTCTTTTTACTACAATATTTAACATATCTAATTGTCCAGGTTTTAATTGTTTAAGTTTTTGAACTATTCTCAAAAATCTAGCACTTTCTTTCTTATCTAAAATATTTTTAGTTAAAGTTAAAAACTTGTTTATGTAATTATCCCTTTTAAAAGGTCTTGAACCGTATGGATGAGCATCAGCCCTGTCTTTTTGTTCAACTATTTTTTTACCATTTTTAAGGGTTACAACTACTTTGGCTCCAAAAGCCTTTTTTTTTGGGTTTGGATCGTGATATTTTTTTGTCCATTTTTTATCCTCGTGAGTCTTTATTGATCTCCAAATTTTAATTGTACTCTTTTTTTTAGCTCTAGCTTTAGTATATGATTTTATGTGATGCCAATTACCGTCCTCTAATGCTACAGCAAATATGTACATAATAGAGTGATCTAATGTTTCTCTACTTGCATTTGGATCCATTTTTTGAGGATCATTTGCACCTGTTCCGATTACATAGTGAGTGTGATGACTGGTATATATATCAATTTTTTTTATTTGATTTAAATTTTGAATTCTTTTTTTAAGTTTTTTAGCTAAATCTATTAAAGCCTGAGATTGATACTCAGCTGAATATTCTTTTGTATATGTTTCAAGTATAGCTTTTTTTGGTTGACCTTTTTTAGGTAAAGGAACTTTATATAAAGCTTTTTTTCCATCTAAAATTCTAGCAATAACACTATCCTCACCTTCATAAATTGGACTTGGCGCTCCTTCACCACGCATCACCCTATCCACTGCTTCGATTGCCAGTTTTCCGGCATGAGCAGGAGCATATGCCTTCCAACTTGAGATTTCACCTTTTCTTGATTGTCTTGTTGAAATAGTTGTATGCAGAGCTTGTTGCACTGCCTGATAAATAGTTTCCGTATTAAGTTTTAACATTGTACCAAGACCAGCAGCAACACTTGGGCCAAGATGAGCTATATGATCAACTTTATGTTTGTGTAAACAAATACCTTT
The DNA here is from genome assembly GCA_902575785.1 of uncultured Pelagibacteraceae bacterium. Taxonomy (GTDB): domain Bacteria; phylum Pseudomonadota; class Alphaproteobacteria; order Pelagibacterales; family Pelagibacteraceae; genus Pelagibacter. The sequence continues at coordinate 35,505 of CACGSR010000003.1, forward strand.
AACCAAGTTTACCTGAACCTCATAAGCGGTAATAATACCTTTTAAAAGATCCAAACCACTTCTTTTATTTTGTTGAGCAACACTTAATAGAGGAGGAATATTATCACCAGGGTGACTATAATCTGCAGCTAAAAAAGTATCATGAAAATCTAGCTCCCTTACAGCAGTACCATTTGACCATGCTGCCCATTCACAATCAAATCTAAATTTATTACTTACACCAAATAACAAAGCACCTTTTTTTCTTGAATGTTTCAAAGCCATTTCTCTAGATGAAATAACCGGACCTCTATTTAATGAAGCTATGGCGACTGATGCATTATCAATTATTCTATTTATCACCATTTCTATAGCGTCTTTGTTTAATTTCGCATTGTCACTTGCTATTTCTGCAATTTTCCATGCAAGTTGATTTTTTTTGGGTAAGTGAATTTTAGATGGGTAAACTTTAACTTTATGTGCTATCAAAATAACTCCTAATTTACGAAACTGTTTTTAATAGTTAAAAAAAAATAATCAATCTTAAAGATATTTTAATATGATTTTTTCAATACCTTCAAAGTCTTTAACAAGGTGATTATGATATATTTCGCTCGTATTTTTTTCGGTATAACCATCTTCTAATAAAATTACTGGTATCCCAGCTTCTTTTGCTGCGTTAGCATCAGTTTCACTGTCACCAATCATTAACGATTTTTTTATATTTCCATCTAAAATTTCAATCACAGATGTTAAATGTCTTGGATCTGGTTTACAATAATCAAAAGTGTTATGACCCGCAACATACTCAAAAAAATCATATATACCGATTTTTTTTAAAAGGTCGATTGCTAGGTGCTCCTGTTTGTTTGTACACACACCCATAGAAATATTTTTATTTTTTGCCCATTTTAGAAAATCTTTTACACCATTGATAAGTGTACTTTCATTAACAATATTTTTTCCATAAAAGTCTACAAAATCTTTAACCATTTCCTTTTTAATTTTTTCATCTTGTACTTTACCAAATTCTTTTTTTGCCTGTCCCCAAATAGATCTACCAAGCATTGCCCCAGCTCCTTGACCAACCAGGTTTCTTATTTCATCTGTAGATTTAGTTGGATATCCAAATTTTTTCATTACAAAATTATGAGCACGCATTAAATCTGGTGCTGTATCTACTAAAGTACCATCTAAATCGAAAAGAATTGTAAAATTTTGTTTCATTATCAAAAGTATTTTTAAGAAATATTTTGTGAATTAAGAAACATATATACTTAATGTAAAGAATTTCAAAGATGAAACAATTAAATTATCAAAAAGTTCAAATTAAACTTAGAAATAAATTTTTAAGATCTGGAGTAAAATTGATTGGACCAGATACCATTTATTTTTCTAACGATACAAAAATCGGCAAAAACGTAACTATTGAACCATTTGTTGTTTTTGGATCAAAGGTTAAAATTGGAAACAATGTTAATATAAAATCTTTTTCACATCTCGAAAATTGTAAAATAGAAAATAAAGTTGAAGTTGGTCCATATGCAAGAATTAGACCTGGTACGGTTTTAAAGGATGGCTCTAAAGTTGGAAATTTTGTTGAAATAAAAAAAAGCACTATTGGCAAAAGTTCCAAAGTAAATCATCTTTCTTATATTGGTGATAGTAAAATTGGTAAATCGGTAAATGTTGGTGCTGGGACAATTACTTGTAATTACGACGGAGTTAAAAAAAGTAAAACTAATATAAAAGATAATGCATTTATTGGATCAAATTCATCTTTGGTAGCTCCAATAACTATAGAACAAAATAGTGTTGTGGGCGCTGGTTCAGTTATAACTAAAAAAGTAAAAAAAGGATCTCTTGCTCTTACAAGAGCACTACAAACTGAAATTAAAGGATATAAAAGAAAAATAAAATAATAATCATGTGTGGTATCATAGGTATAAATAGCAGCAAACCAGTTTCTTCTACAATAATAAATTCTTTAAAAAAGTTAGAATATAGAGGTTATGACTCCGCGGGTATTGCAACACTCTCAAGAGGTGAAATTAATGAAATTAAATCTGAAGGTAGAGTAGATAATCTTGAAAAAAATTCTTTGGTTCAAAGTATGGAAGGTACTATTGGTATTGGACATGTTAGATGGGCAACACACGGATTACCCAATAGTATTAATGCTCACCCTCATTCATCTCAAAATGTTTCTGTAGTTCATAATGGAATAATCGAAAATTCTACATTACTTAAAAAATTTTTAGTTGGCAAAGGTCATAAATTTAAATCACAAACAGATACTGAGGTAATCGTTCATTTAATTACAGAAAATCTTAAAACAGAAAATATTGTAAATTCAGTAAAAAAAACCTTAAAGGCTTTACACGGAAGTTTCGCTCTTGGAATTATATTTAAAGATGAACCAAATTTAATTGTAGGTGCAAGAAGAGGCTCACCTTTAGCTGTTGGATATGGTCCAAATGAAAATTACTTGGGTTCAGACTCTTACGCTCTTAAATCAATGACCAACAAGATTACTTATTTAAATGATGGTGAGTTTTGTATAGTTAAAAAAGACCATGTAGAATTTTTTGATGAAGAGGGAAATAAAGTAAATAAAAAAGTTTTGGAATTGTCTTCTGAAGAAAATAGATACGATAAAGGTGATTATAAACATTTCATGGCTAAAGAAATTGAAGAACAGCCGACAACACTTAAAAATGGAATTAATGAATATATTGATAAAACGAATAACAATATTAATATTTATAACTTTCCTTGGAAAAAAGATGAAATTTTATCAGTAACACTTATTGGTTGTGGAACTGCTTATCATTCATGTTTGATGGCAAAATATTGGTTTGAACATTTAACTTCTTTGGATGTGAACGTAGATATTGCCTCAGAGTTTAGATACAGAAAAAATAGGTTCAAAAAGGAAACATTGTACGTTTTTGTCTCTCAATCTGGTGAAACAGCAGATACATATGCTGCTTTGGATCTATGTAATAAAAATGGAATGAAAACTTGCTCTGTTGTAAATGTAATTGAGAGTTCAATTGCAAGAGACTCAAAATTTGTTTTACCGATTCATTGTGGAACTGAAATTGGAGTAGCATCTACAAAAGCTTTTTTAGGACAAATTCTGATATTATATATTTTAGCCCTTAAGCTTGGATTATTGAGGGATGATATTAGTAAAGACTTATTTGTAAAAAAATTAAAAGATCTTACAAAATTACCAGATCTAGTGAAAAAAACTTTGATGACAGACAATAAGATTCAATCTATTTCAAGTACATTTAACGATGCTAAAGGATCAATGTTTTTGGGAAGAGGTTTTTCTTTTCCGATAGCTCTAGAGGGAGCCTTAAAATTAAAAGAATTATCGTACATTCACGCAGAAGGGTATCCAGCCGGAGAGATGAAACATGGTCCACTTGCATTAATAGAAGAAGGTATGCCTGTTGTAGTTTTAGCTCCTAGAGATGATTATTATAAAAAGACAATTTCAAATATGCAGGAAGTAATAGCCAGAGGTGCAAAAGTTTTATTGATTACTAATAAAAGTAAAGATGAAATAGTTTCAGAAAATATTTGGGAAACAATTGAAGTTGAGACAACTAATGAGGATCTTTTGCCTTTTCTTTTAACAATACCTTTACAAAAATTAGCTTATTATTCAGCGTTAAAAAAAGGTTATGACATCGATAAACCACGTAATTTGGCAAAATCGGTAACCGTTGAATAATTAAAAAACTCTGATACAACAATCTTAGGTTGAACATGAAAAATTGGAAAATAAATAGTTGGAGAAAATATCCAGTAAAACATATCCCGGAATATCCGGATAAAAAAGAATTGGAGCAGGTTTTAGGTAAAATTAAAAATTTTCCTCCACTTGTTTTTGCTGGTGAAACTAGACATTTGAAACAACAACTTGCTGAAGTTGTAGATGGTAAAGCATTCTTACTTCAGGGAGGTGATTGTGCAGAAAGTTTTGCTGAATTCAATCCAGATAATATAAGGGATACTTTTAAACTTATTTTGCAAATGTCATTGGTGTTAACTTACTCCGCCTCACTGCCAGTTATTAAGCTAGGTAGAATTGCTGGTCAATTTGCAAAACCTAGAAGTGCACCAACTGAAAGACAGGGAGACGTAGAACTTCCAAGTTATTTAGGTGATAATGTAAATGGAATTGAATTTACTGAGAAAGCAAGAGAGTATGATCCAAAAAGACTTTTCAGAGCTTATTCACAGTCGGCATCAACTTTGAATTTGTTAAGAGCGTTTTCAAAAGGGGGTTTTGCAGACTTAAATAAAGTTCATTTGTGGAATTTAGATTATATTAAAAAAAGTCCTCAGGCAAAAAAATTTAAAGAATTAGAAGACAAAATTGCTGATGCTTTAGCATTCATGTCGGCGTGTGGAATTACATCAGATTTTAATAATAGATTATACACTGTCAATTTCTGGACATCACATGAGGCATTACATTTACCTTTTGAAGAAAGTATGACCAGAATAGACTCTACAACTGGAGAATACCACGATACATCTGCTCACTTTGTGTGGATTGGTGACAGAACAAGACAATTAGATGGAGGACATGTTGAATTTTGTAGAGGTATAGAAAATCCAATAGGGATTAAATGTGGTCCTACAAGCAAACCAGAGGAAATAGTTAAAATTTGTAACTTGATAAATCCAAACAATGAGAAGGGCAAAATTACTCTTATTTCAAGATTTGGACATGACTCAGTAGAAAAATTCTTACCTAAACTTGTGAGAACAATTAAGAAAGAAGGATTAAATGTAATTTGGTCTTGTGACCCAATGCATGGAAACACAATTAAATCTACTTCAGGTTTTAAAACTAGACCTTTTAATAGAGTTTTGAAGGAAGTTAGAGACGTATTTGCAGTACACCAAAGCGAAGGTTCATATGCAGGTGGTTTGCATATTGAAATGACTGGTCAAAATGTGACAGAATGTACTGGTGGAGCAAGAAAAATTTCTGATGCAGACTTATCTAGTAGATATCATACGCATTGTGATCCCAGACTTAATGCAGATCAGGCCCTAGAATTAGCATTTTTGATTTCAGATGAGATTAAAAAGAATAGCAGCTATTCGAAAAATTCTATTCAAGAGGCATCTTAAGCCATTGCTTTACAGCGTAAGATTGTTAAATATATTTTTATGAATCCTGCAGAAAAAGTAAAATATATATCAAACTGGATAAAATCATATGTCGATAAAATGCCATCTAAAGCACAGGCTTTAGTTATAGGTATTTCAGGAGGAATTGATTCATCAGTTTCTAGTACATTAAGCGCAATGACAGGCTTAAAGACTATTGTTTTAACCTTGCCTATTAAGCAAATAGAAAATCAGCATGATTTAAGTTTAAAGCATCAACAATGGTTAGTTAAAAATTTTAAAAATGTTGAGGCACACACTATAAGTTTAGACAAATTATTTGAAACATTTTCATCAACACTAAACAAATTTGACAATGAGCATGGATTTGCAAACTCAAGAGCAAGATTAAGAATGGCGACTCTTTACCAAGTGGCAGCTGCTAACAAAGGAATAGTTGTTGGAACAGGAAATAAAGTAGAGGACTTTGGAGTTGGTTTTTATACCAAATATGGAGATGGAGGAGTTGATATCTCGCCAATAGCTGATTGTAATAAAACTGAAGTTTGGGAAATTGGAAAAGAACTGGGAATTACACAAGAGATTATTGATGCCGCTCCAACAGACGGTCTTTGGGACGATGGAAGAACAGATGAAGGTCAATTAGGTTTTGATTATCAAGCTTTAGAAGATGCAATGACAAATCCAAATTCTCCACACAAAGCAGAATACGAAAAAATTAGAAAACAAAATATGCATAAAATGGAGCCTATTCCAGTATGCAAAATTCCTAGTTAATCAATTAGATTAACAAATCATCAAATAAGGTATATTTCTTAATCAATTGAAATGGATATTTTTTTAACAAATAATTTAACTAATAAAAAAGAACAATTCATCCCAAGAGAAAGAGAAAATGTTGGAATGTATGTTTGTGGACCAACAGTCTATGATGACCCACATATTGGTAATGCGCGACCACTAGTCATTTTTGACATTCTCTTTAAGATTTTAAAAAATAATTTTCCAAAAGTTACATATGTAAGAAACATTACTGACATTGATGATAAAATTATCCTATCTTCACAAAAACTTAAAATAACCTCAAAAGAGTTAACTCAAAAAATAACAGAAAGTTTTTTTGAAGACTGCAGATTTTTGAATTGTGAAAATCCAACTCATCAACCAAAGGCAACAGAGCACATAGACTTAATGATACAAATGATAAATAGCTTAATAAAAAAAGGTTATGCTTATGAAAACAATAAACATGTATACTTTGAAGTTAAAAAGTTTCCTGACTATGGGAAGTTATCAAATAAAAAATTAGAAGATTTGATTGCAGGATCAAGAGTTGAAATTAGTGATAACAAAAAAAATTCTGAGGATTTTGTTTTATGGAAACCGTCAATTAAAGATGAGCCTTATTGGGATTCTCCCTGGGGACCAGGTAGACCAGGATGGCATTTAGAATGTTCCGCTATGTCAAAAAAAATTTTAGGTGACGAATTTGATATCCACGGTGGTGGAATAGATTTAATTTTTCCTCATCATGAAAATGAAATTGCTCAATCAAGGTGTGCAAACGATACTAGGAGTTTTGCAAATTATTGGATACATAACGCGTTTATCACAATGTCAAATGAAAAAATGGCTAAGTCTCAAGGAAATATTCTAAAAATAAAAGAATTTAGAAAAAAAATGAGTGGTCAAGTAATCAGATTAGCACTGATGAGTGCACATTATAGGCAGCCTTTAGATTGGAATGATAAATTATTAATCGATTGTGAAAATACTTTAGATAAATGGTACCAAATTAGTTTAAATAATTTTAATTCTGTAAAGGTTCCAGATGAAATATTAAAACCCTTATATGAAGATTTAAATACACCTGGCTTTATAGCTAATCTTCATAATTTGTATGAGAAAGCAAACAAAGGTGAGAGTAAAGATTTGTTTATATCTGCTTGTCAATTTGTTGGTTTATTGAATGAAACGAATGAGCAATGGTTAAATTTCAAAAAAAATAGGGTTTCTTTAAGTGAAACAGAAATTGATAAGATGATAAACTTAAGAAATAAAGCTAGAGAAAATAAGGATTATAAAGAGGCTGATAGAATTAGAAATGAACTTTTAGACAAAGGTGTTTTAATAGAGGACAAAGATGGTAAAACACTGTGGAAATTTAAATGAGTAAAGAAAGATTATATATATTCGATACAACACTTCGAGATGGAGCCCAAACTCAAGGAGTTGATTTTTCTATAAAGGATAAAGAAAAAATTGCATCAGCACTTGATAATTTAGGAGTGGATTACATTGAAGCTGGATGGCCAGGTGCCAATCCAACAGATACAGAATTTTTTCAAAAGAATCATAATTTTAAAAATTCAAAATTAACTTCATTTGGAATGACCAAAAAATCAGGGCGTAGTGCTGAAAACGACCCTGGATTATCAGCTATTATGAATTCAAATACATCTTCTGTTTGTCTCGTAGGAAAATCATGGGACTTTCATGTTGATGTTGCTTTAGGAATTAAAAATGAAGAAAATTTGGAAAATATAAGTGAGAGCACAAAACATTTTGTTAAAGCTAAAAAAGAATTTATGTTTGATGCTGAGCATTTTTTTGATGGGTATAAAGCAAATTCAAAGTACGCTTTAGCTTGTATAAAGGCAGCTTATGATGAGGGAGCTAGATGGATTGTTTTATGTGACACTAATGGAGGAACCCTTCCTCATGAAGTTTCTCAAATAGTTTCAGAAGTTTGCAAAGTAATACCAGGAAAAAATTTAGGTATTCATGCGCACAATGATACAGGAAATGCAGTAGCAAATACTTTAGCCGCTGTATTATCAGGAGCACGTCAAGTTCAAGGAACTATAAATGGATTGGGTGAGAGATGTGGTAATGCAAATTTAATGTCGTTAATTCCAACTTTTTATCTTAAGAAAGATTTTTCATCAAAGTTTGAGATAAAAATCAACTCATCAAATATTAAAAATTTAACTGAGTGTTCCAGACTATTGGATGAAGTATTAAATAGAAAGCCAAATATGCATTTACCTTATGTAGGTGCGGCAGCCTTTTCTCATAAAGGTGGTTTACATGTTTCAGCAGTTCAAAAAGATCCAAAGACTTATGAGCATATTAGTCCGGAAAGTGTTGGAAATAATAGAAACATAGTAATTTCAGATCAATCTGGAAAATCAAATATTATTTCAAGGTTGAAGACTATAAATATAAACATTGATGAAAATGATCCAAAAATCAAAAAACTTTTGGATGAAGTGAAAGATAGGGAGTTTATTGGTTACAGTTATGATGGAGCAGACGCTTCATTTGAATTACTCGCGAGAAGAATAATCGGTGAGATACCAAGATATATTTCTATAACAGAATATGATGTTTCAGTTAAGAAAAATCATTCAGGAATAATTGTATCATCTGCTAAAGCTCAATTGGAGGTAGATGGAGAGAAAATTGTTTGTGAAGGTGAAGGTAACGGTCCTGTCAATGCTCTAGATAACGCAATAAGAAATAATGTTGATAGATTAGTAAAATATTCGAAGTACTTAAAAGATTTGAAATTAGTTGATTATAAAGTAAGAATTTTGAATACAGGTACAGAAGCTGTAACTAGGGTATCTATTGAAAGCACCGACGCCAAAGGTAAGAATTGGTTTACTATTGGAGTATCAACAAATATTATTGAGGCATCCTTTAAAGCATTAATAGATAGTTTGGACTATAAACTTTTCAAAGATAATGCTCCTGCAAGCAAATAAATGAAAATTAATAAATTTTCAAAAAAACCCCAAGATATTGATAATAGGGTAGGCGCCAATCCAGTTGTTTGTTATCCAAATGAAAATATTTCTACAAATCTTGAAATATTACATAAAGCTAGACAGCATATTAAAAAGATTAATGAGGTTATAATACCCCCACGAGATGCAAAAACATTTAAGGTAAAATCAGGAAACTTTTTTAGAATAGAAAGTATTGAGGGTCCTCAAGTGGGCGATTTAAATATATTCCAAGCAGATAATCTTGATGAAAAATTTTATTCTGGAAAGACCAGAGCTCTATATGGAACACATATTTCAGTTGGGGATAAAATGTTTAGCAGTTTTCCTTATTTAAGATCATTAGCTACAATCACATGGGATACATTAGACTGGTATGGTTATGACAAGGATGGTGGTTCAGTACATGATGTAATTGGAACTCGATGTGATCCTTACACAACTAAACTGATATCAGGAAATGATTATCATTATTGTTGTCATTCAAATTTGACTAGGGCTTTAGTAAAAGAACAAGGACTTAATAAAAATGATGCAGAAAAAATAGTTCATGACGTTCTGAATGTTTTTATGCTGACAGGATTTACTAACGATACAAAGCAATATTTTATGAAGTCAAGTCCAGTAAGACCAGGAGACTTTTTAGAATTTTTTGCAGAGACAGATTTACTAGGTGTTTTATCTGCATGCCCAGGTGGTGACTGTGGTTCTGAGCATTCATCTGATATTGCAAAATGTTATCCATTAAAAGTATCTATTTGGGATGTAGATGAAAAATTTTTAGAGGGTATTCATAATTCAGAAATATCATCTTATAATGGAGAACACGGTTTGACTGGTTAATATGTCAAAAAATAATATTTCATTTATCCTTCACAGGCCACAATTGTCAGAAAATATTGGTGCATGCGCAAGAGCAATAAAAAATTTTAGTTTTAAGAAGTTAGTTTTAATAAATCCTAAGCCTATTTTCCCCAATGATAAAATTTTTGCTACTTCAGTTGGTGCAAAAAATATTATCCATCAAAGTAAAGTATACGAGAATATTGAAAAGGCTCTTAAAGATGTGGATATTGTAATTGCAACTTCAGCACGATTTAGAAATAAAAATATAAAACACATAAATCTTGATGATTTAAAAAAAATAGACTTTAAAAAAAAAGTTGGTTTTTTATTTGGATCTGAGGCATCAGGTCTCTCAAATGATGAGATAAGTTATGCTAATTATACTCTGCAAATTCCAACTAATCCAGAATTTAAGTCATTAAATCTTTCTCACAGTTTAATCATAATTGCTCAAATTATTTCAAGTATTTTAAAAATAAAAACTAAGCCATTTCTTAAATCTAAAAAAATAAAATCTGCCTCAAAAAAAGAAATTCATTCAATGATAAGTCTTTGTATAAATAATTTGGAAGATATTAATTTTTTTAAACCAAAAGAAAAGAAACCTATAATGTTACAGAATTTGAGAAATATTTTTTATAAAATGGAATTATCTGATAAAGAAACACGTATTTTATCAAGCGTATTTGCAAGTCTTGGTAAAAAACGTTGATTGACAAAATAATGAGTAAGTTTATAAACCACACTACTAAATGACAAAAAGATTAAACTCTAAACATAAAGTAGATAGAAGATTAAAAGTAAATTTGTGGGGTCGACCCAAAAGCCCTTTTAATAAAAGAGCTTATGGTCCAGGGCAACACGGACAAACAAAATCTTCAAAACCATCGGACTACGGAATTCAGTTGCAAGCTAAACAAAAAATGAAAGCTTATTATGGAAATATAAATGAAAGACAGTTCAGAAATATCTATAAAAAAGCAAGTATGCTTAAAGGTGACACTGGAGAAAATCTTATAGGTTTACTTGAGCGAAGATTAGATGCTGTTATTTATAGAGCTAAATTTGCAACTACAATTTTTTCTGCAAGACAATTAATTAATCATGGTCATGTTAAAGTAAATGGAAAAAAAGTAAATATATCAAGTTACTCAGTAAAAGAAGAGGATACAATTGAAATCAGAGATAAGTCAAAACAACTAGCAATTATTGATATTGCACTGGCAAATAAAGAAAGAGAAACTCCAGAATATATTCAGTTGGATCAAAAAAATAAAAAGTTTAAGTTTGTGAGAATACCAAAATTTGAAGAAGTTCCATATCCCATTATAATGGAACCTAATTTAGTGATTGAATATTATTCTAGATAAAATTATTTTTTGTAATTAATACCTTTTTCATCAAAAGTTTTTTTTAATTCTCCACTTTCATACATCTCTTTTATGATATCACAACCACCAATAAATTCTTTTTTGATATAAAGTTGTGGAATAGTTGGCCAGTCACTAAATGTTTTAATTCCCTCCCTCATTGATTGGTTTTCTAGTACATTAATACTTTTAAATTTGACCTCTAATATCTTGAAAATATTTGACACCGCCATTGAGAAACCACACTGAGGGGCATCAGGTGTTCCTTTCATGAATAAGCACACGTCATTATTGTTTATATGATTTTGAATTTCGGCTTTTATTTTTTCGTCCATTATTGTTCCTTTGTTTTAATTGCAAGAGCGTGTAATTCGTTTCCCATTTTGCCTTTAAGAGAATTGTAAACCATCTTATGCTGCTCTATTCTACTTTTGCCAGCAAAATGTGCGGAAGTGATTGTTGCAGAGTAATGATTTCCATCACCTGCCAAATCTTGAATTTCGATAGAAGCATCCGGCATTGCCTCTTTGATATATTTTTCGATCTCTTTTAAATCCATTGCCATTAAGAACTCATATAGTTAGTTAACCAATTAGTATTATAAGATTTTAATTCGTCAATTGAAACTTTTGTCTTTGAATTGATAATCATATCTTTTTCAATAATAACCCCTAATTCTTCGTGATAAACTGAATTTTTATCTAATATTTTATTAACCTCATTTAGATCTTTTTGATTAATCTCAATTATATATCTTCCTTGGTCTTCTGCAAAAAGGTATTCAATTTCATTGATTAAATTCTTTGTTTTATTTAATTTAATACCTTTATTTCCTTTGATGCACATTTTGCTTAAAGCAACTATTATACCTCCTAAGGAAATGTCATGAGCACTTTTTACAAGGTCTTTTTCAACTAAGCTTAATAGAGATTGACCATTATTTTTTTCATTAAATAAATTTACTTCTGGTGGTGGACCATTTTTCTCATCTAAAATTATTCTTGCAAATAAACTTTGATCCATATGACCTTCGGTTTTACCGATAATCAGAACAACATTGTTATTTTCCTTAAAATCCATGGTTATCATTTTCTTATAATCTTTTATTAAACCTACACCTCCAATTGAAGGAGTTGGTTTAATACCAACCTCCTTAGTCTGGTTATAAAAAGATACATTTCCAGAAACTACTGGAAAATTTAAATATTTACTTGCTTCACCTATTCCCTGAACACATTCGACAAACTCACCCATATTTTCTTCGTTTTCTGGACTTCCAAAATTTAAACAATTCGTAATAGCTATTGGTGTAGCTCCAACTGAGACTAAATTCCTCCAACTTTCAGCCACTACTTGTTTGCCTCCAGTTAGCGGGTGTGCCCAACAATAAACAGCTGAAGAGTCAACTGATGCAGCAACAGCTTTTTCTGTTCCGTGAACTCTGACTACCCCGGAGTCTCCACCAGGTTTTTGAATGGTATCACCCATTACAGTATGATCGTATTGTTGCCAAATCCATTCTTTACTGCATATATTTGGATTAGATAGAACTTTTTTTAGAATATCTTGAATTTTCAAATCATTATAAACATCTTTTTTAAATTTATTTTTTTTTGGTAATTTAGTTTTTTTCCATTTTCGATCATACATTGGAGAATTTTCAACTAAAGTATTCACTGGAATCTTTGCAACTTGTTCATTATCAAAAAATAGCTCTATATTTTTTGAATTAGTAGTTTTACCTATCACAGAAAAATCTAAATTCCATTTATCAAAAATTTTTTTTGCCAGTTCTTCTTTCCCTTTTTCTAAAACAATTAACATCCTCTCTTGACTTTCAGACAACATAATTTCATATGGGGTCATTTTTGACTCCCTACATGGAACTTTATTAAGATTAATTTCTATTCCAAGGTTACCCTTAGAAGCCATTTCAATACTTGAAGAGGTAAGACCTGCTGCTCCCATATCTTGAATTGCAATAATAGAATCACCTTCCATTAATTCTAAGCATGCCTCTAGCAACAGTTTCTCAGTAAAAGGATCACCCACTTGAACAGTAGGTTTTTTTTCCTCTATTTTTTCATCAAAGCTTGCAGATGCCATACTAGCTCCATGAATTCCGTCCCTGCCAGTTTTAGATCCTACATATATAACAGGTTTGTCTAGACCTGCAGCTTTAGAGTAAAATATTTTATTTTTCTTTACTAAACCTAGTGTCATGGCATTTACTAAAATATTTCCATTATAAGAACTATCAAATGAAGTTTGACCTGCAATTGTCGGAACACCCATACAGTTACCGTAACCACCAATGCCATGAACAACGCCTCTTAATAAATTTTTTGTTTTTTTGTGTTGAGTAGATCCAAAATGAATTGAATTTAAATTTGCTATAGGTCTTGCCCCCATAGTAAAAACATCCCTCATAATTCCCCCAACTCCGGTAGCCGCTCCTTGATATGGTTCAATAAATGATGGGTGATTATGACTTTCAATTTTAAAAACTATTGCGTCACCATCTTCAATATCGATCACTCCAGCATTTTCTCCAGGTCCTTGAATTACTTTTTTTCCTTTAGTGGGTAATTTTTTTAAGTGAAGCCGAGAAGATTTATAGGAACAATGTTCATTCCACATAGCTGAAAATATACCAAGCTCAGTTAAATTAGGTGTCCTTTTTAATAATTTACAGATTTTTTTGTATTCATCTGATTTGAGGCCATGCTCTATTGCTGTATTTTCGTTAACTAGCATTTTTGATGTTATTGATTAGATTTTTAAAAAATAAAGATCCATCTTCTCCAGACAAACATTGATCAATCATTCTTTCAGGATGTGGCATCATTCCCAAAACATTTTTTTCTTTATTAAATATTCCTGCAATATTTTTTATCGACCCATTAGGATTAAATTTTTCTTCAATTTGACCTTTATTATTACAATAATAAATTGCAATTTGATTATTATCTTCAATTTCTTTGAGTTGATCATTTGTACAAAAATAATTTCCTTCATTGTGAGCTATATGAAATTCTAAAATATCCTTATCAATGTTCTTAAAATAAAGATTTTTTTTATTTGCTGGTTTAATAAAAACATTTTTACAAATAAATTCTAAATATCTATTTCTCAGCAAAACACCGGGAACCAAGCCAGTTTCCACTAATATTTGGAAGCCATTACAAATTCCCATAACTAAACCACCTGATTTAGCAAAATTGATAACAGATTTCATTATTTTTGATTTTGATGCCATACTTCCACATCTAAGATAATCACCATAAGAAAAACCACCTGGTAATACTACTAAATCACTTTTAGGCAACTCATTATCATCATGCCAAACCATCTTATTTTTGAATCCAAATTTATTAAGAGCAACATCCATATCTCTATCACAATTTGAACCAGGAAAGGTTATTACAGATGATTTCATTAATTATTGTGTCTCAATAATTTTGTAATTTTCAATAACAAGATTAGCTAAAAGTTTTTTACACATATCCTCAACTACTCCCTTAGCTTTTGTTGGGTCATTTTCCCTCACATCAATTTCAAAATATTTTCCTTGTCTTACTTCATTGACATCTTTAAAACCCATTCCATCTAATGTTTGATGAATAACTTTGCCTTGAGGATCTAAAACATCTTTCTTAAGTGTTATTATTGCCGAAACTTTCATTTATTTTTTTTTTTAACTGATGATAATTTTGTAACATTAACAGCTGATACGTTTGATTGTTCATGTAGTATGCCTAATCTTTTTGCAACTTCTGTATAAGCTGGAATTAAATCACCTAAATCTTTTCTAAATCTGTCTTTATCGAGTTTTTTGTCTGTAATAGAGTCCCATAATCTACATGTATCAGGACTTATTTCATCAGCAAGTATGACATCGCTTTTTCCGTTAGATTTAATTCTTCCAAATTCTAATTTGAAATCTATTAGTTTAATGCCAATACCTCTAAACATTCCAATCATAAAATCATTAATTCTAAATATCATTTTTTTAATTTTTTCAATTTCTTTTCTTTTAGCCCAGTCAAATGCATAAATGTGATCCTCAGCAATTAAGGGGTCACCAAGCTTATCATCTTTCAAGCAATATTCGACCAAGGGTTCTTTGAGAACTGTTCCGTCTTCAATACCTAATCTTTTTGTCAAAGATCCAGTTGCAACATTTCTAACTATAAATTCTATTGGTATTATTTCTACCAATTTTATAATTTGCTCTCTCATATTAAGACGCTTAACTAAATGATTTTTTATACCTATTTGAGAAAGATTAGTGAGGATATGTTCAGATATTCTGTTGTTCAAAACTCCCTTTCCCTCTATGGTGCTTCTTTTTTGATTATTAAATGCGGTTGCGTCGTCTTTGAAGTATTGAATTACTAGATCTTTATCTTGGGTAGCATAAATAATTTTTGCTTTTCCCTCATAAATCTTTTTACCCTTTTTCATTATCTAAATACTCTTCTAAAGATTAAATTCACATTTTTAAAATGTTTAGAATAACTAAAAATAGAACTTAATTTTTTCGATGAAATTTTACTCATTATGTATTTGTCAGATTGAATGACATTAAACAAATCCAAGTTTTCAGCAAAACATTTTTTTGCGTAACTTTGAACCATTTTGTATGATTTTTCCCTACTTAAACCAGTTTTTGTAAGTTCAAGCATCAACTCTTGAGAGAAAATTAAACCTTTAGTCAAATTTAAATTTTCTAACATTTTTTTTGGATAGACAATCATATTATCTAAAATATTAGCAAGTCTAACTAAAGCAAAATCTATTGTAATATTTGCGTCTGGTCCAATATTTCTCTCAACACTAGAATGAGATATATCTCTTTCATGCCACAAAGCTATGTTTTCAAGTGCAGGTATTACTGAACTTCTAACCATTCTTGCTAATCCAGTTAAATTTTCACTTAAAATTGGATTTTTTTTGTGAGGCATCGCAGAAGAACCTTTTTGATTTTTTGAAAAAAATTCTTGTAACTCATAAATTTCAGTTCTTTGCAAATGTCTTATTTCAATTGCAACTCTTTCAATTGAACCTGCAATTATTCCTAAAACTGAAAAATAAAAAGCATGACGATCTCTTGGGATTACTTGAGTTGAAATAGGTTCTACTTTTAAATTTAGCTTTCTTGCAACATGTTTTTCTACGTTTGGGTTAATATTTGCAAAAGTTCCTACTGCACCTGAAATTGCACAGGTAGAAACTTCATCTATTGCATTAATTAATCTTTTTTTATTCCTTTTAAATTCTTCATAAAAAGACGCTAACTTTAAACCAAAGGTAATCGGCTCTGCATGAATTCCATGGCTTCTTCCCATGCAAGGAGTAAACTTATATTTTCTAGCTTGTCTTTTAAGTACTTTCATTATTTGATCCAAGTCTTTAAGAATAATTTTTCCTGATTGAGCTAATTGAATGTTAAAACTTGTATCCAATACATCTGAAGAGGTCATCCCTTGATGTAAGTATCTAGCATTAATTCCCGCTTTTTCTGTTACAGAAGTTAGAAAGGCAATAACATCATGCTTTACCTGGCTTTCAATTTGATGAATTCTTTTTACATTTATTTTTGCTTTCTTTCTTACAACAGAAGAAACTCCTTTTGGAATTTGTCCTAATTTTTCCATTGCTTGAGCTGCAGCTATTTCAACATCAAGCCAAATTTTATATTTATTTTCTTCTGACCAGATATCAGTAAGTTCTTTTCGCGAGTATCTTTTTATCATTAATTATAAGTATGGAGGCTTTGAATAACCTTTAACAGATTCTGTAAAGATTTCATAACCATTTTCTGTAATTCCCACTGTATGTTCAAATTGTGCAGATAAAGATTTATCTTTAGTAACTGCAGTCCATCCGTCATTAAGGACTTTCGTAGCAAATTTTCCAGCATTTATCATAGGCTCTATTGTAAATGTCATTCCTGATTTTATTTCAATACCCGTATTTTTATTTCCATAATGAAGAATATTTGGTGGTTCATGAAAAGTAGTACCAATTCCATGACCACAAAAATCTCTTACAACAGAAAAACCTTTTTCCTCTACATGAGATTGAATTTCATGACCGATATCTCCAAGTTTAATTCCTGGTTTAAGTATTTTAATAGCCTTCATTAAAGCGTTATGAGTGGCGTCAATTAAATTATTCAATTTTACTGATGTATTCCCTACACAGAACATTCTACTCGTATCTCCGTAATGATTATTGACAATAGCTGTGACATCAACATTCAAAGCATCTCCATTCTCTAAAATTCTATCCTCAGAGGGAATGCCGTGACAAACAACGTGGTTAAGAGAAGTACAAAGTGATTTTGTAAAGCCTCTGTAAAAAAGAGGTGCTGAGTAGCCACCATTATCACGGATAAATTCATATCCAAGTTTATCAATATGGGATGTCGAAACACCCTCTTTAATATGGTCGGTAAGCATATCTAATGTTTGAGCAGCAAGTTTTCCTGCTATCCTCATTTTTTCAAACTTTTCAGAGTAATTATTCATTTATAATTTTTAATTTTTTTTCGATCAAAATTTTTTTTGAACTTATTTTACATCTATAAGCTAAAAAATTTACTCCTGCTTTTTTAGCAACCTGATAATTATTATAATATTCTGGGTCGATGTCTTTTGCTATTTTAAAGTTTTCCATATTTTGTATTTGCACTAGAAAAATTAAGTATGTTTTATAACCTTTTTTTATGGCATCAATAAGGGTGAGCAAATGTTTTGATCCTCTTGAGGTAATTGCGTCAGGAAATTCAGCAGTTTTCTTATCTCGAAAAAGCGTTACGTTTTTTACCTCTATAAAGATCTTTTTATCATTTTTTTCAGCAAAAAAATCAAATCTCGTCTCTTTATTGAAAAAAACCTCTGGTTTAATTGTTTTAGTATTTTTTAACTCATCAATAAGATTTTCCATAAGGCCGTAGTGAACAATTTTGTTAGCTAAATGAGTATTTACACCTACAAGATTTCCCTTGGCCTTTAGAATTTGAAGTGTGTATTTCAACTTTCTTTTTGGGTCATCATTTTTTAAAAGATAGGCCTCATTTCCTTCATCTAACAAACCTTTCATAGATCCAGTGTTAGGACAATGCGCTGTTACCACTTGATTATCTAACCTAATATCAACAAAAAAACGTTTGTATCTTTTGATTAATTTGCCTTTTATTAAAGACTTGGTAAATTCCATTTTCAAATTATACATACAATAATGAGTAAAAACAAAAAAGTTAATGCTGCAATTCTAATAATTGGTAATGAAATTTTATCAGGAAGGACCCAAGACACAAATACTAGCACACTGGCTCTTTGGCTTAATTCAATTGGTATAAAAGTCAATGAAGTAAGAGTTATTCCTGATGTGGAAAAAATAATCGTTGATACACTTAATGTTTTAAGAAAATCCAATGATTATGTTTTTACAACTGGTGGGATTGGTCCTACCCATGATGATATTACTGCTCAATCTGTTTCAAAAGTTTTTAATCAAAAATATGGGGTACATAAGGAAGCTTTTAAAATTTTAGATTCTTATTACAAAAAAGGAGAATTCAATGAAGGTAGACAAAGAATGGCATGGATGCCAGAAAATGCAGAATTAATTTTAAATCCAACAAGTGGTGCTCCAGGATTTAGTGTTGAAAATGTATTTTGTTTACCAGGTGTGCCATCAATAATGAAATCAATGTTAGGAGGATTAAAGAATAAATTAGCTGGCGGAGAACCAATTTTAAGTCATACAATTAATTTAAGAACAGTTGAGAGTGAAATTGCCAATTCTTTGATGAAAGTTCAAGATGAAAATCAAGATGTTGAAATTGGAAGTTATCCTTTTTTTCATGCTGGCAAGTTAGGTGTATCAATCGTTTTGAGATCTGAAAATCAATCTAAAATTGACTATTGCAATACTCAAATTCTAAAATTTATAAAAGAAAAAAATATTGAAGTTGTAGAAAGATAAATGCTTTACTTTGCCTACGGTAGTAACCTTCATCATAGTCAAATGAAAAGAAGATGCAAGAATAGCATATTTCTTAAAAAAATAGATTTAAAAGATTTTAGATTAACTTTTCGAAGTAAATATAGAGCAGCTGATATTGAACCTAAAAAAAATTCAATTGTTCCGGGCGGTTTATTTGAAATATCAAAAAGTGATGAAAAAAAGTTGGACGTTTATGAGGACTTTCCTATTTTATATAAAAAATACTATTTTTTACATGAAGGCAAAAAAGTGATGACTTACACTATGACAAAAAAAACGCCTTTTAGATTTCCAACAGAAAGATATCTAAATGTAGTTAAGCATGGGTACAAAGATTGTAAACTTGATGTAAAGTATTTAGAAAAAGCTCTTATTAAATAAATATTTTTAACCAACAATTAAAGTATCTTTGGATCCACCACCTTGTGAACTATTGACAATAGTGCTGCCTTTTCTTAATGCTACTCTTGTTAGTCCACCTGAAGTTACATAATTTGATTTTCCTGTCAAAACAAATGGTCTTAGATCAACGTGTCTTGGCTCTATATTGTTATTTGTGATGGTTGGACCAGTTGATAACACTTCTAGTGGTTGAGCAATAAATTCTCTTGGATTTTTTAAAATTTTCTGTCTTACCTCCTCAATCTCTTTTTTTGGCGCTTTGGGTCCTATCATTAAACCATAGCCACCTGAAGCATTTGCTGGTTTTACAACTAGCTTGGATAGATTTTCTAGAACATATTTTTTTTGTTCTTCTTCATGGCATAAATATGTTTCTACTTGGTTTAACAAAGGTTGTTCACCTAGATAATAAGTAATCATTCTATTTACATACGAATAAACAACCTTGTCATCTGCAACACCTGTTCCTATTGCATTTAAGATACCAACATTCTTTTTTAACCAACATTTAAATAAACCTGGAACTCCAATTAAAGACTCTTTATTGAATACTTTAGGATCCAAAAAACTGTCATCAAGTCTTCTGTATATACAGTCAACTTTAAGAGGCCCTTTTACAGTTTTCATGTAAACATTATCATCTTCAACAAAAAGGTCTTTACCCTCGACTAAAGCAATCCCCATCTGCTCTGCTAAAAATGAATGTTCAAAGTAAGCTGAATTATAAATACCGGGAGTTAAAACAACCATATGAGGATTAGCTGTCTTTTTTGGAATACATTCAACCATACAATTATATAATTTATTTGTGTACTGATGAATTGATGAAACTTTATACCTAGAAAATAGTTCTGGAAAAACATCCATCATAACCATTCTGTTCTCAAGCATGTAAGAGACACCTGATGGTACTCTTAAATTATCTTCTAGAACTAAATATTCTCCATTTTTATTTCTAATTAAATCAATCCCAGATATATTTGACCAAGCTTTAAATTTTGGTGAAAAACCTTCACATTGCTTTATATAATAAGGAGATTTTAAGATTAAGTCAGCAGGTATTATCTTATCTTTAAAAATTTTTTTTTGATTATATATATCATCAATAAAAAGATTAAGAGCTTTAGCTCTTTGTTTTAAACCTTTTGAAATTTTATTCCAAACGGGTTTGGGTATTATTCTAGGGATGATATCTAAAGGCCATTTTTTTTCTTCAGCTCTATTATTTGCAGCATAAACTCTAAAATTTATTCCTCTGGCACTTATTGTACTTTGACAATTTTTTTCAATTTCTTGAAGTTTTTTCTTCCCGTATTTTTCTAAAATTCCAGATATTATTTTTGCGTGTTTTCTTAATTTGTTGTCCGCTGTAAAATAACCATCATATGCATTTTTAGCGTTATAATCTTTCCATAATTTAGATGCCATAATATATCTTCAAATTTTAAACTAATTAATTCAATTGTATAATTGTTATACCTGTTATGTAAGAAATAGATTATACATTAAGCAAATTTAAAAATATTGCTTAATAAATATGACTTATTGTATTGGTATAAAAGCTAAAGATGGTCTAGTTTTTGCATCAGATTCAAGAACTAATGCAGGACTGGATAATGTAAATATTTATTCCAAAATGTTTACTTATGATGTTGGTGATAGAACAATTGTAATTGTCACTTCAGGAAATTTGGGTACTTCACAAGCTGTATATAAGTCTATTGAAAAAGATTTAAAAGATACATCTGGAATTATGAATTTAAATACTTGTAAAGATTTTGATCAAATAGCTTCTTATATTGGATCTCTAAATGTTGAACATTCAATGCCAAAAGGAATCAATACCGATACAGTTTTATTAGGATCAACTTTTATAGTTGGTGGACAAATTAAAGGCCAACCTATGGAACTTTATTTGGTTTACCCACAAGGTAATTATATCAAGCCAGCGGATAGCAAACCTTATTTAGTAATTGGAGAGGTAAAATATGGTAAACCAATTTTAGATAGAGTTATAAAACCTGATGTATCTATAGGAGATGCTTCTAGATGTGCTTTGATTTCAATCGACTCTACTTTAAAAAGTGACTTAACTGTTGGGCCACCTATTGATTTTGTGGTTTATAAAAAAGATGAATATAAAATACTTGCACAAAAATGTTTGAATATTTCTGATGAAGAATACTCTAAAGTTTGTAATCAATGGTCGGATGGTATATTCAAAATTTTCGACTCTTTTCCAAGATTTGATTGGGAAAAATAATTTATCTATTAGATAGCCACAGTGTTTGACAGGGATCTAACTTAATTCTTTTATTAAGTGTAAAAAATATTTTACTTCCTAATAAATCCTTATATTTTAAAAGCTTTTTGTTTAACTTGAAATATTGCATTTCTGAGGAGAGGTTTGTTATGCAAATTATAGTTTGTTTTTTATCAATACTTTCTCTTTTAAAAGAAAATATTTTTGATCCAAGATTAATATTCTCTCTACTCGCGTTTGGATGAAATGCTTTTTGCTTTTTTTTGATACTTAATAGACTGGAAATTTTTTTATAAAAATAACTTTCTTTAGAATCTTTATTATTAAGTTTGTTTGTAATATTTTTTAAATTCCATTTATATCTATTAACATCTCGATTATTACCGGTAATTACAAATTTTGCTTCATCATTAGATGTACCGAACATGGAATTGAAATAAATCGCTGGCACTCCTTCTAATGCAATCATTATTGAATGCGCAGAAACATACCTCTCAAAAGCAAATTCACCATTATCGTAATTAGTTTTTTTTAAAGCATCAAATACTGTTATATTTGCCTCGTAAACTTTTTTTGATTTATTTTGAATTTTTCTATATGAAAATTTTGATCCATTTTTCTTTAGCCTGCTTAGAAAATCTTTTAAGACTTTGTCACTCAGTATTCCTTCAGTGGGCCTAATTCCAACACCATCATGAGATGCAATAAAATTTAGATAACAATTTCCAACTTTACTTTTCGGAAGTTTTTTACTCCAATTATAGAGATAAAAATTATTTTCAAATAAAAAGGCATGTATTAATAAAGGTGGCAAGGAAAAATTATATATCCAATTAGCCTCATCATTATTTCCAAAGTAACTTAAATTTTCTTTTTCAGGTAAATTAGTTTCAGTAACTATTAAGCTTTGAGTATTGAGCAAGCTAGTAATTATTCTTAGGATTTTTATAATTTCATGAGTCTTTTTTAAGTTAATACACTTTGTTCCGCTTTCCTTCCATAAGTAAGCGATTGCGTCTAATCTAAAAATAGTCACTCCATTATTAATTAGATTAATCATAATCTTTATAAAGCGCAATAATACAGCAGGGTTTTTAAAATTTAGGTCTAGTTGATCAGGGCTGAATGTTCGCCAAAGATAATCAGTTTTACCAAAAATATTTATTTTTTTTAATAGTTTATGATCTCTTGGCCTCACCACTTTTGAGGTATTAAACTTATTATCCACTGTTAAAAAATAATCTTTACCAGGTCTTTTTCCTTTTAAAAAATTTTTAAACCATAAACCTCTTGCAGATGAATGATTAATGACAATGTCTGCCATCACATCATTTTTTTTTGAAAAAGTTTTTATATCTGGCCAATTGCCAAGTTTTTTATCAATTTTGTAATGATCTTTGACTGCAAAACCACTATCACTGCTTGAGGGATAAAATGGTAAAAAATGAACAGTATTAAAATTTTTACTTAATTTTTTATTAAAGAAGTTTTTGAATACTTTAATTGAATGTTTTTGATTTTGGGAAAAAATGCTATCTCCATAGCAAATAAGCATTGAGGTTTTTTCAGATATATTTTTTTTCTTTTTTTTATTTTTTTTATTAAAACCATTTATGAGTTTTATAATTTCATTTTTGTAAAAATAAATCTTCTCACTTGGGCAATGAATCTTATAAATATTATTTAATTTAGAATAGATTCTCTTTTGATTTATTTTGGATAACATTAATAATATTTTTTGTTATCTTCATTAACAGCTCTTTCTAATCTTCCCAAAAAATCAGGGATAGCACTTTTAACTCTACTCCATGTTGGTATAAAAGGTGTATCCATTGGATTAAGTATAAAAGCTTCTCCAGCTTTCATAATATTCATTGCAAATAATTCAACGGCCTTCTCTTCAGTATGAGAGTCAAAGTCTAAACCATTCATATATGCATCACTTCTATATATATCGATTAAATCTAAAGCTGATCTGTAATAAGTTGCCTTTAAAGATCTAAATTTTTCTCGACTAAATGAATTCCCTTGAGTAGCTAATTTTTTTATAAACGTTTTAATAATATCGATTGACATTCTAGATAGTCCTCTAGTTTCGTCATCTATAGATAAAACCTGATGCTTATGGTCATATGTATCTGCCAAGTCTACTTGGCAAATATTTTGAGGTGAAAAACTTCTTTGCATTTCAGATAAAATTCCAACTTCTATTCCCCAATCAGAAGATATTCTTAATTCTGGCAATACATTTCGTCTAAAGGAAAATTCTCCAGCTAAAGGATATTTAAATGACTTCATAAAATTTAGATAATCACTTTTGCCGATAGTTTTTTCTAAAGCTGTGAGTAAAGGAAAAACAAGTAATCTTGCAACTCGACCATTCATTTTACTATTTGCTACTCTTGGGTAATATCCTTTACAGAATTCAAAGTTAAAAAGTGGATTTACCACTGGGTAAAAAAGTTTAGCTAACATTCTTCTATCATAGGTTTTAATATCACAATCGTGCAGAGCTACTGAACGAGCAGTATCTCTTGCTATGGACATGCCAATGCAATACCAAACATTTCTACCTTTACCGAGCTCATTGGGTGAGAGATCTTTTTTTTTTAATTCTTGATCAAGTTTTTTTAATTCAGGCCCATCATTCCATAAAAGAGAAAAAGGGGTTTTTAATTTTTTAAAAAATTTCCAAGCTTTTTTTGCTTGTGTAAGATTTGCTTTATCTAATCCTACAATAACATGATCTAAATATTTAGTTTTACTTATCTCATCTACAATTTTTGGTAAAGCTGAGCCTTCAAGCTCAGAATAGAGACAAGGTAAAATTAACTCCATCTTTCTTTCTTTGGAAAATTTAAGCAGATCTTTTTCAATTTCATTTGTAGATCTGGTTCCAAAGTCATGTAAAGTTGATATTATTCCATTTTGAGAAAAATCACCCATTTTAAATTTTAGACATTATAATTTAATTTATCTAGAGCCTTTTTAATCACATCAGCCCAGCCTTCAGGAGATGGCTTATTAGAAAATATAAGATTATCAATGTTAATTTGATCAAGTTTAAATTGATCGTTAAAAACCAAACAAGGGATTTCACAACTTTTTAACATATCTAGATCATTGTAATTGTCGCCAACTGCGATTGTCTTAATTTTATCTTCATTTTTTTTTAAAATTTTTATAACTCTATTCATGGATTTAACTTTGTTAATATTATCACAAAGGTTTAAAACACGTCCGCCTTCTTGAAGAGTTAACGAGCTAGAACTTAAAATTTTTAATAACTTATTTTTTTCATTTTTGTTTCCTTTAAATAAAAAAGGTAAGGTATATTTTCTTTTTAAAGCATTTTTAAGTTTATCATTTTTTTGACCAAATATTTCTTCTTGCTCTTTTTTATTCATTTTAGAAATTTGAATACATTTACTTTTTAGCTCATCAGGTACCTTTTCGTTAAAAATTTTATGTAACTCTTCTTTCTCTCTGCTAAGAATAATTTTATTTGGAAAATTTGTATTTAATAGATCTAAACCATGTATTATTGATCCATTTTCTGCAATGTAAGGTAACTCAGACCCAAGCTCTTCATTAAATTTAGTAATTTCAATTTCAGTTTTACTCGAATTTGGAATTATGTATATTCCTTTAGATAGTAAGCTTAAAATATAATCCTTTACTATATCAAAGTTGAATGTATCCCTATGAAGGATTGTTCCATCAAGGTCAGTAAAAATTAATATTCTACTTTTATTATTCATTTAACTGATTCTTTTTAGGCAGTTGAGAGTTATTTCTTAACTTTACTAGCCCACCATTTATCTAAAATAAAATACCATACTGAATTAGCTATTGGCTCAACAATAGCATCTGTAAGCGCAATAACAAAAGATACATCTGCAACTAACATTAAAACCGTAATAGCAATAGCAAAATGACCAATCGTATAAATAATAGTTCTTAAAATAGAACCTCTGTTATTTAAATATATAACCTGAGAAGCTTTAAATATACCTGATGTAAGTTCCATATTAATTAATTATAATTTTGGTTTTATCTTCAAATCAACAAAATTTTTTTCAAAAAATTTACAAAAATTAAGAATATCTATTTCATTGTTTGTTTTTGATATTACTTGCATTCCTATCGGTAAATTTTGATCATTAAAACCAGCATTAATCGAGGCTGCTGGTTGACCAGTTAGATTAAATGGATATGTGTAATAAACCCAAGAAACGATATTTCGATCAGGAAAATTATCTGGCACATTTTGCCCAGCTTTGAAAGCGACACATGGAATTGTCGGAGTTATAAGAAGATCAAATTTTTCAAAAAAGATTCTCATCTTTTCTCTTAAAGCATATCTTTCAAAAACAGATCCATAGTAATTTCCCATTTCCTGAGTAATAGCTATCTTAAGAACTTCTAATATTGGAGGATCAATAAGATTTGGGTTGTTATCTATTGTTTGTTTCAATTTAGTCCCAACTCCTGCATAAAATTCTGCATTCCATAAATCAACTGGATCTTTCTCAAATATATTATCGACCAGTTCTACTGTATGACCCAAAGAAGAAATTTTTTTTATCGTTTCCTCCAATTTATTTAAAACTTCTTTTTCTGGTTTTGCATAACCTAAAGTCGGACTCCAAGCTATTTTATATTTTTTCTCTTTTAAAATTTCTTTAGAAAAATTTGGTGTTTTTTCTGACACTGAAAATGGATCCTTCCAGTTTGAACCAGAAATAATATTCAAAATTTTACATGCATCATCTACATTTCGAGTTAATGGGCCTACATGTGCTAAAGTTGGAGTAGCAGATACAGGGTAGACAGGCACTCTTCCAAAACTTGCTTTAATCCCAAAAAGACCTGTTAACGAGGCTGGAATTCTGACTGAGCCACCACCATCTGTACCCAAAGCATATGGAACAATACCAGCAGATACCATTGCAGCTGCTCCACAACTAGATCCACCAGGTGTTAAATCTAAATTCCAGGGATTCCTGGTGATACCTGTTAAAGGACTATCGCCAACTGCTTTGCACCCAAATTCACTTGTAGTGGATTTACCCAGTAATACTGCACCAGATTTTCTTAATCTTTCAACTGATGGAGCATCTACCTCACAATTTTTATCTGGTGTTGTCTTTGAACCAAACCTTAAAGGTAAATTTTTTTGAGCTATCAAATCTTTTATAGAAGTTGGAATACCATCGATTTCAGAAAGTAAAGAATTAGAAAGCATTCTTTTTTCTGACTCTAGAGCAAGTTTTTTTGCACCTTCTATATCTTTAAAAGCGAATGAATTAATTTTAGACTCAAGCTTGTCTATATCTTCTATAGTATTCTTTAAGATCTCAGTAGGTGAGATCTCTTTCTTCTTAATTAGGTTTGATAACTCACTTATATTTAAAAAGCTAAGAGATCCCATAATAATAAGTTAAAGAAAATTTTTTAAATTATTCTTCAAGTACAGCGACTGCTCTAACTGGAGAGCCTGAGCCGTTTTTAAATTTTATTGGAAGACCAATAAACTCAAATTCTCCTTTACCAATAGTTTCTTCAAGATTAACTAGCCACTCAAAGTGAGTTATACCTTTATCTCTACAGAATCTGTGTTGAGCAAAATCATTATTAGTTGGAGCATCAGTAGATGGTCCTTCAACACCATGCATTCTAGAACCTCTATCGTACAACCATTGAGAGGCACTAACCGTCACTTGTGGATTTCCCCAGACAATTTGTTTTCTATCTGCATAATTTCTTTTATGAAAGCCTGTACAAAGCAATACAATGTGTCCATCAACTTTGACACCTGATTTTTTCTCTGCCTCATCCATATCTGTATCATTTATTTCTTCAAGATCTTTAATATGAGTTAAATCAAACGTGACTGCTTTTCCCATAAATAAGTCTAGAGGCATTTCATTAATTGGCTGACCTTTTGGATTGACATGTCTAAATGCATCAACATGAGTTCCAACATGATCTAACATTCCAATATAATTCGTTTGAAAGGTCATTGGGTCACCTTCAACTCCTAAATTGAAAGATTTAGTTGTATCATGTGTAAGTGCTGGTACGTAAACCGGGCTTTGAAATAGTTTATGTGCCGGCATATTATCTTCAACTGTTAAACTTAAATCTATTATTTTTCTTGCCATTAGTTTCTCCTTTTTTATTCTTTAATTTAATAAAAAAAAAAATTAAAAACAACTATTTTTTATATCACCAAAATTTAATAGCATTATCTTTTATGATAATTCTTATAAATTTTCTTAATTTCAATTCTACCGTCAAGTTTAGACCAGTAAATAGAAGCTAGATTTGAAAGTACACATAAAGCACTTAAGTCGATTTCTTCCATTACATTTCGTGCTTGACTTGCACAAATAATTTGGCCAATTAATTTATTGTTTATAAGAATTGGAGCATAGATTGCTGACCCAGCTCTAAAGGTTTTTAAAATTCTGACAAAAGATTTATGTTTGTCTGTGTTTGAGAGTATGAGTCTTGATTTGTTCTTAATTACCCACCCTGGATGGCCCACATTAGTCTTAAGTAGCATATACTTTTGTTCAGGGGTGTAATTTTGTGGTGCTATTAGAATTTGTTTTTTTTTGTCCAACAATATGAAAGACCCACATGCAAACTGGTTTTTTTCACCCTTTTTAAGGTTATTTTTTTTATTAGCTACAATTCTATTCCCAAGATTTTCGAAAGAAAATTTTGTTATCAAATTTAAAGCTTTTTCAAAAGAACGCTGTTTATCCAATTTTAATATTAGTTTAGGAAATTTCTTAAAATAATTTCTCATCTAGTTGATTAGTATAGTGCTTAGATTTGGAAATGATATCAACAATAAAAGAAAAAATAAGAAAATAATTACAAACGGTACACTTCCGATCATTATTTCTGAAATTGGTCTTTTTGCTATACCACCAATTACATATAAATTCATTCCAAGAGGTGGAGTAATTAATGCTATTTCCATATTTACTATGAAGATAATTGCAAACCAAATTGAGTTTATTCCTAATTGTTCTACTATTGGATATAAAACTGGTAACACAATATAAATAACCGATATTACCTCCAGAATACATCCAAGAATAAATAATAAGATCATGATTAATATTATAAAGACTAGTTTACTAACATCATAAGCAGAAATCATATTTACTAATTGATCACTAATTTGAAGTGTAGTTATTGCGTGGCCTAAAACCATTGACCCAGCTATCAGCAGCAAGATCATACAAGTTGAATACAGACTTTCTTTAAAGATTGGAATAATGTCTTTTAAAGATAATGTTCTGTACCAGAAAAAACCTAAAACAAATGCAAAAAAAACCCCAACCCCAGCTGCTTCTGTCGGTGTAAAGAAACCTGCATAAATACCGCCAACCACTATTATTGGTAAAATTAAAGCAGGTAGTGCTTTTTTTAAAGAAATAAGTTTTTCACGTGTTTTTGCTTTTTCGATTTTTCTATTTTCATTATCAAAAAATTTTTCTTTTAAAATTACATATGAACATAATAAAGAAACTAACAATAACCCAGGAACAATTCCTGAAATAAAAAGTTTACCAATAGACTCCTCGGTTATAGATGCATACAATAACATTGGTATCGAGGGAGGAATTAATATCCCTAAAGTTCCAGAGGCAGCAATTAATCCATAAGTGAACTTTCTATCGTATCCACGATTAATCATCGAAGGAGCTGCCACTATGGACATGCTAGCTGCGTTCGCTACTGAACTGCCAGTAATACTTGCACCGATTGCACAAGTTATAACAGTTGAAACAGCTAAGCCACCAGGTAAATGACCAACAAATTTTGTAACAGCATCAAAAAGTATTTCAGTGACATTAGCAGTTCTTAGTATTTCACTCATCAAAATAAACATTGGAATCGCAGTTAAAAGAAAAGAGTTATTTGATGAAAAAATGGTTTGAGGTAAGCTTATTAAAGCACTTTGACCTTCAAAAATAAGCGAAAAAGATAGTCCAACTAACCCAAGGCCAATACCTACGGGTATTCCTGTTAAAATTATTAAAATGATACTTATAAAAAGTGCTGCAATTATCATGAGCTATCTATTTAAAATCAATCTAAGTATTCTTACTAAAAACTCTAAAGAAAGTGCAAAAAAACCAATTGGCACTGTCATTTGTGGTATCCACAAAGGTACTCTTAGTTCACTGACTGAAACCACTCCTAAAATATATGATAAATTAATAAGTTTACATCCGTAGTAAAATGCAATGAAGCAAAAAATAAAAGCAATTATATTTGCAATTAGGTTAAAAATTAACCTTACCTTAATCGGCAGAATTTTTGTAAATAAATTTATTTCAAGGTGTTTATTTATTCTTAGTACATAAGCTGAACCAAAAAAAGCGACACAAGAAATCATATAAGTAACAATTTCTAAGGACCAAATAGTTGGTTTATTTAAAATTGATCTAGCAATTACCTCATAAATAACAGAAAAAGTTAATATAATGAATGCAATGAGAGCCAGGTTTAGAAGGAAACTTGATAAAAGGGACACTTGCTTGTCTAAAAATTTAAACATTCAAGTGTCCTTATATATTTTATTTAATTTAAGATTATTTTAATGAGGATACCCAATTAAAAAGATCTTTTTCTTTTTTATTAGCTTTCTTTAACCAGCTTTGTTTTACAGGTTCAAGTTTTTCAGCCCAAACTTTCTTTTGTGAAGAATTTAAAACCGTTACATTAATTTTAGATTTTAAAAATTCCATACTTTTTTTATCTGCCTCTGCAGCTTTTTCTACAGACCATTTCATTACTTCATTTGAAGCGTCTAGAAGTGCTTTTTGATGATCCTTGGATAAACTATTAAATTTATCTAAATTCATATTGACCGCAAAAACTCCAAAACCAGCACCCGCAATTGTAGCATACTGACCTGTTTCCCATAATTTTCTTTTATGAATTGAAGTTAGTCCTGTAATTGCTGCATCAATAGTTCCATTTTGCAAACTTAAATACATTTCACCAGGAGACATTGTAACTGGAGAACCACCAAGAGCTCTAATTCCCTCTGAAGCTAAAGCGCTATATGTTCTTATTTTTTTTCCATTAAAGTCTGATGGATTAACGATTTTAGATGGACTTGTTAAATCAAATAAAGAGCCATAAAAAATTACTCCAAGAGGTTTCATTTTTCTTTTTTCCATTACTTTTGTGTAATATTTAAATAACCTCTCATTATTATCCCATGCTTTACCAGCTTGTTTGACGTTTTGAATTAAAAACGGAACATCATTAATTTCTGATATCGTATCTTTAGTCCATACTCCAAATAGATTATAACCAATCTCTAAAGCACCTGACACCACTGCTGATGGAACTGCCTTAGTAGAATATAATTGCTTGGCAGGGAAAACTTTTATCTCAATTTCTCCATTTGTTTTTTTTGCAACTTTTTCAGCAAATAGTTTCTGTGCCCCTGTTAGGTGGTGACCAACTGGAAGTGATCCAGAATACTTCATTGTTATTTTTGCTATTGCAATATTACTAAATAGCAAAGTTGATAAAACTAATATTAATATTTTTCTCATACATTCCTTTTTGTAAAAATTTAATTAATAAAATTTATTTAATAGAAATTATTTAAAAATATCCATAAAAAAATCAAAAATAACTACCAAAAGTTAGTAGTGATACTTTTTAAACTAGAGGTTGTAAATGAATGAATTTTTTATTTAATAATTTGTGCATACCTATTATGATTAAATATATTTATTTTAAATAATTCTAATAGAGTAAATTAAATAAAAAAACCAATCGAAGGGAAAAAAATGAGAAAAATAATAATATCAATTATTGCATTTACTTATGTTTGTCTGATGACAAGTGTTAGTGCAATAGAGATCAAATTAAGAGTTGGATCAGGTCATCCCACTGGTTTATTGGGATATACTAAAACAGCGCATGAGTGGTTTGCACCTGAGCTAAAAAAAAGAATAGAGTCTAGAACAGAGCATACTGTGGTAATTCAAGAATTACATGCAGGTAAAGTTGCTAAAGTAACAGAGGTTCTAGAGGCGACTAGAGATGGATTATTAGACATAGGTTTTACTTGTCTAATATTTGAACCATCAAATGGTTTCATAAATAACTTTACTTTAATGGTTCCATTTGCTTCACCAGATGCAAAAATTGTTACAGAAGCTGCTATGAAAACTTATGAAAAGTTTCCAGAGATTACTGCTTATTTCGAAAGAGACTTTAACCAGAAGTTTTTAGGTGGTTCATGTCTAAACAATTATGGAATTGGAACAAATTTTGCATGGTCAAAATTTTCTGATCTAAAAGGCAGAAAAATTGCAGGTGCTGGAATTAATTTGGATTGGATTAAAGGAGGAGCGACACCAGTTGCTTCGAACCTTAATGAAGCATATCAATCAATCCAAACTGGAGTTTACGAAGGTTATTTGTCAGCTTCACCTTGGTGGTACGCTTTCAAATTAAATGAAGTAGCTCCTTATTATACTAAGACTGATTTTGGAGCCCAATTCTTTAACTCAGTATCAATAAACATGGATACGTTTAAAAAACTTCCAAAAGAAGTTCAAGATATTGTTATTGAACTAGGAAAAGAATGGGCCATGGTTACCGCAGAAGTTTGCGCAAGCAATGATGCTATGGGTATTCAAAAACTAAAAGATCTTGGAGTGAATGTTTCAGTAATTTCAGAAAAAGCTAAAAAAGACTGGGCTAAATCTCTAAAAGACTTTCCAAATCAAATGGCACAAGAGCTAAATAAAAAAGGCTATAATGGAAGTGAAATACTAAATTTCTATATGGCTGAAATGGAAAGATTAGGTCACAAATGGCCTTACAAGTACAAGATAAATTAATTATTTAAATTTAAAGGGCTAGTATTTGATTTCTAGCCCTTTAAAATAAATTAATGTTTCTTTTCAAAATAAATAAACTGAACAACAGTTTTATAAAATTCTTAAAATACACTGCTTCATTTACTTTACTACTAGTAGCATTACTAATTTTATTTGATGTTATAATGAGATCATTTTTGAACCGACCTGTAATTGGTGTGGCTGAAATCATTGGAAATTCTCTTGTGATTATTGCATTTTTTCAGATTGCTTACGCTATATCTATTAATGGAATGATAAGATCTGAGTTTCTTATAAATAAAGTCTCACCAAAATTTTCAAGTTTTCTAGAAATTATATCTTGTTTATTTGGAATAATTTTCTTTGGACTAATTGCTTACTCTTCTTTTGAGCCAACGATTAATGCCTTTATTAGAAATGAGTTTGAAGGTCATGCATCTTTCCGATTTCCTACTTTTCCAGTAAGAATATCAATCTTTTTATGCTCTATTTTTGCAACTATTACCTATTTTTTAAAAATAATGACTATTTTATTTCCATTAAAAAATAAAATGGAGAAAGTTGAATAATGGGAGGTATAGAATTTGCAGTTGCGATTATTGCAGTACTTTTGATACTAATATTATTAAGTGTACCTATTGTACTTGCATTGGGTGCAGCGAGCTTTTTTGGATTAGCATACTTAGTTGGAAATTTTGATGTAGCAGTTTCGTTACTTGCCAATACAGCATACGAGTCAATTCGAAGTTATATTTTTGCCGTAATACCTCTTTTTGTCTTGATGGGAGAACTTATTTCTAAATCAGGAGCTGCAAAGGATTTATACGTTTTAATTAATAATTCTTTGAAAAAATTACCAGGAAGACTGTCTTTGGCAACAGTTATAGGTAATGCAGTATTTGGAGCTGTGACCGGTGTATCTATTGCATCTGCTGCAGCTTTTTCAAGAATAGCATATCCTGAGATGGTTAGTCAGAAATATAATAAGACAGTCGCACTAGGCTCAATTGCAGGGAGTGCATCTTTAGGAATGTTAATACCTCCAAGCATTTTATTGATTGTTTGGGGAGTTATTGCTGAGATTTCTATTGGTAAACTTTTTGTAGCAGGTGTAATACCTGGAATTTTATTAGCTCTAATGTTTGCAGTATTTATTGTTATTTATGCGGTATTTAAACCAGATCTATTTGGTGAAAATAAAAAAGATGACGAAGTAAAATATGTTTCTACAAAAACCGAAATAGTCGGAGCAACAGGAGTAATTATATTAATTTTTGTTGTACTTGGAGGAATTTGGTTTGGAGTATTTACTCCTACTGAGTCTGCTGGGATAGGAGCATTATTTGCTTTGATCTTAGCAATTATAAAGAAAACAAGTTGGAGTGATATTGGAAACGCTGTTTTGGAAACTGGAAAAATTTCTGCACCTATTTTATTTCTTTTAATTGCTGCACAGATGTATGCTAGACTTTTAGCAATGGGTGGTATCAGCGAAGTTGTTCAAAGTTTCTTCACTATTTTTGGAAATGATTTTTATACTGTTTTAATTATAATGGTTTTAACTTGGTTTATACTTGGTATGTTTGTTGACTCTGTTTCTATCATTCTTCTTACTGTTCCACTTTTTACTCCAATAGCAGGAACATTGGGCTATGATCCAATAGCATTTGCTATTATTGGTATTGTTGCAATAGAAGCAGGTTTG
Organism: uncultured Pelagibacteraceae bacterium; assembly: GCA_902575785.1. GTDB lineage: Bacteria > Pseudomonadota > Alphaproteobacteria > Pelagibacterales > Pelagibacteraceae > Pelagibacter. The sequence goes on from CACGSR010000003.1 coordinate 69,944, forward strand.
CTCACACCTCCTTTAGGTTTGTGCGTTTACACTGTAAAAGGAAGTATTTCAGATCCAGATGCAACTTTAGGTAAAATATTTTTGGGATCAATACCATATTGGATAATATTAATAATATTGGTTTTTTTAATAGCTTTTTTCCCAAGTATTGCTACTTGGTTACCAAGTAAGATGTAGTCAATTTTTTTAAAAAAAAATTTTACTTATTCACCCTGTATAATCTAATTATTATCATAAACACTTTAAAAACTCATAAATAAAATGAATATATTTTAAGTTTTTTCATAAATTTTAAACGCTAATCCCAAAAAAAATTTCTACTTGAAGATGAATTTGCTAATTAAAATATAGTATGAGACATAGTGCAATTTGACTATCTATGTAATTAATTTACTTAGAAATATGATCTCAAAAATTATTAAAAATTTTTCTAGTAACATTACTTTGAATTTAAAAGAATCTTTAAATGATCAAAATTTATTAGAAAATTTTGTAAATAATAATTACTTTGAAAATTTATTAGTAAATTTAGCTGAAATAAACCCCTATGATACGAATATTTCAAATGAATTCTTAAAATTGGATGCTATTTCAGCATTACCTCATCTAAGAGTACTAAAAACATCTTTGAATTTAACCACTGAAAGGTTTTTTCTTGAGCTTTCTCATCTTGTATTACCTTTCAATAAAAATCTTTGTAAAGAATTAAAATCTTTATCTTTAAAAATTAGTAATTCAGAGTTTGGAAATGCTAAACTAATTTCAAACTTACTAAACAGCTCAAAACATTTATTTTATAAACAATTAATCTTAGATTATGAAAAAAAAAATCCATTCGCCCTATACCCAACCTCAAGTTATAGAAATTCAAGTGGGCATGTAGTGAGTTCTAACGATTATCAACAAATAGAAGCAACAATGAACTTAAATACATTTACTTCAATTAAAGTAGAAGAGGACACCTTAAATGTCGATAATCCCCTTTTAAGAGATAATTATAAATCATTTGGAAGATGTGTTTGTTTAATAGATCAAAATATTGAGGATAATTATGGACTAGAAATTGAAAATTATTTTAGTCATCATTCTATTATATTAGATAAATTGGTTTATAGAGCTATGGAGGTTGATAAACATATTAAAAATGTTGAAAAAATAGTAGAGGATTTTAGAAAATTAGGTGTAAATAGAAATGAACCTATTTTGATAATTGGAGGGGGAGTTATAGGAGATATAGGAGCTTTTGCAGCATCTATTTATCATCGAAGCACTCCGTATATAATGTTATCAACATCAGTTGTTAGTGCAATAGATAGTGGACCAAGTCCAAGATCGTGTTGTGATGCTGGTGGATTTAAAAACCTTTTAGGCTCTTTTCATGCTCCAGTGCTTAATATATCTGATCGATCATTCTTTAAAAGCTTGAAAACTTCTTGGGTTAGACACGGGATTGCAGAAATTCATAAGATGGCAGCAATAAGAGATAAAGAATTATTTATTTTACTTGAAGATACAGGAATTGATTTAATGAAAACTCACTTTGGTACAATTAATTGTAATCTCCAAGATAAAATAGTATCAAATTCAAAAAAGATAATTGGTTTATCTTTAAAAAGTTACGTTGAGAGTGAATATGATAATTTACACGAAGTTCACAGCATTAGGGATCACGCATTTGGCCATGGACTAAGTGCAAACTTTGAACTTAAAGCAGGATTGTTACATGGTCATGCAATAAGTGTTGAAATGACTTTAAGTTCTTTTATGTCTTACAAAAGAGGTTGGTTAAGTGAAAAAGATTTGCATAGAATTTTAAAATTATTTAGCGAATATGAATTAAGTTTATGGCATGACATATTGTTAGATGAGAAATGCATGAATGAAGGTTTTGATAAAATTCTTCAAAAAAGAGGAGGCAACCTAGCTATTCCAGTACCAATTGCAATTGGAAAGTGTAAATATATTAATGATTTAACTAAATCTGAATTAAAAGAAATTATTCAAGAATATAAAACAATAGTTTCAAAATACCCCAGAAAAGGATTAGGTGTTGAACCTCTTTGTTCAGATGCAGGACTTGAAGATCCAGTTACTATTTTTAAATCAGTTGATAATATAGATAAAGAAGCCAAATTAAATTAATCAAATGTATCAATTTGTAATTCCGATTCACCATGTGAATTGGAGTACAAGAGCAGTTCTTGAAGGAATTTCCCAAAAATATAAGCCAAAACAAATTAATGTTGTAACATCAAGTCATGAGATAAAAATTTTTAAAGATAAATCTAATTCTTGGGATATTGAAAATTTAAGATTGCTGGACGAGGATAATTTTTTTTTAAATAAATATGGTTTAACAAAAAAAGATATCGTTTCTCAAATTACTCAAAATAAACCCAATTACTCCCCTGGATGGTTATACCAACAGATTATTAAATTAGGAGCTAGTGATGTTATAGACGGATTAGAAGATATTTTTTTAGTATGGGATTCAGATTTATTACCAGTAAGATCATGGCCAATACTTGATCAAAGAAAGGAAAAATTTGCTTTATTACAAGATAAATCTTATGGAAACCAGGATGTTTTAAATTCTTGGAAAAATTTAATTACAAATGTGTTGGAAATAAATCCTGTCGAAGATATTAGGGGAACATTTACTTCACATCATATGGTTTTTAAAAAAAAGTATTTAAAAAGTCTTAAATTAAAATTTAAAGATCATTTTAAATCAGATCAAAATTGGATTGAATTAATAATAAAAGCTGCAAATATATATGGTTCTTTTGGTGAATATTGGACTTATGCCAGTTGGGTAAATCATATAAACAAAGATGATCTAAATTATTATCCTTATGAAAAATATGGTTTAACCACAGAAAGATTTTATGATGATGGCAATGGTTTATTTTCTAGAAATTATAAGAAATTTATTAATTTTGACGAACAAGAGGACTTTTATCCGTCTTATTCGTCTATAATAAATTTTATAGATAAAAATTATCAGCTACCTCCTTCTTCTTTATCATTTGAAACAAATATCAGGCACATAAAGAAGAAAGATGAAAATATCCACCTTGAGGAAAAAAGATCTATTTGGAGAGAAAAAAAAGCTTATGATAGAAATTAAAAGATATGATAAGATTTAATTTAAAAGTTTTTTTTCTTTTTTACTTTTAATTTCGTTTTTTTGATCACAGTATTTTTTAAAAACATAAGCCGTTGATACCCCACCAATTAGTATTAATTTTAATATCTTTAATTTAATTAGTGTTTTTATCATGATTTAATATCAAATCTTTCTAATAAAAATTGGATTATTAAATTATAAAAAAATACAAAACAAAAAATATAGAATAGAAAAATTACTTCTTTAGAATTAAAGAGGTATCCAGTTGCAGTTAAAAGCACGAAAAATAGGCTAATTGATAAAGCAAGCTTTGCCTGTGACTTTTTTTTTAAGTGAGATTTAACAATATTACTTTTCATTAGATAATAATAACTATTAAAGATAGTTATTCATCATGAATTTTGTCCTACCTAGACATTTAAACTGTAATGTTTTAAATTTTAACACTCATTTCTCTAATTTTTATAAGGAATTAATGATTAATTATTGTGAAAAATATTTATAAAATTCATTACATTGTATTTTTTTTAGCTTTATTTTTTTCTAAAGCTATAGCGGAGCCAACCTTTGTGCAAAGTAAATCAATCGATATAGGCTTTTATCTGGGACTTACATTTAATAATGATGGTACAAAAATGTATACTGTAGAGAGTGATAAATCATCGGATGCAGTTGTCGAATATATATTAACTACTGCATATGACATTTCAACGGCAACAGTAAACAATACTAAAGTAGTGCATAGATCTGGAGGTGTTAATAAATTTGTACCATCACAAGTAGTGTTCAATAACGATGGAACAAAAATGTTTATTTCTAACCATGCTGGTGAAAATACAATAGATTATTGGTCACTAAGTACTGCATTTGATATTTCAACTGCTACATTTAATGAAGCATTCGAATTGGATGGTCAAGAACAAAGAGCAAATTCAGTTGCATTTAATAATAATGGAACCAGAATGATTGTTGCTGGTGCAGGAAATATGTCCCAACATCGTATTCATGAATATTCACTAGCTACACCATTTGATTTTAGTTCAGGAGTTACTCATCTTAATACTGAGGACCTAAGTTCTACTCTCGATTACATAGATGGAGTTACTTTTAATTACGATGGTACTAAAATGTATACCATTATAAGCGAAACTGGAGATGACGATGACATTTCTCAAATTTTTCAATTTAAATTAACTACACCTTATGATGTCTCTACTTTATCCCTTGAAGGTACCTTGAATGTAAGTTCTCTTGTTTCATCAGATTCAAGAGAAATGGCTTTTAGCAACGATGGAAGTAAAATGTTTATCATTGATGATAGTAATGAAAAAGTTCATGAATTTAACCTAAGTTGTAATTGGAGCGTAATTGATGGTGCTTGTGATGATCCAATAACTACTTCTGATGGGGGTAAAGATATTTTAAGCTCAATCGAGTCTCAAACAGCAACCGCTAAACAAATTGCTATCCACGCAAGTACTCCAGTTCTTAATCGTATGTATTGGTTAAGAAGACATAGAAATAATGATCAATTAAGTAACCAAAATATTAAATTAAATTTTTCAAATTCAATGGTGGCATCACTTTCTAACATTATTCCTATATCAAATAAAACAAATGAAGTTCTAGACAAATTATCAGATGATTGGTCATTTTGGAGTGAGGGTAGTGTAAGTATTGGTAGAACTGGAGATACATCTACTTCATCATCTAAAAAAATTAATACCAAAGGTATTACACTTGGAATGGATAAAAAGATAAACAAAAATAGATTATATGGTTATGCTCTTAGATTTGGTAATGACGAAGTCGATGTCGGCACATCTGGGACTAATTTAGATACTGAGTCTTTTAGTTTATCTGTTTATGGGACTTTTCCTCATGATGATGAAAAATTTACTGAAGGTATTATTGGAATAAGCACATTGAAAACTGATCATCTTAGAAAAGGAGGAGGAAGCACTAGAACAGGAGAAAGAGATGGTGCACAAATATTTGGTTCACTAAATTACTTATCAACATATAAAAAAGAGGATTTTAATATTACTCCTAATTTAAGAATTGATTTAAGCTATACAGAATTGTCCAAATATAGAGAAAAAGGTACTGCAGCTTTAGTTTACAAAGCTCAAACAATTGAAACTGGAATGATATCTACTGGTTTTACAATAAGTGATATCTTAAATTTTAATACTTTTACTTTTAAACCAAATGGTGGATTAGAGATTGGGGTAGATTTTAGTCCGTCTTCAGATGCAACATATCGTTACCTATCGGAAACTACAGAATATACAAAATCAATTGATCAAGATTCTAAAAATTTAAGAGCAAACATTGGATTTGATTTGGTAACCGATAATGGTTTTTCTATAATGACTATTTATGAGAGAAATCAAAGTGATAATGCTCATAGCGATACTTTATATTTAGGATTTGGTTACATACCAACTGACGATATTGAATATGCTATGACTTTAGATAATGACAAAGCATCTTTAAGTTATAAGAGAGATTTAAATGGTTTTGATATCAGAATGAGTTCGAATTATAGCTTGATGAGTCAAATACCTGAATATGGTGCAACCCTAGAAATTGTAAATACATTTTAGTAAATTTAACTAAAACTCTATAGGATAATATGGGATAACTAGTAGCAGACTAGTAGTCAGAGAGATAAAATAAAAAAAATTTACTTATTCCTCTTGTTCAATTATAAATATTGGCATAAACACTCATGAAATTCATTAATGCCCTCGTGGTGAAATTGGTAGACACAAAGGACTTAAAAGGCAGAGGGTAGATTGATTTTATAGTCTCACAAAGTCTCATACAGTCTCAAATCCTATTAAATCCTACATTCTTATAAAGTCTCAAATAATTTTTATTGAAAAATATGAATAATAATTTTATTCAAACTAGAAGTAAACTAGAAGTCACAGGGATAGAATACTATAATAATTATATGAAAACTTCGTTGGGAAAACTTGAAAAAGTAGAATTGAGAGATGTATGGGAAAGTGAAAGTTCAGATTTTACACCATGGTTAGCAAAAGATGAAAATATAAAAGTTTTAGGAAAAGAAATAGGGTTAGATTTAGACGTTGAAGAAGTTGAAAAAAATGTTGGAAAATTTAGAGCTGACATTTTATGTAAAGATGTAAATACAGATAATTGGGTTTTAATTGAAAACCAATTAGAAAAAACAAACCATGGTCATTTGGGACAATTGCTGACTTATGCCACAGGTTTAGATGCAGTAACAATTGTCTGGATTGCAGCAAATTTTAATGAAGAGCATAAAGCAACTCTAGAGTGGTTAAATAAGATTACTGACGAAAATTATAATTTTTTTGGTCTTGAAATAGAACTTTATAAAATAGGCGACTCAAAAATAGCACCAAATTTTAAAATGATATGTCAGCCAGATAATTGGTCTCAAAGTATATCTAGAGAAGCCAAAAGAATTGAGCAAGGTGACGTTTCAGAGATTAAATTATTACAATACAAATTTTGGACTGAATTAGGTAAAAAACTTGAAATTACTGATACACCCTTGAAACTACAAAAAGTTTATCCTCAACATTGGACGAACATAGCAGTTGGAAAAACTGGAGTTCATTTAGGAGCAACATTTAATACACAAGAGGAGAGAGTTAGTGCTCAATTATATATTATTAAAAATAAAAATTGGTTTAAGGAATTAGAAAGTCAAAAAGATGAAATTGAAAAGGAATTGGGCGAACCATTAACTTGGCAGTTTTTACCAGAAAGAGCAGCCTCAAGAATTGCACTTTACAGACCAAATTCAATAATAGACAATGAAGAAAATTGGCAAGAAATGATAACTTGGCTTGTTGAAAAGCTTGAAAAATTAAGAACAGTATTTTCACCTAGACTTAAAAATTTAAAATTAGATGATGAACAAAATTGATTAAGTTAAAGGATTTTATAGGATAACTAGAAGCCAACTAGAAGCCAGAGACTAAAAATAAAAAAAATTTACATATTCATCTTGTTCAATTATAAATATTGGCATAAACACTCATGAAAATCATTAATGCCCTCGTGGTGAAATTGGTAGACACAAAGGACTTAAAATAGTTTGAATTGAGAAATTTCAGAGTCTCTAATAGTCTCTAATAGTCTTAATCCCTTATAATCCTATATCTTTTAAAATCATTGGATTATTTTTATTGGAAATTCTTACTATTTAATTTTCAGATTCTCGGACCATTCTCGGACATAGAGAGATAGTTTTTTATAGCGAGGTTTAACAAACATCATCATACTTTTTTTAAAATTTCAGACATTTCCTTTTTTGTAAATTCAAAATTGTAAAGATCCTTCATTAACATTGAAAAAAGAGCTTCAGCAGAAATAGCATTTTTACCCTTTAATTCTGGAAAATTAAAATTTATTTCAGATTTAATTGAATTTTGAATCAATACATAAATATCAGAAAAAGTCTCAATATCTGTTCTGTCGATATCTTTAAATCCTTCTTCAATTGTGAATTTCATAGTATCGAGCAGTTTGAATAATAAATCATTTTTTCTGATTTTAATTAGGTCATCATCTTTTTCCATTACAAAGAATAACATAATAATGACAACATTTAAGTTCATAATTGAGTAATGAAAAACTGGTTTTTGTACCCATTTTCTGTTTTATTCGTTTTTATAATAACAATCAGTATATTAATTGGAGAAGATAAAGCTTGGGTGGATTGCTCAAATGAAGATGATCTCTATCGTTATATAAATGAAGATTGGAAAGTAGATAAAGTTATTAAAAATGGGGACGTTGTATTAAATAAAAATGGAATTAAATATTTCCATAAAAACGAATATCCACTTATCTGGTTATCCAAGGGAAACAAAGTAAAAGCATTAAACTTTGGCTGGAGGTGTTATTTTTTAGAGGGTCCAGAATTAAATTTTACTAGAACAAGTTATCAATCGTTTAACGCTGAAAAATATGGAGATATAATTGAAAAATATGAGATAGAGAACGAAAAATATGTAATCACTCAAGAAGTTACTTATCAGGAACTATGGCGAGTTGATCCTAAAACAAATTCACGAACTTCAATTAAAAGAGTTTTTAGTTTTGGCAAATTTGCAAAGGAATGTGCAATGATTAAAGAACAACCAATTTTTTTTGCGAGTGTTAAAGAATATTTCTTTGGAGGAGGTTGGGCCGAGCCAAATAGATTAACAATTTTTGATTTAAAAGGTAATAAAATTGGCATTGCACCTAGCTGGGAATATGTTGATGAATTATGTAAATTTTATTAGATGAGATGATTTCAGAACTATGAAAAAACTTTCTATTATTTTATTATTATTCTCATTTTCAGTAAATATAAGTTTTGCAAAAGAATATGACTTCTTCAGCAATGGTTATAAAAATTACAGAGAAGCCGCTAAATATTTGAATGAAAATCTCTCTAGTGATAAGCGTATAAGTTGGTCTAAGGATTGTTTTTATTACGGTAAAAAAGAATTTAGTTTTAAAGATTATATGAATTATGATTCAGATGGTTTTAAAAAAATTGTATTAACTAAATCTGAAAATAGTAGAGTGAAACTGGTATTTTATGAGAGTAATGGATGTAGGCTCACTGACACTTATTTCAAAGTGTTTTATGACAATGAGGAAAAATACGACTCTAGAATTGATTTTTTTAAAGACAGAAAGCATCTTAAAGATAGCAGAATATATCTAAATATTAATTTTTATATAGACAAAGATCTTAATAAAAATGGAAAAGATGAGTTATTTATCGACGTTGGTTATGCTTTTGGAATGCCTTGGAATGAGACATATTACTTATTTGAATATGATGACAAAACAATAAAACTTATAAAAAAAATACGGGCTATTAATTGGGAGGAAAGACTAAGTTTATCAGATCATTTTAAAAAAAAGTTTAAAGTAACAGAGACTGAATTATCAAATATAATCATAAAAAAATTTTAAATGGAAATATTTACAATAATTATAATTTTAATAGTTCTTTGGTTTGTATTTAAAATTATTATACCTGCTTTTAAGATGACTTATGGAAACATTGATAAAATTGGAGAGGCATCAAAATACGTAGATGCCAATCATCCAATAGTTAAAAATACTGTCGCTATGTCGAGATTACAATATGTAATTAAAAAATATCGCAAAAAAGGCTACTCAGAAAAAAAAGCCACAAAATTAGCTCTAAAAGAGTTTGAAGATAATCCAGATTCCTTTTTAGAAGTTTGATTATCGTTATAGGATTTTATAGGATAACTCTCGGACCACTCTCGGACATGGGGAGATAAAATAAAAAAAATTTACTTATTCATCTTGTTCAATTATAAATATTGGCATAAACACTCATGAAATTCATTAATGCCCTCGTGGTGAAATTGGTAGACACAAAGGACTTAAAATCCTTGCCGCTTGCGGAGTGCCAGTTCGAGTCTGGCCGAGGGCACCATTAAATGAACAAGATACAAATTATTTCTGATAAAAATTTAAGATCACTTAAAATTAAAAAATCTTTATTAAACATACTTAAAAAATCCAAATCAAAAAAATCAAATGTCATAATTATTATTGGTGGAGATGGATTTATGCTCCAAACATTAAAAAAAAATAAAGGATCTAAAAAGTTATTTTATGGTGTTAATTCAGGTAACTATGGTTTTTTAATGAATAAATTTTCCTCAAAAAACTTTATAAAAAATTTTACTAGATCAAGAATAGTTTCTATTTCACCTTTAGAAATGACTGTCAAAAATAATAAAAATTATATAAAAAAATATATAGCTATTAATGAGGTATCAATTTTAAGGCAAAGTAGACAAGCAGCGTCATTATCAATTAACCAGGGATCAAAACAAATTATTAAAGAATTAGTTGCAGATGGTGTTCTAGTATCAACTCCAGCTGGAAGCACTGCTTATAATTTATCTGTTCACGGTCCAATATTAAGTTTGAATTCCAAAAAGCTCTCTATCTCACCAATAAGTCCCTTTAGACCAAGAAGATGGAAAGGAAAAATAGTAAGTGATAGATCAAAAATAGTAATTAAAAATTTAAATTCAAAAAAAAGGCCAATCAGTGCTGTTGCTGATAACATTGAAGTTAGAAATGCAAAAAATATTACTATAAATACTAATCAAAAAATAAGATTTAATCTTTTATATGATCAAAATCGAAGCCTTCAAAAGAAAATTAAATTAGAACAATTAAGAAGAGAAACATCTTAGTGGTGCCCCCGCACGGATTCGAACCGCGGACCTATTGATTACAAATCAATTGCTCTACCAGCTGAGCTACAAGGGCATGCGCAATAATTATTTTGTATTTAAAAATTAATCAACTCTTTTTTTTTAAAAAACTAAGATGATGAAATACTATTGCTGCACTATTTGATATATTAAGACTTTCAACGTTTTCGTTTATGTCAATTTTAACTAAAAAATCAGCATATTTAGAGGTATGTTTATGCATACCAGAGCCCTCTGACCCAAATAATAAAATGTTATTTCCTTCCCATTTTATGTCAGTAAAATTCTTTTTACCATTGCCATCAAATCCATAAACCCAAAAGTTTTTGTCTTTCAAATTTTTTAAAGTTGAATTGATATTTGATACTTCAAAAATATTTATATACTCCATTGCTCCACTTGAGGCTTTATACATTAGTTTACTTTCACTTGGAAAATTTCTCTCTTTAATAATTATTCCATCAATATTGAAAGATGCAGCACTTCTAATTAGTGCACCAATATTTCTTGGGTCGGTAACACCATCCAAACAAACCAGAGTAGAGTTATTTTTTTCTCTAATGAAATCTTTTAAAATTGGTTTTTCAAGATGCTCTATTTCAGCTACGTAACCCTGATGTAATAAATTTTCCTTGGTGCTATATTTGTCTAATTCTTTTTTTGTTTTGTAGTAAACCTTTACGTCATCCAATAAATTTTTATTTGGACTTTTTCTGTGAATATTTTTTTTACTTTCTTCAGTTAAAAAAACCTTTAAAACTTTTCTTTTAGGGTTTTTAAGAGCCTCTAATACCGCATGTCGCCCGATGATAAAAAATGACGATTTATTCATAAAATTCACATAGTTTTACACGTTTTTTTGAATATTTTATCACTAAATCACGTGTTGCAATTGCATAAATAAAATATATAAAACGCTTGTTGTTTGAAGCTTTATTGAACAAGGGGACACTTCCCCTAAGGGAGGGGTTCCAGAGCGGTCAAATGGGGCGGGCTGTAAACCCGTTGACTTCGGTCTTCGAAAGTTCGAATCTTTCCCCCTCCACCATTCAATAAATTTTAAATAATACTGGAGTGATACTCTTGGGGTTGTGCGGGTGTAGTTCAATGGTAGAACGCTAGCCTTCCAAGCTGGATGTAAGGGTTCGATTCCCTTTACCCGCTCCAAGAAATAAAATTATAAAAAAAGAAATGTGAGGAATATAAGTAATGTCGAAAGAAAAATTTGTTAGGAATAAACCGCATTGTAACATTGGAACAATCGGTCATGTTGATCACGGTAAAACAACTTTAACTGCTGCTATCACTAAGGTTTTATCTGAAACAGGTGGAGCACAAGCTGTAGCATACGATCAAATTGATAAAGCCCCTGAAGAAAAAGAAAGAGGGATTACTATATCTACTGCGCATGTTGAGTATGAAACAGAAAAAAGACACTACGCGCATGTTGACTGTCCCGGTCACGCCGATTACGTAAAAAATATGATAACTGGCGCTGCTCAAATGGATGGAGCCATATTGGTAGTTAATGCTGCTGACGGCCCAATGCCACAAACAAGAGAGCATATTCTTTTGGCTAGACAAGTTGGAGTACCAGCAATCTGTGTTTATTTAAATAAAGTTGACCAAGTTGATGATAAAGAGATGATTGATTTAGTTGAAGAGGAAATAAAAGAATTATTAACATCTTATAAATTTCCAGGTGACAAAACACCTATTGCAAAAGGTTCTGCATTAGCTGCGGTTGAAGGAAGAGATGATGAAATCGGAAAGAATTCAATTTTAGAATTAATGAAAAATGTCGATGAGTTCATTCCACAGCCAGACAGACCAAAAGATAAAGACTTTTTAATGCCAGTTGAAGATGTATTTTCAATTTCTGGAAGAGGTACTGTTGCAACTGGTAGAGTAGAGTCAGGTGTTCTTAAAACTGGAGACGAGTTAGAGATAGTCGGTATCAGAGAAACAAAAAAATCAGTTTGTACAGGAGTTGAAATGTTTAGAAAACTTTTAGACTCTGGTGAAGCAGGTGATAATGTTGGTGTATTGTTAAGAGGTGTTGAAAGAACAGATATCGAAAGAGGACAAGTCCTTTGTAAACCTGGATCAGTAACACCACATACTAAATTTGAAGCTCAAGCTTACGTACTTAAGAAAGAAGAGGGTGGAAGACACACTCCTTTCTTTACAAAGTATAGACCGCAGTTTTATTTTAGAACAACAGACGTAACTGGAGAAGTAGAATTGCCATCTGGAACTGAAATGGTTATGCCAGGTGATGATGCTAAATTTACAGTGAAATTAATTACACCAATCGCGATGTCAGAAAAATTAAATTTTGCAATTCGTGAAGGTGGAAGAACTGTTGGAGCTGGAGTAGTAACTAAAATTATAGAGTAAACTCTATATAGGAGTGTAGCTCAATTGGTAGAGCGCCGGTCTCCAAAACCGGAGGCTGAGGGTTCGAGTCCCTCCGCTCCTGCCAATTAAACTGAAAAAAAATTATGAAAAACCCAATTAAATTTATTCAGGAAGTAAAACAAGAAGCATTTAAAGTAACTTGGCCTACTTGGAAAGAAACTCTGCAAGGTGCGTTGATGGTTTTTGCAATGGCAGTTGTAATGTCATTGTTTTTTTTGCTTTTGGATCAAGTTTTAAAGTTTTTTTTAGAAATACTCCTTAAGGTAAGCATTTAATGAAAAATTGGTACATAGTTCAATCACACTCAAGTTTTGAAAATAAAGTAGCTGGTCTTATTAAAGAAGAGGCTGACAAGGCAAAAATCTCCGACAAATTCGAGGAAATAATTGTTCCAACTCATGAAGTTACTGAGGTTAAAAGAGGTAAAAGAATACAAAGAAAAAAGAAATATTTTCCTGGTTACGTATTAATAAAAAGTGAAATGGATAATAATATTTATCATATGATTAAGGGCATAAAGAAGGTCAGCGGTTTTTTAGGTACAAAAGGTATGCCAGTTCCAGTATCAGATAAAGAAATAGAGAAAATTCTAGGCCAAATAAAAGATGGTGTAGCTCAGCCAAAATCTGGTATAGAGTACAGCGTTGGTGAAAAGGTTCAGGTTATTGATGGACCTTTTGCTTCATTTAATGGAATGGTTGAAGAGATAGATGAAGATAAATCTAGACTTAAAGTTTCAGTTTCCATTTTTGGAAGACCAACACCTGTTGAGTTAGAATATAACCAAGTGGAGAAAGCAAGTTAATGGCTGCAAAAAAAGAAATAAGTGGATTTATAAAATTACAAATTAAAGGTGGTCAAGCTAATCCAGCTCCACCAGTTGGTCCTGCATTAGGTCAACGTGGAGTGAACATAATGGAATTTTGTAAAGCATTTAATGATAAAACGAAATCATTAGCTGGAAAACCAGTTCCTGTCGAAATAACGGTTTATAAAGATAAAAAATTTGATTTTAAGATAAAATCTCCACCAGCATCATTTTATATCAGAGAAGCAGCAAAATTAAAAAGTGGTTCAAAAGAACCAGGTAGAAATATTGTTGCTTCAATTACGAAAAAGCAAGCTGAAGAAATTGCAAAACAAAAAATGAAAGATTTGAATGCGATTGATTTGGAACAAGCTGTGAAAATAATTGCAGGGTCAGCGAGATCTATGGGAATAGAGGTAAAAGAGTAATGCCATCAAAAAGATTTAAAAAATTACCAGAAAAAACAAACACCTTGCCTGCTGAAACCATAGATAAAGTTTTAGCTTTCGTTAAAAAAAATTGCACAACAAAATTTGATGAATCAGTCGATTTGAATTTTCAAATAAATAACAAACAAAAAAAGAATGAGATAAATATAAGGACAGTTGTAAATTTACCAGGCGGAACAGGAAAAAATGTCAAAGTTGCGGTTGTTTGTGAAGATTCTAAATCTGCAGAAGCAAAATCAGCAGGTGCTGATATAGTGGGTGGAGATGATTTTATAGATAAAATAAAAGCTGGTGAAATTAATTTTGAAAAACTAATTTGCACACCATCAATGATGATAAAACTATCTAAATTAGGTAAAGTCCTTGGACCAAAAGGTTTAATGCCCAATCCTAAATTAGGTTCAGTTACAGAAAATCTAAAAGATGCAATCACTGATGCGAAGTCGGGGCAAGTGGAAATAAGAAATGACAAAGATGGAAATATTGGTGTAAGTATTGGAAAAAAATCTTTTGATGACAAAAAATTGATAAAAAACTATGAAGCAATTTTAGAGTCTTTAGAAAAAGAAAAATCTAATAACACTTTAAAAGGTGATTTGATAAAATCTGCTTTTATTACATCTACTATGGGTGTTTCGTATAAACTAAAATTAGGAAAAAATTTATAATTATGATGAGCAAGGAGCAAAAACAAAATTATATTACTGAAATGACCAATCAGTTTGAGAATAGTAAAGCAATTATGGTTACTCATTATCAAGGTTTAACTATGACACAACTTGATGAATTAAGATCTAAAATGAGAGAACACGGCATAGTATTTAAAATCACTAAAAACAGAATTACAAAATTAGCTTTAGAAAAAACTAAATGCAAAGAATTATCAAATTTATTCACTGGTCCTACAGCAGTAGCTTTTGGAGAAGACGCTATTATGTCTGCTAGAATTTTGTCAAAATTTGCAAAAGATAATGAGAATCTAAAATTACTTGGTGGAATAATGGGTAACGAAATTTTGGATCAAGCAGGAGTTCAAAATGTGGCAAATCTACCAACATTAGATGAAGCAAGAGCAAATATCGTGGGAATTTTGAGTGCATCTGCCTCAAAATTAGTGAGTATTTTACTTGCACGATCGGAAAAAATGGGTAGTTTACCCACAGAAAATTCTGAAACACAACCTAAAGAGTAGATTATATGCCTGAC
This sequence comes from uncultured Pelagibacteraceae bacterium, assembly GCA_902575785.1. Lineage (GTDB taxonomy): Bacteria > Pseudomonadota > Alphaproteobacteria > Pelagibacterales > Pelagibacteraceae > Pelagibacter. The sequence goes on from CACGSR010000003.1 coordinate 85,232, forward strand.
CTTAATAAAATTATTGAAGATTTATCCAGTTTGACTGTTGCCGAAGCAGCAGATCTTTCTAAAAAATTAGAAGAAAAATGGGGAGTAACCCCTATGGCAGCAGCAGCCCCAGCAGCGGGTGGAGCAGCAGCAGCAGAAGAAAAAGATGATTTTACTATCATGTTAGTTTCTGCAGGAGACAAAAAAATTAACGTTATAAAAGAAGTAAGAGCAGCGACAGCATTAGGTCTTAAAGAAGCTAAAGACTTGGTGGAAGGTGCGCCCAAGGAAGTAAAAACAGGTGTACCAAAAAAAGAGGCTGAAGAAATTAAAGCCAAGTTAGAAGCTGCTGGCGCTAAAGTAGAACTTAAGTAAATTAATAGGAAATTTTTTAGTGCCGATTATTTGTAATCGGTATTGATACATAAATGCAAATATCTTTTACTGAAAAGAAAAATATTCGAAAAAGTTTTGGTAAACTTAAAGAAAGTTTATCCATTCCAAATTTAATTGAAGTGCAAAAAAATTCCTATAAGGAGCTTACAGATTTTAATTTAACTCAAAATGAATTTCCAAAAGGTTTTGATAGAGTTTTTAAAAGTATTTTTCCAATTGAAGATATAAATGATAAAGCAACTTTGGAGTATGTTTCATATAAATTAGATAAACCAAAATTTGACGTTGAAGAATGTATTGCTCGTGGATTAACTTACTCATCAGCTCTTAAGTGTACTCTGAGATTAGTTGTGTATGAAATAGACCAGGAGAACAATACTAAAGATATTTTATCTGCAAAAGAACAAGAAGTTTACATGGGTGAAGTTCCCATGATGACTAATAGTGGAACATTTATTACAAATGGGGTTCAAAGAGTGGTGGTGAATCAAATGCATAGAAGTCCTGGAGTTTTTTTTGATCATGATAAAGGAAAAACACACGCTAGTGGAAAACTTCTTTTTAATTGTAGAGTAATACCAAATAGAGGATCATGGTTAGACTTTGAATATGATGTAAAAGATTTATTATATTTCAAAATTGATAGAAAAAAGAAAATATTAACATCAACACTATTATTAGCTTTAGGATTTTCTAAATCAGATATTGTAAATGAATTTTACGAAAATGAACAATATGTGTATGACTCTAAAAGTCAAAAGTGGAAAACAAAATTTAATCCTGAAAATTATAAAGCAAAAAATTTTTCTGAAGAAGTTATTGATGCAAAATCTGGTAAAACCATCATTAAACTTGGAGATAAAATAAATTATTTGAATGCAAAAAAACTATCTAATGATGGTTTAAAAGATATTTTAGTTTCAAGAGAGTCATTATTTGGTAAATTTTTACATAACGACATAAAAGTAAGTGACGAGGAAGGTGGTACATTTAAAATTGGTACAGAGTTAAATGATACAATCATTCAACAAATTCTTGATGCAAATATTAATACTATAAATATCTCTGTTACAAATTCTATAAATAAAGGCCCTTATCTACTTCTTACAATTTTAAATGATAAAAATAATACAAAGGATGAGGCTATAACGGAAATATATAAGATGTTAAGACCCGGTGAGCCACCAACCATTGAAATCGCTACTCAAATTTTTAATAATTTGTTTTTCAGTTCAGATAGATATGACCTATCTGATGTCGGCAGAGTTAAAATGAATTCAAGATTAAATCTTGAGTGCTCTGACAAAATTACAATTTTAAGAAATGATGATATTATTGCAATAATTCATAAGATGCTTGATTTAAGAGATGGTAAAGATGAGGTGGACGATATCGATCATTTAGGAAATAGAAGAGTAAGATCAGTAGGAGAATTAGTTGAAAATCAAGCACGTATTGGTGTTTACAGAATGGAGAGAGCAATAAAGGAAAAAATGACTACTTTAGATGTAGAGTCCGCAATGCCACAAGATCTCATTAATGCCAAACCTTTAACTGTTTCACTAAAAGATTTTTTTGCTAGCTCTCAATTATCTCAGTTCATGGATCAAACCAATCCATTGTCTGAAATAACCCATAAAAGAAGAGTTTCTGCATTAGGCCCTGGTGGATTAACAAGAGAACGAGCTGGATTTGAAGTCAGAGATGTCCACCCAACGCATTATGGAAGAATTTGTCCAATCGAAACTCCAGAGGGACCAAATATTGGTTTAATTAATAGTTTATCAACTTATGCAAAGATTAATAAGTATGGATTCATTGAGAGCCCATACAAAAGAGTTAAAGATGGTGTTGTGCAAGATAAAGTTGAATATTTATCTGCAATGGAAGAAACAAAATTTACTATTGCTCAAGCTAATACCAAAATTGATAAAAATGGTAAAATAATTGAGGAATTGGTATCTTGTAGGCAGAATTTAAATTTTCTTTTATCTAAACCAGAGACTATTGATTATATTGATGTGTCACCAAAACAATTAGTCTCAGTAGCTGCTTCTTTAATTCCTTTTTTGGAAAATGATGATGCTAACCGAGCATTAATGGGATCAAATATGATGAGACAAGCTGTACCTCTTCTAAAACCTGAAGCACCATTAGTAGGTACAGGAATTGAAAGTGATGTAGCTTTAGACTCGGGTGTAACTATTGTTGCTAAGAGAGATGGTATAGTTGATAAGATTGATGGTAAAAGGATCGTGATAAAGGTAACAGAGGAAACTGACTTTACAAAATCGGGTGTAGACATCTATAATCTCCAAAAATTCAAGAGATCAAATCAAAATACCTGTATCAACCAGAGACCTTTAGTTAGAGTGGGAGACAAAGTAAAGTCTGGAGATATTATTGCAGACGGACCTTCAACAAAAATAGGTGAGTTGGCTTTAGGTAAGAACGTAACAGTCGCATTTATGCCATGGCAAGGATATAATTTTGAAGACTCTATTCTTATATCTGAAAGGTGTGTGACTGATGATGTATTTACTTCGGTGCATATAGTCGAGTATGAGATAATGGCTAGAGATACAAAACTTGGTGAGGAAGAGATAACAAGAGACATTCCTAACGTTAATGAGGAGTCACTAAAAAATTTAGATGAGTCGGGAGTAGTTTACATCGGTGCTGAAGTAAATGCTGGCGATATATTAGTTGGTAAAGTTACACCTAAAGGTGACTCTGCATCAGGACCTGAGGAAAAATTGTTAAGATCTATCTTCGGAGAAAAAGCCATAGATGTTACTGATACGTCTTTAAGAATGTCCAGGGGAAGTAGTGGAACGGTTGTTGATGTTCGAGTTTTTAATAGACACGGTATTGAAAAAGATGAAAGATCAATAACAATAGAAAGAGCTGAGATAGAAGAAGTTCAACAAGACAAGATAGTCGAAGAGGAAATTTTAGAACGAAGTATAAAACAAAGAGCATCACAAATTTTAGAAGGTTCATCATTAAATAAAAAAGTTAAAGATTTAGACTCAGGAACAAAATTAACTTTTGAAAATATTAATGAATTAAATATCAATGATGTATTTAAAATATCTACTGGAGATACAAAAGATGAAAATGCCCTAACACAACTAAAAGACCAATATAATAAAGCCAAACAAGATATTACCGAAAGATTTGAGGATAAGGTTCTAAAGATTAGAAGTGGTGATGATTTATTACCAAGTGTTATGAAAATGGTAAAAGTATTTGTAGCTATTAAACGAAGATTAAGGCCAGGTGATAAAATGTCAGGTAGACATGGAAACAAAGGAGTAGTTAGTAAAATTGTACCAGTCGAGGACATGCCTTACAGAGAAGATGGAAGACCGGTCGATATTGTTTTAAATCCACTGGGAGTTCCAAGCAGGATGAATGTTGGCCAAATTTTAGAGACACATTTAGGTTGGGCATGTAAAGAATTTGGTCAAGAGGTGAGTAGACTGGTAAATGAAAATAATAAGAAAATTGAAAAAACAGAAAAAATATCGAGTTTTTTAAAATCTGTTTATGGTGAAGATATATTCAATGAAAAAGTTGATAAACTAAATAAAATTGAGTTCAAAGACTTATGTGAAAATTTACAAAATGGTATAGCTATTTCAACTCCAGTCTTTGATGGTGCCAAAGAAAAAAATGTCACTGAAATGCTTGAATTAGCAAAACTACCTAAATCTGGTCAAACTTATTTATGGGACGGGAGAACTGGCGAAAAATTTGATAGACCGGTTACTGTTGGTATAATTTACATGCTTAAACTTCACCATTTGGTAGAGGATAAAATTCATGCTAGATCGACAGGACCTTATAGTTTAGTTACTCAACAACCATTAGGTGGAAAAGCGCAACTTGGTGGACAAAGGTTTGGTGAGATGGAAGTGTGGGCCCTAGAAGCATATGGAGCTTCATATACTTTACAAGAAATTTTAACTGTAAAATCAGATGATGTGGCTGGAAGAGTTAAAGTATATGAAACAATAGTAAAAGGTGAAGAAAACTTTGAATCTGGTATACCAGAGTCCTTTAACGTACTTGTTAAAGAAATAAAATCACTAGCACTGAACGTTGAATTAAATTAATTATGAAAAAAGAACTTACAGATTTATTTAAAAATTCAGAAATTTCAGAGGCGCAAAATTTTAATAGTATAAAGATTTCACTCGCAAGTCCTGAAAAAATAAAATCTTGGACATACGGAGAAATTAAAAAGCCAGAAACAATTAATTATAGAACTTTTAGACCAGAAAAAGATGGTCTTTTTTGTGCAAGAATATTTGGTCCAATCAAAGATTATGAATGCTTATGTGGAAAATATAAGAGAATGAAGTTCAGGGGTATAATTTGTGAAAAATGTGGAGTTGAGGTTACCAAATCAAATGTGAGAAGAGAAAGAATGGGCCATATAAACTTAGCAACTCCTGTTGCTCATATATGGTTTTTGAAATCTTTACCGAGTAGAATTGCTTTAGCAGTAGACATGAAGCTCAAAGAAATTGAAAGAGTTTTATATTTTGAAAATTTTATAGTTGTTGAGCCAGGTTTGACAGGCTTACAAAAAAATCAACTTTTAAATGAAGAAGAGCTGGCGAAATATCAAGATGAATATGGTGAAGAAGCATTCACCGCAGGAATAGGAGCAGAGGCTGTTCTTGAGATGCTCAAAAATTTAGATTTAGAAAGTGAGAGAAAGAACTTATCAAACTATATCAAGGAGACAAAATCTAAAGTAAATGAGGAAAGAGCTATTAAGAGATTAAAATTGATAGAGTCATTTATAGAAACTGGGCAAAAGCCTGAGTGGATGATTATGACTGTTGTTCCAGTCATACCTCCAGAATTAAGACCGCTTGTGCCATTAGATGGAGGAAGGTTTGCTACTTCAGACTTAAATGATCTTTATCGAAGAGTTATTAATAGAAACAATAGATTAAAAAGACTTATGGATTTAAAAGCTCCAGATATTATTGTAAGAAATGAAAAACGTATGCTTCAAGAGTCGGTTGATGCTTTGTTTGATAATGGCAGACGTGGAAGAGTAATCACAGGTACTGGCAAAAGACCCCTTAAATCTCTTGCTGAAATGCTTAAAGGTAAACAAGGAAGATTTAGACAAAATCTTCTTGGTAAAAGAGTCGATTATTCTGGTAGATCAGTGATTGTTGTTGGACCTGATTTAAAATTACATGAATGTGGTTTACCAAAAAAAATGGCTTTGGAGTTATTTAAACCATTTTTGTACGCTAGATTAAATAAACTTGGTTTAGCTTCAACTATTAAACAAGCTAAAAAATTAGTCGAAAAAGAAACAAATGCTGTATGGGATGCTCTTGAATTAATAGTTAGAGAACATCCAGTTCTTCTGAATAGAGCACCAACACTTCATAGATTAGGAGTTCAAGCATTTGAACCAAAATTAATTGAAGGGGATGCTATTGAATTGCATCCGCTTACTTGTGCAGCTTTTAATGCCGACTTTGATGGTGATCAAATGGCTGTTCATGTTCCATTAAGTCTGGAAGCTCAATTAGAAGCAAGAATACTAATGCTTTCAACAAATAATATTCTATCACCATCTAATGGTAAACCAATTATTGTTCCAAGTCAGGATATGATTTTAGGTATTTATTATTTATCTCAAGAGCCAATAAGTGATAAACCAAAAGGATACTTTCTAGATGCAGATCAAATTGAGTTTGCCTTATCATCTGGACAAATTAAAGTTCATAGTACTATTATATCACGTTTTGAGACAAAAGATGAAAAGGGAAATCAGAAATTTGAAAAATATACTTCTACAGCAGGTAGATTTTTATTAGCAAATTTACTTCCAAAAAATTCAAATATTAAATTTTCATTAATAGATAGATTGTTACCTAAAAAAACTGTTTCAGAAATAATCGACATTGTCTTCAGATTTTGTGGACAAAAAACAACAGTTATTTTCTGTGATAAATTAAAAGATCTAGGTTTTAAACACGCGTTTAAAGCAGGAATATCTTTCGGTAAGGACGATTTAGTAATACCACAGAATAAAACTCAGCTAATAGACGATACTAAGAAATTAATTGCAGATTATGAAACTCAATATGCTGAAGGGTTAATTACTAGAGGGGAAAAATATAATAAAGTTGTAGATGCTTGGTCTAAATGTACTGATAAGGTTGCTGGAGAAATGATGAAGGGTATTTCGGCTACTGAAAAAACTTCTGAAGGGCTAAAAATTAATTCAGTTTTTATGATGGCCGACAGTGGAGCACGAGGATCAGCTGCACAAATGAAGCAATTAGCTGGAATGAGGGGCTTAATAGCTAAGCCTTCGGGAGAGATCATTGAAAGTCCAATTACCTCAAATTTTAAAGAGGGATTAACAGCTCTTGAATATTTTAATTCTACACATGGAGCTAGAAAAGGTTTAGCTGATACTGCTCTTAAAACCGCAAGCTCAGGTTATCTTACTAGAAGACTTTGTGATGTAGCACAAGATTTGACTATAACTAAAAAAGAATGTGATTGTAAAAATCCTGGGTTTATTGAACTTACTGAAATTTTAGAGGGTGGAAATGTTGTAGTCAGCTTATCGGAGAGAGCACTAGGAAGAATAACCTTTGACGATGTTAAGCATCCAATAACTGGAGAAGTTGTAATTAAAAAAACAACCATGATAGACGAAACTGGGTGTGATAAGATTGATGCGGCTGGAATAAAGTCAGTTAAAGTTTATTCTGTAATGACATGTGGATCAAAAGAAGGTGTTTGTGCAATTTCATACGGTAGAGATTTATCAAGAGGAAAAATGGTTCATGTTGGTGAAGCTATTGGAATGATATCTGCTCAATCTATTGGTGAACCAGGTACTCAATTAACAATGAGAACCTTCCATGTTGGTGGAACTGCATCCGTAAAACAAGATTCTCAAATAATAACAAAGAACGATGGTACTTTAAAAATCATAAATTCAAATATATTAGAGGATTCAAAAAAGAATTTGATTGTGATGGGAAGAAATACCCAATTATCAATTGAAGATGATAATGGAGTTCAGGTCGCAATATATAAAGTTGCTTATGGTTCAAAGCTGTTCTTTAAAAACGGTGAAAAAGTAAAAGCAAACACAAAAATTTGTGAATGGGACCCTTACACAACACCAGTAATAGCAGAAAAAAGTGGAATAACTAGCTATGTTGATTTAATTGATGGGGTAACAATTCAAGAAACAACAGATGATGCTACGGGTATTTCATCAAAGTCAGTTGTCGATTGGAGATCACAGTCTAAAAGCTCTGATTTAAAACCAAGAATTACGTTGAGAGATGAAAAGGGTAATGTAATCAAAAAAGCTGATGATAACGAGGCTAGATATTATTTAGTTCCAGATTCAATTCTGTCAGTAAAGGATGGTCAAAAAGTTTCTGCAGGAGATGTAATTGCAAGACTTCCAAAAGAAACGACTAAAACAAAAGATATCACTGGTGGTTTACCAAGAGTTGCAGAATTGTTTGAGGCTAGAAAAGCAAAAGATAGTGCAATTATTGCCGAGAATGATGGTCAAGTTGTTTTTGGAAAAGAGGTTAGAGGAAAACAAAGAGTATCAATAGTCCCTGAGGATGGATCAGAGCCTTCAAATTACTTAATTCCAAAAGGAAAACATATTAATTTTAATCAAGGTGAAAAAATTAAAAAAGGAGAATATTTACTAGATGGCCAACCTTTACCACATGATATTCTAAGAATTATGGGCATAAAAGATTTGACAGAATATTTTGTTAACCAAGTCCAAGAAGTTTATAGACTTCAAGGTGTTATAATTAACGATAAGCATATTGAAACTATTTTAAGACAGATGCTAAAAAAAGTTGAAGTTAAAACTACCGGGGACTCAACTTATTTACCAGGAGAAATAATCGATAGAATTAAGTTTGATATGGTTAATGAAAAACTTAAAGCAGACGGCAAAACACCTGCCGTAGCAGAAAGAGTATTAATGGGTATCACAAAAGCTTCTCTGCAGACTGAGTCATTTATTTCCGCAGCATCTTTTCAGGAAACAACAAGAGTTCTTACCGATGCAGCAATAAAAGGTAAAATAGATCCATTAAATGGTTTAAAAGAAAACGTGATAGTGGGAAGATTAGTACCTGCAGGAACAGGCAATATAAAGAACAAATGGAACAAAAAAGCCATTGAGGATGACAATAAATTTTTATCCGAACAAGAGAAAATTGAACCCTCAGAAAGTCAATCAAATCAATAAAAAAAACCCCTTAGATTAATAGTTTTAGTTTGACAAAGTCAAATTAATTAGTATTTTGGCGATATTTTTGGTTGGAATGTAACACTGCTTTAAGTGTTAAACGCTGCCATGAATAACCTGTCAGTTATTTCACTCAAAAATATTTAATTTAAAAAATTTTTAATTATGCCGACTATTAATCAGTTGTTAAAAAAAAAGAGAGTTAAACAAATAACGCGTAATAAAGTACCTGCTTTAGAAAAGCAGCCTTTGAAAAGGGGTGTTTGTGTAAAAGTTTATACTACAACTCCAAAGAAACCAAATTCAGCATTAAGAAAAGTTGCAAGAGTAAGATTATCGAATGGTTTTGAAGTAACTGCATACATTCCTGGAGAAGGTCACAATCTTCAAGAACACTCAGTAGTTATGATTAGAGGTGGCAGAGTCAAAGACCTTCCAGGCGTAAGATACCATATATTAAGAGGCAATTTAGACACGCAAGGTGTTGCTAACAGAAAAAAAAGAAGATCGTTATATGGGACTAAAAAAGGTAAGTAAAAATGTCTAGAAAAAAAACTCAACCTAAAAAAAATATTGTTCCTGATCCAAAATTTAACTCTACTATTATTCCTAAATTAATAAACAACATCATGTATGATGGCAAAAGGGGTATAGCAGCCAAGATAGTTTATGATGCGCTAGAAAAAATAAAGACAAAATCTAAAGAAGAACCAATTAACATTTTTAATGAAGCAATAAATAATATTAAACCAACTGTAGAGGTAAGGTCAAGAAGAGTAGGTGGTGCAACATATCAAGTACCAGTAGAAGTGAAAAGTAAAAGAGCTCAAGCTCTAGCAATAAGATGGTTAGTTGACTCAGCGAGAAAAAGAAAAGATAAACATATGTCTGATAAAATTTTTAACGAACTTTATGATGCATATGAAAAGAAAGGTGCAGCTGTAAAAAAAAGAGAAGATGTACATAAAATGGCAGAGTCTAATAAAGCATTTGCACATTTTAGGTGGTAAAAAACTATGGCTAGAACTCATAAATTAGATAAATATAGAAATATTGGTATCATGGCCCACATTGATGCTGGAAAAACCACAACAACAGAAAGAGTTCTATACTATACAGGTAAAAGTCACAAAATTGGTGAAGTTCATGATGGAGCAGCAACAATGGATTGGATGGAGCAAGAGCAGGAAAGAGGGATAACCATTACCTCTGCAGCTACAACATGTTTTTGGCAAGATCATAGAATAAATATCATTGATACTCCAGGTCACGTTGATTTTACAATTGAGGTTGAAAGATCTCTTAAAGTTTTAGATGGAGCAGTCGCTGTATTTGATGGAGTTGCAGGCGTTGAACCTCAATCTGAAACTGTCTGGAGACAAGCAGACAAATATAAAGTCCCAAGAATCTGTTTTGTAAATAAACTTGATAGAACTGGTGCTGATTTTTTTAGATGTGTGGATATGATTCGAGACAGGTTAGGTGCAAAACCCCTTGTTGTTCAAGTTCCAATAGGTATTGAGGCATCTTTAACAGGAGTTGTTGATTTAGTAAAAATGAAAGCACAAGTTTGGAAGAATGAAGCTCTTGGCGCAGAATGGGAATACAAAGATATTCCTGATGATTTAAAGGAAATCTCTCAAAAATATAGAACAGAATTAGTAGAAATGGCTGTTGAACAAGATGAAAAATTAATGGAAGCATATTTAAATGGAGATGAAATTAAAGAAGAAGATTTGATAAAATGCATTCGAAAGGGAACATTAAATTTTGATTTCGTCCCAGTTTTAACTGGTTCTGCTTTTAAAAATAAAGGTGTTCAACCTTTACTTGATGCTGTTGTAAATTATTTACCAAGTCCAGTAGATATTAGTTCTATAAAAGGAACTAAATTGGGCAGTGAAGACGAAATAGAAATGAAATTTGATGATAACGTTCCTTTTTCTGCCTTAGCTTTTAAAGTAGCTAATGACCCATTTGTTGGCTCTTTAACTTTTATAAGAGTTTACTCTGGAACAATTAAAACGGGAACAGCTGTTTACAATTCATCTAAAGAAAAAGAAGAAAGAGTTGGAAGGATGCTTTTAATGCATGCTAATTCAAGAGAAGATATCAAAGAAGCTAATGCAGGAGACATCGTGGCTCTAGCTGGTTTAAAAAATACAATAACTGGTCATACATTATGTGATAAGGATAATGCAGTTCTTTTAGAACCTATGGAATTTCCTGATCCCGTAATTGAAATAGCAGTTGAACCAAAGACAAAAGCTGATCAAGAAAAAATGGGAGAAGCTCTTGGAAGATTAGCAAAAGAAGATCCTTCATTTAGGGTTACTTCAGATGAAGAGTCTGGTCAAACGATTATTAAGGGAATGGGGGAGCTACACTTAGATATTATTGTAGACAGAATGAAGAGAGAATTTAAAGTAGAAGCAAATGTGGGTGCTCCTCAAGTTGCTTACAGAGAAACAGTAGAAAATTCTTCAGAGGTTGAATATACTCACAAAAAACAAAGTGGAGGGGCTGGTCAATTTGCTAAAGTTAAATTATTAGTAGAGCCACAAGAGGCAGGCAAAGGTAGAGAAGTAGAAAGTAAGATTAAAGGTGGGGCTATTCCAAAAGAATTTATTCCTGGTGTTGAAAAGGGTATTGAGACAGTCTCTGATGGAGGAATTTTAGCTGGATTTCCTCTAATCGATTACAAAGTAACTATTCTCGATGGCTTACATCACGATGTAGATTCAAGTGTATTAGCTTTTGAACTTGCTAGCAGAGCATGTTTTAAAGAAGCATGTACAAAAGGTGGGCTTAAATTATTAGAACCAGTTATGAGGGTTGAAGTTGTAACTCCTGAAGATTATATGGGTGATGTAATTGGGGATTTGAATAGTAGAAGAGGTCAAATAAGTACTCAAGAACAGAGAGGAAATGCAACAGTTATAACTGCAATGGTTCCCTTGGCTAATATGTTTGGTTATATCAATAATTTGAGATCAATGTCGCAAGGAAGAGCTCAATATTCTATGTTCTTTGATCATTACTCTAAAGTGCCACAAAATGTTCAAGACGAAGTAACAAAAAAGATTGCAGGCTAATATGGAAAAACAAAATATTAGAATTAAACTAAGAGCATATGACAACAAGATTTTGGATGCGTCGACAGAAGAAATTGTAAATACAGTCAAAAGAACAGGAGCAACTATCAAGGGTCCCATCCCTTTACCCACAAGGGTAGAAAGATATACAGTTTTAAGATCACCACATATTGATAAGAAAAGTAGAGAACAATTTGAGTCAAGAACTCATAAAAGATTAATAGATATTATTGAACCAACACCTCAAACAGTTGAAGCGTTAATGAAACTAGATTTAGCCTCAGGAGTTGATGTGGAGATAAAGATTTAATTATGAGTGAAATTGCATTAATAGGAAAAAAAATTGGTATGACTAGAGAATTTTATAAGTCTGGACAATTAGTGCCCGTTACTGTTTTGAAAATGGAGAAAGCGAGAGTTATTCAAGTTATAGACGAAGAAAAAAGAGGTTATAAAGCAGTTCAGCTTGGGTATGGAAAAATCAAAAATTCAAAACTCACAAAAGCTATGAAAGGCTATTTTGCTAAAAAAAATACAGAAGCAAAAAAAAAGCTAAAAGAGTACAAGGTAAAAAATTTAGAAAATTATAAAGAAGGAAATGAATTTGGCCTTGAAATTTTTAAGGATATAAAATTCGTAGATACAAAGTCAAGAACAATTGGTAAAGGATTTGCTGGTGCTATGAAAAGACATAATTTTGGGGGTCTTAGAGCATCTCATGGTGTATCAATTTCTCATAGATCTCATGGTTCGACTGGTCAAAGACAAGATCCAGGAAAAGTATTTAAAGGAAAAAAAATGGCTGGACACATGGGAGATAAATTAAGAACTATGCAGAACATTGAAATAATTAAAACAGATCTAGAAAATGAACTACTTTATTTAAAAGGATCTATTCCAGGGTCAAAAAACTCTCAAGTAATTGTGAAGGGATCTGTCAAAAATATACAAAAAATGACAATTGAAGAAAAAATTAAAGCTGCTGAACAAGCAAAAAAAACACCAGATAAAAAGAAAAAACAATGAAAATTGATAAATTAAATTTGGATGGAAAGAAGAGCTCTATAGAAGTTTTAGATAAAATTTTTTCGGCAAAGATAAATAATAAACTTGTGAGTGCTGTGTTGTATAAATCAAATGCTAATTATAAAGGAAGAAGAGCTAAAACAAAACAACAAAACGAGGTGTCTGGTCCAACATCTAAAATTTATGCGCAAAAAGGAACTGGTAATGCAAGACATGCTAGTAAAAAAGCACCTATATTTGTAGGTGGTGGAATAGCTCATGGCCCTAAAGGTCAATTAGCCTACAAAACAAGAAAATTAAATAAAAGTGAAAAGAAAAATAGTGTTGCATCTTTAATAAGTGAAAAAAATAAAAATAAAAATCTGCTGGTGTTTAGTGATTTTGTAAAGGAAATAAAGAAAACAAAGGAAATTTTTTCAATTATTAAAAAATTTGAGCTTACTAATTCTCTGATGATATTAGACAAATCCTCTAAAGGTAAAATTGAAAGATCAATTAGAAATATACCAAATTTAAAAGTTACAGATATAAATCACTTTAGCGCATTTGACATAGTAAAATTCAAGAAAATAGTTTTTACAGAAACTTCTGTGAAGGAACTAGAAAAGAGATATTCATGATGAAAAAAATACATTTATATGATAAGATCATATCTCCAATAGTTACTGAGAAATCTACAAATTTATCCGAGCATAATAAGATTGTATTTAAAGTTCCATCTGCTGCGAATAAAGATAATTTAAAAAGTAATATAGAAAAAATTTTTAAAGTAACAGTAACAAAAATAAACATTATTAATAAACAAAACAGAACAAAGTTAACTAGAGGAAAAAAAATAAAAGTTTCAGGTTATAAAAAAGCAATTATAACTTTAAAAAAGGGTCAAAGCATTGATTTGACAACAGGAATATAATATGGCTTTAAAAACATTTAAACCTTATACAAAATCAACTCGAGGAACGATATTAGTTGATAGAACTGGGCTTTGGAAAGGAAAACCTTTTAAGTCTTTAGTTTCACCAAAAAAATCCATGAAAGGTAGAAATAACAATGGTCATATAACCTCTATTAATAGAGCAGGTGGACATAAAAAAATGTATAGACATATTGATTTTTATAGAAAAAAATTTGACATGGTAGCAGTTGTTGAAAGAATAGAGTACGACCCAAATAGATCATGTTACATAATGCTAGTCAAATTTGAGGATAACACACACGCATATTATTTAGCTCCCCAGAAAATAAAAGTTGGAGATAAAATTGAAAATGGATCTAAGAAAGAAATAAAAATTGGAAATTGTATGCCATTACAGGATATTCCAGTTGGAATAGATATTCACAATGTTGAAATTCAACCAGGCGGTGGAGGCAAAATAGCTAGGTCAGCAGGTACATCCGTAACGATCAGTGGGTTAGACGGAAATTATAGTCTTATAAAACTCGCTTCTGGTGAAGTGAGAAAAATTGATTCTAGATCATTAGCTACTATTGGTGTTTTAAGTAATCCGGATCAAAAAAATATTAAAATAGGAAAAGCTGGAAGATCAAGATGGCTCGGAAGAAGACCCCATACTAGAGGAGTAGTGAAGAATCCGGTAGATCATCCTCATGGAGGGGGTGAAGGAAAATCAGCAGGAGGAAGACACCCAGTCTCTCCAACTGGTCAATCTGCTAAAGGCCTAAAAACAAGAGATAACAAGAGAACAGATAAGTTTATAGTAAGAAGAAGAAACAAGAGAAAGGATACAAAGTAATGGCTAGGGCTGTATGGAAAGGACCTTTTGTTGAAGAAAGTTTAATGAAAAAAGTTGATAAATATAAAACTGATCCAAAAAAGATACCTGTAAAAACATGGTCTAGAAAGTCTACTATTATTCCTGATTTTGTAGGAGTAAGTTTTTTAATTTATAATGGAAAAAAATTTATACCTATAACTGTTTCTGAGGATATGGTTGGGCATAAATTGGGTGAGTTTGCCCCTACTAGAACATTTTTCGGGCATACTCCAGCTGACAAAAAAGCAAAACCTGCGGAGGCAGAAACTAAAAAATAACTTATTATGAGTAAAAAAAAGAAAATTGATAAAAATAAGTCTAAAACAGTCAAATCTATTAATAATAATATTAGATCTAGTGTAAGAAAACTTAACCCAATTTTAAGAGGTATTGTTGGCAAAAAAGTAGATGTTGCTATTAGAGATTTACAATTTTCAGAAAAAAGAATTACCAAAGATATAAGAAAAACTATTAATTCAGCAGTAGCAAATGCAGAAAATAATTTTCAGTACGATATAGATAAGTTGATTGTCAAGGAAGCATACTGTGGAAAAAAAATTATAATGAAAAGATTTAGACCTAGAGCTAAAGGTAGAGCAGCACCAATACTAAAACCTTATTCAAGTGTAACAATAATTTTATCAGAAATTAAGAAAATGGAGAGTCATGGGACAAAAAGTTAATCCTGTTGGTTTTAGGTTGGGTGTTAACAGAGGTTGGGACTCTGTTTGGTATGCTAAGAAAAAAGATTTCGGGAATTATTTAATAGAGGATTTTAAAATAAGAGAATATGTGAAAAAAAATGTTATTAATTCTGGTGTTTCAAAAGTAATGATCGAAAGAACAGCCAACAAATGTTATGTAACAATTTATACTTCAAGACCAGGTTTTGTAATTGGAAAAAAGGGAAGTGACATAGATAAAATTAAGAACAATCTATCAAAATTTACTTCCAATGAAGTTACATTAAACATTAAAGAGGTCAAAAAACCTGAGACAAATGCTTATTTGGTTGCAGAAAATATTGCTCAACAATTAGTAAAAAGAATTTCTTACAGAAGAGCAATGAAAAGATCTATGCAATCTTGTTTAAGACTAGGAGCAAAAGGAATAAAAGTTTCTATAAGTGGAAGATTGGGTGGAAATGAAATAGCAAGGACTGAGTGGCTCAGAGAAGGAAGTATACCATCTCATACATTGAGAGCTGATATAGATTATGCTGAAGCTGAAGCATTAACAACCTATGGAATTATAGGTATAAAAGTTTGGATTTATAAAGGTGAAGTTTTTGCAAAAGAATTTAGCCAAGAGACTAATAAAGTGGCTCAAAGAGAAATAAAGGAATAATATGTTACAACCTGTAAGAACTAAATGGAGAAAAGCACACAAGGGTCGTATTCATGGCAATGCCTCTAGAGCAAATTTTATAAATTATGGTGCTTATGCATTAAAAGCTTTATCACCAGATAGAGTTACTGGTAAACAAATTGAGGCAGCCAGGGTAGCTCTTACAAGACATATGAAAAGACAAGGTAGGGTCTGGACAAGAATTTTTCCAAATATACCTGTATCTAAAAAACCAATAGAAGTTCGTATGGGTAAAGGTAAAGGGTCACCTGAATATTATGCATGTAGAGTTAAGCCAGGAAGAATATTATTTGAAGTAGATGGAGTATCAGAAGAAATTGCAAAAGAAGCTTTATACAAAGCTTCAGCCAAACTTCCAATCAAAACAAAAACTATAAAGAGATTTACATAATGAAAAAAAAAGAAATCAAAAAACTTACTAAAAGTGAAATTTTAAAAAATATAGAAAAGTCTAAAAAAGATTTATTTAATTTTAGATTTCAAAAGATTAATTCACAAGTGACAAATCCAGCAAGAATTGGTGAAACAAAAAAAACAATTGCAAGATTAAAAACAATTTTGAGAGAAAAACAAAATGCCTAAAAAAATTTTGACAGGTGTCGTAATAAGTGACAAACCAAACAAAACAATAACTGTTATTGTTGAGCGTAAATATTCTCATCCTTTATTAAAAAAAGTTGTAAAAGTTAAAAAAAAATATAATGCGCACGATGAAAACAATAAATTTAAAAAAGGTGATAAAGTATCAATAATTGAGAGCAAACCATTTTCAAAGAATAAACGATTTCAAGTTATGGAGAATGTAAAGTAATGATACAGGTTCAAACAGAATTAAATGTTGCAGATAACACAGGAGCAAAAAAAATTGAATGTATTAAAGTTTTGGGTGGCTCAAAAAGAAGATACGCAAGTATTGGTGATACGATTGTTATCGCGGTAAAAGAGGCCATACCAAAAGGAAAAGTTAAAAAAGGATCAGTTCATAAAGCTGTAGTGGTAAGAGTTAAAAAAGGTATACATAGAGATGACGGTTCAAAAGTAAAATTTGATAATAACGCAGCTGTTTTAGTTGATGATAAAGGTGAGCCAGTAGGTACTAGAATATTTGGACCAGTTACAAGAGAGCTTAGAAATAGAGGTCAAATGAAAATAATTTCACTAGCACCGGAGGTCCTATAATGATTAAAAAAGGTTTAAAAGTAAAAGTTTTAGCTGGAAAAGATAAAGCTAAAGAGGGAGAAGTAATTGAAATTGATAGACAAAACAATAGAGCAAAAGTTAAAGAAATTAATATGGTAAAGAAACATGTAAAAACTACCAAAGAAAAAAAGGGTGGAATAGTATCGAAAGAAAATTTTATTCATATTTCCAATCTAAAGTTAATAGAAACAAAAAATAAAAATAAAAAAACTGAGGCAAAAAAATAATGACCCCAAGACTCAAAGAACTTTATTTAAAAGAAATTCAACCTAATCTAAAATCACAATTGGGATTAAAAAATTTGTACATGGGTCCAAAAATTGAAAAAATAATATTAAATATGGGATTAGGATTAGATGGTAACGATAATAAAATATTGAAATCTTGTGAGGAAGATTTAGCAAAAATAACTGGTCAAAAACCAATTGTGACTAAATTTAAAAAATCTGTGGCAAATTTTAAAACTCGTAAGGGATCAAACGCTGGCTTAAAGGTTACTTTAAGAAAAGATAAGATGTATGAGTTTTTAGATAGACTTGTGAACATTGCATTACCGAGAATTAAAGATTTTAGAGGACTTTCAACAAAGGGCTTTGACAAATTTGGAAATTATACTTTTGGAGTTAAAGAACATATTATATTTCCAGAAGTTAGTTTTGATAGAGCTGACAAAGTAAGAGGTTTAGATATAATTATAGTTATTTCTTCAAGAAATAAAGAACACAGTCTTGCTTTATTAGAAAAAATGAATTTTCCATTTATTAAAAAAGGAGATAACTAAAAATGGCTAAACTAAGTTCAATAAATAAGAATAATAGGAGAATAAAATTATCTGATAAATTTTATAAGAAAAGGATGAAATTAAAAAAAATTATTATGAATAAAAAACTTCCTTTGGAGGAAAGATTTAAAGCACAACAAAAATTGTCTAAATTACCAAGAAACTCTGCAAAAGTTAGGGTAATGAACAGATGTCAAATTACTGGAAGACCTCATGGAGTATATAGAAAATTAAAAATATCTAGAATTGCACTAAGACAATTAGGATTGCAAGGAAAGATACCAGGATTAATCAAATCAAGTTGGTAGAAAGGAAATTATGAGTTTAAGCGACCCTATAGGAGATATGATAGCAAGAGTAAAAAATGCTCAAGCAAGAAATCATAAAAAAGTTGAATTACCATCATCTAATTTTAAAGTTAAAATTGCTGACATTCTTAAGAATGAGGGTTTTATTAAAGATTTTAAATTAAATACTGAGACAAACAAATCTATTCTATCTTTAGAATTAAAGTATCATTCAGGCAATCCAGTTATAAGTGCATTTGAAAGAGTATCAAAACCAGGTAGAAGAATTTTTTCAAGTGCTGATAGCTTGCCAAAGATAAACAATGGTTTAGGCATAGCAATAATCTCAACACCAAAAGGTGTAATGACTGATATCGATGCAAGAAAACAGCGTATTGGTGGCGAAATAATCTGTAAGGTATTTTAAATGTCAAAAATTGGTAAAATGAATATTTCTATTCCTGATAAAGTAAAAGTAGCATTAGCGGGTAACATTTTAAATATTGAAGGCCCTTTAGGAAAAAAATCCTTAAATATTGATTTAGAAATATTCAATTTAGATATTAAAGATGGAAAAGAAATTTCTATAAAACCTAAAAAAGTTGATCAAGAAATTAAAAGATTATGGGGTATGAACAGAAGCTTGATTAATAATGCAGTTATAGGTTCTAGCAAAGGATACGAAAAAACTCTTGAGTTAATTGGAGTTGGGTATAGAGCACAATTAAAAGGAAATCAATTAAACCTACAGCTTGGATATAGTCATGATATTAACTTTGATATTCCAGAGGGAATAAAAATTGCTGTTGAAAAACAAACAACATTAAAAATTACAGGTGTCGATAAACAACAAGTAGGAGCAGTGGCGTCAAAACTTAAAACTTTTAGAAAAATTGAGCCTTACAAAGGTAAAGGAGTTAGAGAAAAGGGACAATATGTGCTTAAAAAAGAGGGTAAGAAAAAATAATGAAATTAAATACCAGTAAGAGAAAAAAATTCAGAGTAAGCAATAAATTAAAAAAAGTTGCTCCAAATGATAGATTTAGGTTAAGCATTTCCAGATCTTCAAAGAATATTTCAGCTCAAATAATTGATGATAGTAAAAATATAACTTTAATTTCAGCATCCTCTGTTGAAAAGGATTTTAAATCAGGAACTAAGGTTAATAAATCTGAATTGTCTAAGCTAGTAGCTCAAAAATTAGCAAAAAAAGCACTAGAAAAAAAAATAACAAAAATTTTCTTTGATAGAGGTCTTTATAAATATCATGGAAGAGTAAAAATTTTTGCTGAGACACTTCGTGAAAATGGGATGAAATTTTAGTTATGGTAAATATTAAAAATAAAAAGACAGATGATATATTAGAAAAATTGGTTCACATCAATCGTATTACAAAGGTTGTTAAAGGAGGCAGAAGATTTGGCTTTTCAGCTTTGGTTGTTGTAGGTAATCAGGCAGGCAGAATCGGAATAGCACACGCAAAAGCTAAACAAGTTCCCGATGCTATTAAAAAAGCAAATGAGATGGCTAGAAGAAAGTTAATTCATATTCCATTGAGAGAGGGTAGAACTATTCATCATGATGTAAAAGCTAAAGATGGATCTGGTATAATTGTGTTAAGAGCTGCATCAAAGGGAACAGGTATTATTGCTGGCGGTCCAGTCAGAGCTGTTTGTGAGGTTTTAGGTGTTAAAGATATTGTGGCTAAATCAATGGGAACATCTAATGCTCATAATGTTATAAGAGCAACTATGAAAGCTTTATTAAAACAAAATTCACCAAAACAAATTTCTAGTATTAGAAATAAAAAAATTTCAGAAATTATAGAGAAAAGAGGATAATGATAAGCCTAAATAATAGAAAAAAAATTAATAAAACTAAGATCAGAGTTGGAAGAGGAATTGGATCAGGAAAAGGTAAGACATCTGGTAGAGGTGTTAAAGGTCAAAAATCTAGATCTGGTGTTGCAATAAAAAGCTTTGAAGGTGGTCAAATGCCTCTATACAGAAGGTTGCCAAAAAGAGGTTTTAATCCGATAACTAAATCAAATATTGCAATTTTAAATTTAGATAAGATTCAAACATATATAGATAAGAAAAGTATAAAGATAAGTGAAACTCTAAATTCTGATCTTTTAAAAAAACTTAAATTGATAAACAAAAATTCAATTAAATTAAAAATTTTAGGCACGGGTAATATTAAGGATAAAATAAATATTGAAGCAGATCTTGCATCTAAATCAGCAGTAGAAAAACTTGAGAAAGTGGGTGGATCTATACAAATTAAAAAATAATTATTATCTAAATGAGCTCATCATCATCAAGTAATGATTTAAGAAATCGAATAATATTTACTATAGCTATTTTAGCTGTTTATAGGTTTGGAACATTTGTTCCATTACCTGGAGTAGATCCTGAACAATTAAAGATAATGATGGAAGGTAATCAAAAAGGATTGTTAGGAATGTTCAATGTTTTTGCAGGTGGAGCTGTTAGTAGAATGGCTATATTTGCATTAGGGATAATGCCATACATTTCTTCTTCAATTATTGTTCAACTTTTAACTGGGGTTTCAGATTATTTTAAAAATTTAAAGGCTCAAGGAGAGATTGGCAGATCTAAGATCACGCAAATAACCAGGTATGGAACAGTGTTATTGGCTACAGTGCAAGGTTATGGATTAGCAGTTGGTCTTGAGTCCTCAGCAAATTTAGTGATTAATCCAGGTATTTTTTTTAAGATTTCTACTGTAACTACAATAGTTGCAGGAACAATTTTTCTAATGTGGCTAGGTGAACAAATTACTCAGCGAGGAATTGGAAACGGAATTTCTTTAATTATTTTTGCTGGTATTGTTGCAGAAATTCCAAGAGCTTTAGTCACTACATTTGAATTAGGAAGAACAGGTGCAATATCAACATTAATGATAATAGGGATTTTTATTTTATTAATTATTACTATATTGTTTATTGTTTTTATGGAGAGAGCTTTAAGAAAAATACTTATAAATTATCCCAAAAGACAAATGGGAAACAAAATGTATGGCGGAGAATCTTCTCATTTACCTCTTAAGATCAATCAAGCTGGAGTAATACCTGCAATATTTGCTTCAGCTTTATTACTTTTACCAGTAACGTTTTCAAATTTTAATTTTTCTGATAATGAAACATTTTTAAATTTAAGTTCTTATTTTACTCAAGGACAACCACTTTATATGTTATTATATGCATCAGGAATAATATTTTTTACTTTTTTTTATACCTCTATAACTTTTAATCCAAATGAAACTGCAGATAATTTGAGAAAATATGGTGGTTTTATACCAGGAATAAGACCAGGTGAAAGCACAGCATTATATATTGAGAATATTTTAACGAAACTAACGACAATTGGTGCCTCGTATTTAACATTAGTATGTTTAATGCCTGAATTTTTAATTGCAAATTATCCTATACCCTTTTATTTAGGAGGAACTTCAATTTTAATTGTTGTTGTAGTTGCTATCGATACTGTTACACAAATACAAACAAGATTAATGAGTTCACAGTATGAACAACTAATAAAAAAAACAAAGTTTGGTAGATAAGATAAGAAAAGTGAATTTAATTTTATTTGGACCTCCAGGGGCAGGAAAAGGAACTCAAGCTAAATATTTAGTTAATAAGTTTAATGGTTTTCAAGTATCTACAGGGGAAATTTTAAGAAATGAAATTAAAAAAAATTCAGAAATTGGTAAAATGATTATTGAAGATATGAATGATGGAAAATTCGTTAAAGATGAAATTGTTAATAAACTAATTAAGGATGCAATATTTGATCCAAAGAATAAAAATAGATTGATATTTGATGGATATCCTAGGTCGCTTACACAGGCTAAGAACTTGGACTTATTGTTACAAAATTCAGATCAAAAATTAGATTTCATTTTTTTTCTTAACGTAAATAAAGATGTGATAATAAAAAGAATTGAAAAAAGAAAAACTTTAGAGAAAAGATCAGATGATGATACAAAAACTATTCTTAAAAGATATGATACTTATATGGAAACAACTAAGCCTGTTTTAAATTTCTATAACAAAAATCCAAATTTTTATGAAATTGATGGCACGTTAGAAATTGGTGAAATAACCGCTAAAATAGAAGCTTTTCTCAATGTTTAAGACATTGACTTTAAAAGATCTTCTTATATAAAAGGCTAAAATTTATCACATTATTTATGGCTCGTATTGCAGGTATTAACATTCCACAAAATAAATTAGTTCATGTTGGATTGACTTACATATACGGAATAGGTCAAAAATTCTCTTATGAAATTTGCAAGTCTTTGGAAATTCCAAAAGATAAAAGAGTAAATCAACTTACAGATGACGAAATATTAAAAATTAGAGAATTTATAGACCAAAACTTCAAAGTAGAAGGGGACTTAAGAAGGGATTATTCTTTGAGCATAAAAAGATTAATAGACCTTGCTTGCTATAGGGGCTCAAGACATAGAAAAAAATTACCAGTAAGAGGACAAAGAACTAGATGTAATGCAAGGACTAGAAAAGGTAAGGCTATTGCAATAGCAGGAAAAAAATTAACCCCACTTAAAAAATAATTATGGCCAAGTTAGAAAAAGCTGAGAATAAAGATTTAAAAACTGAAAAAGTTACAAAAAAAGTAAATAAAAGTTCTTATTCTAAGAAAAAAAAAACTAAAAAAAATATTCTAAATGGAATTGCTTTTGTTCAGTCTACTTTTAATAATACAATAATCTCAATTGCTGATACGAATGGTAATGTTATTTCATGGGCATCTGCTGGTCAAAAAGGATTTAAGGGTTCAAGAAAATCAACCCCTTACGCTGCCCAAGTTGCTGCTGATGCTGCAGCATCAAAAGCTCTAGAATTTGGAATGAAAACTTTATCAGTAGAGGTTAAAGGGCCCGGTTCTGGAAGAGAAACAGCTTTAAGAGCATTGCAGGCAAGAGGTTTTAAGATTCTATCTATTAAAGATACAACTCCAATGCCTCATAACGGAAGTAGACCACCAAAAAAAAGGAGAGTTTAATGGAAACTGAGAATGTAAATGTAAAAAATTGGAAATCTTTAATTAAACCAACTAAACTAGATGTCAAGATTAGTGATGACCTCACACACGCAACTATTGTTGCTGAGCCATTGGAAAAAGGTTATGGGTTAACATTAGGAAATTCTTTAAGAAGAATACTTTTATCATCAATAAGAGGTGCTGCTGTTACTTCAATTCAAATTGATGGAGTTTTACATGAATTTACCTCTATAAAAGGTGTTAGAGAGGATGTTACAGATATAGTTTTAAATGTAAAATCTCTAGCATTAAAATGTTCATCTGAAGGTACAAAAAAATTAGTTTTAGATGCTAAAGGACCTGGAGAAATCAAAGCATCAAATATTACTTCTGTTGCAGACGTTGAAATACTTAATCCTGATTTAGTAATATGTAACTTAGATGAAAACACTAATTTTCATATGGAAATGAATATTAACACAGGTAAAGGTTATGTTCCTGCTGAATTAAATAAGCCTGAGGAGCCCCCTTTAGGCTTGATTGCTATAGACTCTTTATATAGTCCAGTAAAAAAAGTATCTTACTCGGTAAGTACTGCCCGAGAAGGTAAAGCACTAGATTATGATAAACTTACAATGGAAGTAGAAACAAATGGATCAATATCTGCAGAAGATGCAGTAGCTTATTCTGCAAGAATTTTTCAAGATCAATTAAAGATGTTTATCAATTTTGACGAACCAGTCGAAGCTCCAGTTAAAGAAGTTTCTACTGAACCAGAATTTAATAAAAATTTATTAAGAAAGGTTGATGAACTTGAGCTTTCTGTGAGATCAATGAATTGTCTTAAAAACGATAATATAATTTATATTGGAGATTTAGTTCAAAAATCCGAGGGAGAAATGTTGAGAACACCCAACTTTGGAAGAAAATCTTTAAATGAAATAAAAGAAGTTTTAACTGGAATGTCACTTTACTTAGGTATGGAAATACCTAATTGGCCTCCAGATAATATAGCAGAAATGTCTAAAAAACTTGAGGAAGCGATTTAATGAGACATGCTATGGCAAATAAAAGGTTGAATAGAACCTCTGAACATAGAAAAGCTTTGTTAAAAAATATGCTTAATTCATTGATTAAATATGAACAAATTAAAACTACTTTGCCTAAAGCCAAATTTCTAAAACCACAGGCAGATAAAATAATTACTCTAGGAAAAAAAGATACGTTGCAAACAACAAAAATTTTGGTTTCAAAATTACAAGATACTAAGTCGGCAAATAAAGTAAAAAAAACACTTTCAAAAAGATATGAAAAAAGAAAAGGTGGGTATACTAGAATAATAAAAGCTGGATTTAGATATGGTGATAATGCACCTATGGCAATAATTGAATTTGTAGATAGAAACATTGAAGCTAAAAGAGTTGATAAAAAGAAAAAAGATCGCGAAAAAAAACCTGAAAAAGAAGCTGAAAAAAAATTAGCAACTTCTTGATATTTTATACCTTAGATTTCAAAACAACATGATTAAAATCATAATTGTTGAGTCAAAAAAATAATAATATGCGTATTGATCGTTTGTTAAGAGTGAAAATAGGCAAAATTCCTCAAGGTCTTATTGAGAAAAGCTTGAGAAACGGAAAAATAAAACTTAACAAAAAAAAGGTTAAAAGTTCACATAAAGTTTTTACTAATGATAAAATTGAACTTTTTGACTTCAAATTCAAAGAAGAAATAATTAAAAAAAAAAATAAATTTATTCCATCAAATGAAATTATTAAGTCTAATGAAAATTTGATTATAGATAATAATGATAATTTTATTGTATTAAATAAAAGTTCTGGAGTTTCTGTTCAGGGAGGGACAAAATCAAAAAAAAATTTGATTGATATCTTTTCTAAAAGTAGAATTTTCGAGGGAACGAAACCTTATTCTGTACATAGATTAGACAAAGATACGTCAGGCGTTTTCATTATTGCCAAAAATAGAGAAACAGCTCAAATATTAACATCACTTTTTAGACTAAGAAAAGTTCACAAAACATATTTAGCAGTATGCCACGGTGAATTAGAAAAAGATGTAGGAGAATGGAATGATGATTTAACAAGATATGACAATGGAAAAAAAATAACAGAAAAATCTAAAACTTTATTTAAAGTTTTAGATAAAAATTTTAACGCAAGTTTAATTGAAATGAAACCGATAACAGGAAGAAAGCATCAATTAAGAAAACAACTATTCAATGTTGGTAATTCAATTTACGGTGATCAAAAATATAGGTCGAATAATGTATCTAAAGGTATCAATAAAAATTTAATGCTACATTCTTATAAGATAAAATTTATCTTTAAAGATAAAAAATATACTTTTAAAGCATTGTTACCAGAATATTTTAAAAAACTCTTAAGAACTAAAAGACTTAATATTCCAAACTAGAAATAAAATTTTGAATCAATTTACTTCCTATATCTTTATAATCTTGATTAATTATTTTCTTTAGATTAGTTACACCTCTATCTTTGATACCACATGGTATAATTGAATTATATGCTTTTAAATCATTTTCAATATTTAAAGAAAAACCATGATATGCAATCCACTTACTTACCCTAACCCCTATGGCTGCAACTTTCTTTATTTCAAATTCATCTTGAAACCAAATACCAATATTTTTTTTATCAGCAAAAGTTTTAATTTTGTAAAATTTAAGTGTATCAATAATAGTCTTTTCAATTGTGGATATAAATTTTCTTATATCTTTTTTTCTTTTTTTTAAATCAATAACAAAATAACAAATTAATTGACCTGGCCCATGATAAGTAATTTTTCCACCTCTATTGGTTTCTAAAATTTTGATAGACTTATCTAAAATTTCTGTTTTTTTATAGCTAGTTCCTGCAGTAAAAATATTTTCATGTTCCAAAATCCAAATTAATTCTCTAGAATTACCCTCATGAATATTGATTAGTCTTTCTTCCATAAATTTTATGGCATATTCATATTTTACCGGTTTTTTTGACTTTTTGATCTCAATATTCATTTAAAAATTGTAATCTTTATATTTTGTATTAAAAGTTCCGTCTGAATAATAGGAATATTTATGTCTTTAATAAAAAAAATCAAAGATAAAAAAGTCAATTTTGAATTTAATAAAGAATACATAAAAGTTGTCACAGACAAAATAAGTTCTAATGATGCTCTATTTATAACAAATTCTTTTAAGGAAATGCACCCTGCTGATGCTGCAGATATAATTGAACATTTAAGCCAGAATAACAGAGAAAATCTTATAAAACTTAATAACTTCAAAATTGAACCAGAGGTTTTTATAGAACTAAATGAGTCCGTTCAAACTGAAATAATTAAATACCTGTCTTCTGAATCAATTGTAGGTATACTTAAAAATTTAGAGTCAGATGATGCGATTGCTATTTTAGAAAATGTTGAGGAAAAAGATAAAAATGCAATATTAAGTTTATTACCACCTAAAGATCGGTTTGCTTTGCTGGAAGGATTAAGTTATCCAGAAGATAGTGCTGCTAGAATTATGCAGAGAGAATTTACCGCAATTCCTAGTAATTGGTCTGTTGGACAAACGATTGACTATTTAAGGGAAAACAAAGATTTACCAGAGCAATTTTTAGAAATTTTCATAGTTGATGAAAACTTTAAACCAGTTGGAACTGTACCTTCTTCAAAAGTGTTAAGAACCCCAAGAGAGTCTAAAATGTCGTCAATAATGGAAGACTCAACTTTTTTAGTGCCTGTTGATATGGATAGAGAGGAAGTAGGAAATCTATTTGAGAATTATAATTTGAATTCTGCTTGTGTAGTTGACAAAAATAATAAATTAGTTGGAATGATAACATCAGATGACGTTTTAACTGTTTTAAAAGAAGAAGCAGAAGAAGATGCTTTGAGATTAGCTGGAGTAGGTGATGAAGAGATTACAGATGGTGTAATAACCAAAACTAAAAGAAGATTTAACTGGTTATTGTTAAATCTTTTTACAGCCTTTCTAGCAACATATTGTATAAGTTTGTTTGGAGCAACTATTGAGCAAATGGTTGTTTTAGCTTTTTTAATGCCAATTGTAGCCTCCATGGGTGGTAATGCGGGAATGCAAACACTTGCTGTTACGGTGAGAACATTAGCCACTAATGATCTTACAAAAAATAATTTTAATCAAAATATTTTAAAAGAATTTAATATTGGTATTTTAAATGGAATTATTTTTGCTGTAATAAGTTCTTTAATAGTTCAATTATGGTTTCAAGATTTTCAACTATCTCTAATAATATCAATATCTATGATATTAACTATGGTTGTAGCTGGATTATTTGGAATTTTAGTTCCTGTCACTTTAAAAAAGATGAATATAGATCCCGCTATTGCCTCAAGTGTTTTTGTAACAACCATAACAGACGTAATTGGTTTTGTTTCTTTCTTAGGTGTAGGAGCTTATTTCTTGTAAATATTAAAAATTATCTATCAGTCTTACATTATTTACATAATAACCAATAAAAATTTTAGAATTTTTAATCTTTAAAGTTTTTTTTAAATCGAATTTATTTCTAAGTTCAAGATATTCAATTTTGATGTTATCAAAAAGGTTTAATTCTTTTTTTTTTAAAGCTATTTTCTTTTTAATATTTCCTCCAGTAGATATTTTTTGTTTAAAGGAAATTAAATTTTTAGAAATAGCTCTTGCAATAAATAATCCTTTTTTATCTAAAAGCATATTCCTTGAGGAAAGAGCCAACTTATGATTATCTCTAATTGTTTTACATGAAATTATTTTACTTTTATTTCTTTTTTTAAAATAATCTTTAATTAAATATAATTGTTGAAAATCTTTTTCCCCCATAAATATTTTTTTAGGTGTGATCATTCTTGTCAATCGATCCATAACATCTATCACACCTTCGAAATGACCCTTTCTATATTTAGCACATAAAATTTTGTCTTTTTTAGGAATTTTGATTTTAATTTTTCTTTTAGAGTCATAAATATCTTTCTTTTTCGGTAAAAAAACAAAATCTACTTTTAACTTTCTTAATATTGATAAATCTTTTTTTTTATTTCTAGGATATCTATTATAATCTTTTGTATTATTAAATTGGGTTGGGTTTACAAAAATACTTACAAGAGTTCTATTGCACTCAATTTTAGAACGCTTTATTAACGAGATATGACCTCGATGAAGACCACCCATTGTAGGCACAAAACCTAAATTAGAGACAGAATTTAATGCCTCTTTTAAATCATTTTTATTTATTAAAATTTTCATTTGTATAAAACATTTTAATAAGTAAAACATTTAAATGATTAAACAAGCAATTATTCCATTGGCTGGTTTGGGCACAAGATTACTACCTCTTACCAGCGTTTTTGCAAAAGAACTTTTGCCTATGAATGGTAGACCGGGTATCGAATATATTTTAGATGAATGTATTGATGCAGGCATAAAAGAAGTAATTTTTATAATTTCAAAAAAAAAAATAATGATTAAAAATTATTTCTATAATGATAATTTTTATAAGAAAATTATTTCCAAAAAAAAAGATTTAAGAATTTCCAATGAATATAAAAAAATATTGAAATATAAAAAGATGATTAAATTTGTTTATCAGAATAAACCTCTGGGTACAGGAGATGCTGTTCTCAAAACGAAAAAATATATTAAAGATAAATATTTTTTAATGTTATTACCCGATGATCTTATAATAAAAGAGAACTGTTCAAAATCTATGATTAAGGTTCATAATAAATTTAAGTCAAGCGTAATGGCTAGTATGAACGTAGAAAGAAAAACTATTTCTAGGTGGGGTATCTTTAAATTAGATAAAAAAATTGATAATAAAAATTATTTAATAAATGATGTTATTGAAAAACCATCAATTAAGAATGCACCATCTAATAAAGCTGTCATTGGAAGATACATTCTTCCAAAAAAAATTTTTTCAAAATTACTTAAACAAAAACCTGGAAGAGGGGGCGAAATACACATTACGGATGCCATTCAATCATTAATAAAGGAAAATAATAAATTTATAGCACATAATTTTTCAGGAAAATATTTAGACTGTGGAAGTATGAACGGTTATATAAAATCATCAAAGGAGATAGCTAAGTTATGAAATTATGCATGATAGGAACTGGTTATGTAGGTTTAGTTAGTGGAGTTTGTTTTTCTGATTTAGGAAATGATGTAATCTGTGTAGATAAAGATGAAAATAAAATTGATTTACTTAAAAAAGGTAAAATTCCTATCTTTGAACCTGGTCTATCGGAATTGGTTATAAAAAATTTCAAAAATAAAAGATTAACATTCTCTACAAATTTAAAAAAATCTATTAGTAACTCTGATATAATTTTTATTTGTGTAGGTACACCAACTAAAAAAGGCGGCAGTTCAGCCGATTTAAGTCAAATTTATAATGTTGCTAAAGAAATAAGCTCCTCAATTAATAAATTTAAGATAATTATAACTAAATCAACAGTGCCGGTTACAACAGGCGATGAAATTGAAAAAATTATTGCCAAAAAAAATTCTAAAAAAAAATTTTCAATAGTTTCTAATCCTGAATTTTTAAGAGAAGGTGAAGCTATAAGAGATTTTATATATCCTGATAGAATAGTTGTAGGATCAAATGATAAGAGATCAAATCGAATTTTAAAAAATTTATACAATCCTTTAATCTCAAAAGGAGCACAATATTTAAATACTTCTAGAAGAGCAGCAGAGTTGATTAAATATGCATCAAATGCATTCTTAGCTACAAAAATAACATTTATTAATGAAATTGCAAATTTGTGTGAAAAGACTGGAATAAATATTGAGGACATATCAATTGGAATGGGCTTGGATAAAAGAATAGGTAGTCGTTTTTTAAGAGCAGGGCCTGCATATGGAGGATCCTGTTTTCCAAAAGATACAAAGGCAATTATTTCAACAGCTGATAAATTTCAATCAAATTTATCAGTAATAAAATCAGTAATAAAATCAAACGAGAATAGATCAAATATTTTATTAAAAAGGGTAAGTAAAATATTAAATAATAAGATTAAAAATAAAAAGATTTCTTTTTTAGGAGTAACATTCAAAGCTAACACAGACGATATGAGAGACTCTTCAAGTTTAATTATGATACCCTCACTTTCAAAAAAAGGTGCGTTAATTAAGTATTACGATCCTACTGGTTTTAAAAAAGAGTTTTCAAAAATTAAAAATGTCAAATATGAGAATTCTATAAAAAAAACAATTGAAGACGCGGACCTAGTTATAATTCATACAGAATGGAATGATTTTAAATCTATAAACTTTAGTAAGTTATCAAAAAGAAAAAAAATAATTATATATGATTTAAGGAATATTTACTCTGTGGATAAAATAAAAAATCAAGGCTTAAAATATTATAGTGTGGGAAGATAAAATATTACTTTAGCTCAAAGACAGCATCAACTTCTACTGCAACACCTAAAGGTAAACTGTTTGAACTTACAGCAGCTCTCGCATGCATGCCGGACTCCCCAAAAACTAAAGCAATAAGATCAGATGCACCATTAATTACCTTGGGTTGATCTGTAAAATCATCAGTTGAATTTACAAAACCTGTTAACTTTATACATGATTTAATCTTTGATAAATCGTTATTACAAGCTTTTTTAACTTGTGCAATTATACTCAGTGCACATCTTTTTGCAGCATTGTAGCCTGCCTCCGTATCTAAATCTTTTCCTACTTTACCTTTTATTAATTGACCGTTTTCATCGACAGAAATTTGTCCAGAAATAAATAATATTTTTCCAGAAATTTTTGTTGCAACATATTTTCCAACTGGAGGTTTTGCTTCTGGCAAGTTTATTTTGAGTTCTTTTATTTTATCATCATAACTCATTTTAATTTTCTTTTTTTTGATTTCTTTGTTTTATCGTATTCTTTTCTTTTCTCAATTAATATTAAAGCTTCCTCCATGGTTAACTCCGTAGGATCTTTTTCCTCAGGTATAGTAGCATTAAGTGACTTGTATTTGATATAAGGTCCATATTGACCTTTCATTACTCTAACTGGTTTTTTATCTTCAGGATGTTCTCCTAAATCTTTAATCATTGATGAAGACATTCGGCCTGGTTTAGCTTCGGCAATTAAAGTCACAGCTCTGTTTAAACCTATTGAAAATATTTCCTCTATATTCTCTATTCTTGCTGATTTATTTTCACACTTTAAGTAAGGACCAAACCTTCCAGTATTTAAAGTAATTTCTTTTTGATTGTCAGGATTTATTCCTAAAGATTTTGGCAATGAACATAAAAATTTAGCTCTTTCTAAATCAATAGTTTCTAATTCTAATCCCTTTGGTATTGAAACATTTTTTAAAAGCTCGTTGATATCTGATTTAATTTTTTTAGTTTTCTTTTTTTGTTTTTTAGTTTTTTCAATTTCCATTTCTGAGGGAATTTTTTCATATTGAAGATAAGGTCCGAATCTTCCATTTTTTAAAAATATATCATTCCCATTTTCATGTTTGCCAATGAATTTTGGTTCAGCTAATTGTGCTTGAGCAGCAGCTTTAGCTTTGGATAGCGGTCGAGTAAACTTACATTCAGGATAATTAGAACACCCTATAAAAGCACCACCTCTAAAACTATTCTTTAAACTTAGTGTACCCGAATCGCATAATTGGCATTTTCTGACTATGTTTCCTTGATTATCCTTATCAAAAATTAAGTCCCCTAAACTTTCATTTAGTAAATCTAATACCTCCCTTGTTCTTTTTTCTTTAACTTTAGAAATATTATTATTGAAATCTCTCCAAAAAAGTTCCAAAACTTTTATCCAACTTTCTTTCCCAGTGGTGATTTCATCAAGTTGATCCTCCAATCCTGCAGTAAAATTATAATCTACATATTTTGAGAACAACTTCTCTAAAAACGCTGAAATTAATTTTCCTCTGTCAGTAGGAAAGAATCTTTTATTTAATATTTCTGCATATCCTCTATTTGCAATAGTTGAAATGATACTTGCATATGTGGATGGTCTACCTATTCCCAATTCTTCAAGTTTTTTAACTAGGCTAGCTTCTGAATATCTTGGCGGAGGTTGAGTAAAATGCTGTTCATCTATCAAAGACTCAATATTAATTAGACCTTTGGATACAGTAGGCAAAATATTCTCATCATCATCTTTACTTTGATTATTGTAAACCTTCAAAAATCCGTCAAATTTTAAAACTGAGCCACTAGCTTTACAGATGCAATCATTATTATCAGATGTTATGGTTATTGTGTTCCTGTCAAACTTAGCAGACTCCATTTGAGATGATAGAGCTTTACTCCAAATAAGATCATAAAGTTTATTTTGATCTGTGCTTAAATATTTTTTTACACTTTGTGGTGTTCGGACAATATCTGTAGGTCTAATTGCTTCATGAGCTTCTTGAGCATTCTTTGCCTTTTTTCCAGAATAATTCAAGGAGTCTTTTGGTAAATATTCATTACCAATTTCATTTTTAATATATTCTCTAAATGCTGCAATTGCATCTTTAGATAAATTTGTACCATCAGTTCTCATATAAGTAATCAAACCTATGGTTTCACCCTCTATCTCTATACCTTGGTAAAGTTTTTGGGCAATTTGCATTGTTCTAGAGGCACCAAAACCCAATCTACTAGAAGCTGTTTGCTGTAATGTAGATGTTGTAAATGGACCTGTAGGATTACGATTTACCATTTTACTTGAAATATCAGTTATACTAAATTTTTTTTGATTGATACTCGAAATAGCTTTAATTATTTCTTCCTTGTTTCTAAACGAAAATTTTTCAATTTTTTTGTCATTTAGATGACTTATACTAGCTGTGATATTTTGATTTTTTTGATCTTTGAACTTAATACTTAATGTCCAAAATTCCTCTGGTTTGAAAGACTCAATTTCATGCTCTCTTTCTGTGATTAATTTTAAAGCTACAGATTGTACTCTACCTGCAGATTTTGATCCTGGTAATTTTGTCCAAAGTATTGGAGAAATATTAAAACCTACGAGATAATCCAAAGCTCGTCTTGCCATATACGCATCTACAAGCAATGGTTCTATCTGCCTTGGGTTCTCAATACCATGCATGACCGCTTTTTTTGTAATTTCATTAAAAACTACTCTTTCAATTTCTTTATCTTTTAATAGTTTTTTTTCATTGAGATATTCTTTTACATGCCATGCTATTGCTTCACCTTCACGATCTGGATCAGTTGCAAGAATAATTTTAGCAGAATCTTTTGCAGCATCAGTAATCTCTTTAAGATACTTTTTTGAAAAGCTATCAACTTCCCACTCCATTTTAAAATCCTGATCTGGATCAACAGAACCATTTTTGGAAGGAAGGTCTCTTATATGACCATAGCTTGCTAAAACTTTATAATCATCACCCAAATATTTGTTGATAGTTTTAGCTTTAGCAGGACTTTCTACAATCACTAAATTCATAAACTACAAACTACCCAAATGACTTAGATAGTCAAATTAATAAATTTTTGTCTTAGTTTCTTCTTTATTTTTCAATCTTTTGATATTTTCTCGATGAGTAAAGAATATAAGGATAAACATTGTTGTAAAAAAAAATACTTGATCAAATCGACTTAAAATTAATAAATAAATTGGTATTGAAGCAGAAGCTATTAAAGATGAAAGAGAAGAATATTTTGAAACTAAAAAAGTTATACCCCATGAAACTAAAAAAATAATACCAAAATATATATTTATAGAAAATAAAATTCCAACATATGTTGCTACACCTTTTCCACCTCTAAACTTTAACCAAATCGGAAATACATGTCCTAAAAAAGCACATAATGAGGAAATGTATATTGATTCTTGAAAAAAAAATTTCACGTATAAAACTGGAATTACTGCTTTAAGAATATCTAAAATTAATGTTAAGTAACCAATAGTTTTATTGCCGGTTCTTAAAGCATTGGTTGCACCAATATTACCTGAACCAATTTCTCTAATATCTTTTTTTAAAAAAATCTTTGTGAGTATAAAACCAAATGGTATAGATCCCATAAGGTATGAAATTATACCTATTAAAAAAATTTCCATATTATAGCTTAAATAATTCTTTTCCCTTTACAAATGTATTTGTTACCCTACCTTGTAATTTTTTGTCTTCAATAGAGGTATTTTTAGATTTTGACACTAACTTATCTTTTTTTACAATCCAAGGTTTATTAATATCAACGATACATAGATCAGCATCATTGCCAACAGATAAATTACCTTTATTTATTTTTAATATTTTGGCGGGGTTCGATGTAAGAGCCTGAATAATTGTCTCAAGCTTGAGAGATCCGTTATGATACAACTCTAAACTAAGAGCTAATAGAGTTTCTATTCCAGAAGCACCGGTTGCAGCTTGTGCAAAAGTTAATCTTTTAGACTCTTCATCTTCAGGTTTATGGTCAGAAACAATAACATCAATCATTCCATCTTTTAATCCTTGAACTAAAGCTAGCCTATCTTCTTCTTTTCTTAATGGAGGTGATAATTTTAAAAAAGTTCTAAAGTCACCAATATCATTTTCATTTAGAGATAGATTGTTGACAGAAACACCAGAGGTAAACTTTACAATTTCTTTTCTCATTTTAATAACCTCAATAGATTTTTGTGAAGATAATTGCGATATATGATATCTACACTTCACTTTTTCTAGTAGTGTTAAATCTCTTTCAATTAAAATCCTTTCAGCTATCTCTGGTATACCTGACAATCCTAATTTAGATGCAATAATTCCAGAATTTATCATTCCATTTTTTGCTAATTCATAATCCTCAGCATGTTGCATAATCAAACAACCAAGATCTTTTGCAGAGTTCATTATTCGTGACATTAATCTGGGATTTTGAATTGTTCTTATACCATCTGTAAAGGCAATGATCCCTTTATTTTGTAAAAGACCAAATTCTGTCATATTGGTTCCTTCAACATTTTTTGTAAGTGAGGCACAGGGAAAAATATTTATTTTTGATTTATCTCTTCCTCTTCTTTTTAAAAAATCTACTATAGACACGTTATCTATTATTGGATCAGTATTAGGCATTGTAACTACTGATGTTACTCCCCCAGAAAGAGCTGCATTACTTAAAGTTCTAAAGTTTTCTTTATATTCATAACCAGGCTCTCCAACAAAAACTCTCATATCAACTAATCCAGGGAAAATATGTTTACCTTTTAAATCAATTGGCTTTTCTCTACTTGGAAGATTATTTGTATTTACTTTTTTACCAATAGCCTCAATTTTACCCTCTTCATTTATAATTAACCCCCCAATTTCATTTATTGAATTAAGAGGGTCTAATATATTTGCATTAATAAAGTATTGTTTTTTCATCTAAGTACAAAATATTTTTAAACAAGCCATTCTTACAGCTACACCAAGTTCAACTTGCTCTTTAATTACACTTTTGTTGATATCATCAGCTAATATTGTGTCAATTTCTATACCTCTATTCATGGGCCCAGGATGCATAATTAAAGCATCAGATTTTGCGCACTCTAATTTGTCTGGTGTAAGCCCATAATATTCATAATATTCTCTGTTTGATGAAAGATATGAACTTGTCATTCTCTCATTTTGCAATCTTAACATCATTACGATATCGCAATCCTTCAAACCTTTTTTCATGTTAGTAAAAATATTTACACCAAATTTTTCAATCTCTTTTGGCATTAAATTTGTCGGAGCAATTATATTTACTTCAGCACCTAACATACTAAGTAAATAAATATTTGATCTTGCAACTCTTGAATGTAGTATGTCACCGCATATCGCAATTTTTAAACCTTCAATTTTATTTTTTCTAGTAATTATAGTTAAGGCATCTAATAAAGCTTGAGTAGGGTGCTCTCTTCTTCCGTCACCTGCATTTAAGACTGCACAATTAACTTTTCGAGAAAGCAAGTTACAAGCTCCAGAGTCTTGATGTCTGATAACAATAATATCTGGATGCATTGCATTTAACGTCATTGCCGTATCAATTAATGTTTCTCCCTTTTTTATTGCAGAGTTACTAATATTCATGGACATGACATCTGCTCCTAGTCTTTTACCAGCCAATTCAAATGAACTTTGAGTTCTTGTTGAGGGTTCAAAAAATAAGTTAATTTGAGTTTTCCCTCTTAAAGTATCAATTTTCTTATTTTTGCTTTGATTAACTTTTATAAATTTATGTGCCTCATCAAGAATTAAATTTACATCATTGATTGATAAATCTTGAATACCCAGTAAGTGTTTTTGAGAAATTTTAATAGCTTTATTTGTTGGTATTGCCATTAAAACCAACTCTATAGCTATAAATCTGTACAATAGCAAGTATTAATTATTTAAAAAATCTATTGCACCTTGCAATATAAAAGTAGCTGCATTTTCATCAATTTTCTTTTCTCTTTTACTTACATTAATGTCTAATTGACTGGATATTTTAAAAGCACCAACTGTTGACAACCTCTCATCCCATAAACAAATGGGGATATTGATACTTTTCTCAATATTTTGAGAAGTGTCTTTTACAGATTGTGCAGATTTACCTAAAGAGCCATCCATATTAAGAGGATTTCCAACAATAATACCTTTAATGTTATTCTCAGCTACAATATCTTTAAGTTCATTAATCACTTCCACTAAAGAGTTTCTATTTATTGTTTTTAATGGTGTAGCTATTAATTGTTTTTCATCACAAATAGACACACCGATTCTTTTAGAACCGAGGTCTAAACCTATTAATCTACACTTATCCGAGTGTTTTTTTTTAAATTCTTCTATAGTGATCATATTGTATATTTTAAACTTAAGTGATAGTTTGCGTCATATCTAAATAGCATATGAGTATAGATCTTAAAACAATAAAACATATATCTAAATTATCAAGGATTTCAGTTGATGATAAAAGAGCAGAAAAATTAGTTGATGATCTAAATTCAATTTTTGATTTTATTGAAAAACTTAATGAATTAAAAACAGACAATGTTGAACCATTAACATCTGTTGCTGAAACAACATTAAAATTAAGACCTGACGAGGTAAAAAGTAAGAATATCAGAGAACAAATTATTAAAAATTCCCCTCAAGATAATGAAGATTATTTTGTAGTACCAAAGGTAATAGAATAATGTCAGAAATTACAAATCAATCTTTAACAGAATTAGTTGAAAATGTTAAAAATAAGAAATTATCTTCAACAGATATAACCAAAGCATTTATTGAGAGATCTGAAAAATCCAAAGATTTGAACGCATATATTACTGAGGACTTCACATCTGCCTTAGATAAAGCAAAGAAATTTGATCAAAAACCTAATTTAGATTTAAAATTACCAGGTATTCCTATGGCGGTAAAAGATTTATTTTGCACAAAAGGTATTAAAACAACTGCTGGTAGTAAAATTTTAAATAATTTTGTACCAACCTATGAGTCAACAGTGACTGAAAATATTTGGAATGAGGGTGCAATACTTTTAGGTAAACTAAATTGTGATGAATTTGCAATGGGTTCATCAAATGAAACAAGTTTTTTTGGTAATGTACAAAATCCTATTGATAAAAATTTTGTTCCAGGTGGTTCATCTGGAGGTTCAGCTTCAGCTGTTGCTGGAAAATTAACTCCAATTACAATTGGTACTGACACAGGTGGTTCAATAAGACAACCAGCTTCTTTTACGGGAACAGTAGGTTTGAAACCCACATATGGAAGTTGCTCACGTTATGGGATTGTTGCTTTTGCATCATCATTAGATCAAGCAGGTCCAATGGCACAAAATGTTAAAGACTGTGCTTTGTTACAAGAAGTAATTAGTTCTTACGATCCAAAAGATTCTACATCAATAGATTTTGAAAGAAATCATTATAGCAAAGAATTAACTAACAACATAAAAGGAAAAAAAATTGGGATACCAAAAGAATATAGAGTTGATGGAATGCCAAAAGAAATTGAGGAACTTTGGCAAAAAGGAATTCAGTATGTCAAAGATTGTGGCGCTGAAACAATTGATATTTCTCTTCCACATACAAGTTATGCTTTACCAACTTATTACATTGTTGCTCCTGCTGAAGCATCTTCAAACTTAGCAAGATATGATGGTGTGAAATATGGATTTAGAGCTAGTGGTAAAAACTTGATTGATATGTATGAAAAAACTAGATCTGAAGGGTTTGGCGCTGAAGTTCAAAGAAGAATTATGATTGGAACTTATGTTTTATCATCTGGCTATTATGATGCATATTATCTAAAAGCTCAAAAAGTAAGAAAACTTATTAAGAATGATTTTGATGCAGCATATAAAAAAGTTGACGCAATCTTAACTCCATCTACACCTAGCTCAGCATTTAAAATTGGTGAAAAAACAAATGATCCAGTTTCTATGTATCTTAATGATATATTTACTGTGCCAGTCAATTTAGCTGGACTTCCAGGAATATCAATTCCAGCAGGACATGACTCAAAAGGCTATCCTCTAGGCTTACAAATAATTGGTAAAGCTTTTGATGAACAAAATATTTTGAATATTGCATTTGCTATGGAACAGAAGATAAATTTTAAAAATAAAATTGTTGATTGGTGGATTAAGTGAGTAAAAATAATTCAGAATATTTGATTAGTCGAAAAGATAATCAATATGAAGTTGTTATTGGTCTAGAAGTTCATGCTCAAGTGTTATCGGAGTCCAAGTTATTTTCTACTTCAGCTACCAAGTTTGGAGCCGAACCAAATACTCAAGTAAGTTTAGTTGATGCTGCATTTCCAGGTATGCTACCTGTTATCAATGAATTTTGTGTTAAACAAGCTATAAAAACTGGTATTGGTCTTAATGCAAAAATTAATAAACGCTCAGTATTTGATAGAAAAAATTATTTTTATGCAGATTTACCTCAAGGATATCAGATTTCACAATTTAAAGATCCTATAGTGGGCGAGGGAAAAGTAATTTTAGACATGCCAGATGGACAAAAAGAAGTAGGCATAGAAAGATTACACTTAGAACAAGATGCAGGAAAAAGTATTCACGATCTTGATCCACAAAACACTTTTGTAGATTTAAATAGATCAGGTGTAGCTTTAATGGAAATCGTAAGTAAACCAGATCTTAGATCTCCAAATGAAGTAAGTGTATATATTAAAAAATTAAGATCTATTATGAGATATTTGGGTACTTGTGATGGAAATATGCAAGAAGGATCTTTAAGAGCTGATGTAAACGTTTCTGTGAGAGCTAAAGGTTCAAAAGAATTAGGAACTAGATGTGAAATTAAGAATGTAAACTCTATAAAATTTATGCAAATGGCTATTGAATATGAGGCAAACAGGCAAGTCGACTTGATTGAAGAGGGTAAATCAATCGATCAAGAAACAAGACTATTTGATACTAAAAAAAATGAGACAAGATCAATGAGATCAAAAGAAGATGCACACGATTATAGATATTTTCCAGACCCTGATCTATTACCATTGGAAGTTTCTGATAAATTTATTGCTGACCTTAAAAATAATATCCCAGAATTGCCAGATGATAAAAAAAAGAGATTTATTAATGAATTTAAGTTATCCCCTTATGAAGCTACTATCTTAGTATCAGATATTGATATAGCAAAATATTTTGAGGAAGTTGTTGCAAAAATGGGCAAGAACAAAGATATGAAATTAGCAGTTAATTGGATTACAGGTGAATTATTTGCTGTTTTAAATAATAAAAATTTAGAAATTTCTCAAAGTCCAGTAAGTGCAAAGAATTTAGCAATACTAGTAAACTTAATAAAGAATGGAACAATTTCAGGGAAAATAGCAAAGACTGTGTTTGAGTTAATGTTAGAAGGAGACAAAGATCCTCAAAAGATTGTTGAGGAAAAAGGATTAAAACAACAAAGTGACCCTAAGGCATTAGAGGCTTTAATTGATAAAATAATCAACGATAATAGAGAAAAAGCCATAGAATATAAGCAAGGTAAAGAAAAACTATTTGGTTTTTTTGTTGGTCAAGCAATGAAAGCTTCTGGTGGTAAAGCCAACCCTCAATTGATAAATGAGATTCTAAAGAAAAAATTATAAGGTTATGGGTTCGGACCTTAACATCACTAAACAGTTACAAGATTATATTTTAAAACATGGTTTGAAACTTCATCCAATTCAGAAAGAAATAATAGATTATAATCTGAAATTAGGAAATATTAAAAGAATGCAAATATCCATTTCTCAATGTCAATTTCTTCATCTAATCATAAAAATTTCCAAAATTAGAAAAGTTCTAGAGAT
The DNA here is from genome assembly GCA_902575785.1 of uncultured Pelagibacteraceae bacterium. Classification (GTDB taxonomy): domain Bacteria; phylum Pseudomonadota; class Alphaproteobacteria; order Pelagibacterales; family Pelagibacteraceae; genus Pelagibacter. The sequence goes on from CACGSR010000003.1 coordinate 125,756, forward strand.
TGGAACTTTTACAGGTTTAAGCACATTGTCTATGGCATTAGCCTTACCTGATGATGGTGAGATAATCGCTTTAGATAAAGATGAAAAAACAAATAAGATTGCCGTGGATTTTTTTAAAAAATCTCATCAAGACCATAAAATCAGAACAATTATCAATCCGGCTTTAGAAACATTGATTAAAATTAGAGATGAGAGATTTGATTTAGTTTTTATTGACGCTGATAAAATGAATTATAAAAGATATTATCAAATTTCTTTAGACTTATTGAATAATGGAGGTTTAATTATAATCGATAATGTATTATGGCACGGCGAGGTAGTTGATAGAAAAATAAATGATAAATATACAAAAAATATTAGAGAATTAAATGATTTTATCTCAAAAGATAAAAGAGTCGAAAAAGTTATTGTTCCTTTTGGCGACGGTATGACTGTATGTAGGAAGATTTAATGTTTACAATATTCGGTTTTTATAAATTTCATAAAATTAATGATTTAAAAAAAAATCAAAAAATTTTAAACAATATTTTAATTAACAATAACTTACGTGGTTTAATTATTATATCCAAAGAAGGTTTAAATGGATCTATATCAGGAAAAAACTATGATATCAAAAATTCTATTATCAAATTGAAGAATATTTTCGGACTAAAAAATTTTGATAGTATTAGTAATTCAAAAAGTAAGTTCAATCCTTTCCACAAACCAAAAGTAAAAATAAAGAAAGAAGTTGTACCTATGAACCTTAAAATACACAATAGATTTGATAAAAAGAGTAGTCATATTGAACCAAGAAAATGGAATGAATTGATCAATAATAAAGAAACATTTTTGTTAGATGTAAGAAAGCCATTTGAAAATAGAGTTGGATCTTTTAAAAAATCAGTAAATCCAGATATCAATAATTTTAAAGATTTCCCAAAATACTTGAAAAAATTAAAAAAAAACCAGTCAATAGCAATGTTTTGTACTGGAGGAATTAGGTGTGAGAAGGCTTCTATATATTTAAAAAAAAGAGGTTTTAAAAAAATTTATCAACTTAAAGGTGGAATTCTAAATTATTTAAAGAAAATTAAACCAAAAAATAGTTTATGGAAAGGCGAATGTTTTGTTTTTGATAATAGAGTTAGTTTAAAACATGGATTAGTTCAAGGCACATACTCTATTTGTGGTGGGTGTAGGCAACCAGTATCAGTTAAAGATAAAGAATCCAAAAAATATGAGGAGGGAGTCACTTGTCCAAATTGTTTTGATAAACTTACAAAAAATCAAAAATCTCGTTTCAGAATGAGACAAAGTCAGATATATAAAGCAAAGCTATCAGGAAAAAAATATAATTTTCAAAAAGAATATAAATAAGGATATAATTGTCTCAAAAGCTTAAACTCACTAAAGATCCAATATGGTTTTTACTTAGAAAAGTGACAATTCCTGCAAGTGTTGGCTCATTGTTCCAAACTTTTTATAATCTAGTTGATACTTGGTTTGCTGGTAGAATATCAGCTGAAGCAATAGCTGCTATTGCAAAATCTTTCCCAATTTATTTTATCATTATTGCTATTGGTGTTGGACTGACAGCTGGAACAAACACTTTGATTGGCAACAATATAGGCGCGAATAACAAAAAAAAAGCCTCATTGTTTGTTGCTCAGTCAATAATATTTGCAATTTTTTTATCTATTCTAGTTACTTTTTTTGGTTTAGGTGCCTCAGATTTTTTACTTTCTATAATGGGATCAGACCAAGAAGGTATAATTTTATCAAGAAAATACTTAGACATTATTTTTTATGGAACGATAATAGTTTTAATTCAAATATCTTTGAATGGGACTCTAAACGCACAAGGGGATACGAAAAGTTATAGAAATGTATTAATTTTTAGTTTCTTTTTGAATATTTTTTTAAATCCTTTATTCATTTTTGGATACGGATTTATCCCAGCTTTTGGTATTGCAGGATTAGCTATAGCAACTGTAGTCGCTCAGTTTATTGGTTTACTTTATTTGGCTCATAAAGTTTATTGTTGTGAATTAAAGCAGTATTTAAAATTCAAATGTTTTATTCCAAAATTTAATCTATTAGGAGAGTTAATTTATCAGACCATTCCTGTAATGTTTAGTATGTTGTTAATAGGTGTTGGTATATTCAATATTCTTTATTTTATTGGTCAATTTGGTGATTTAGCTACAGCGGGTTATGGTGCAGCATTGAGGATCGAGCAGGTTTTTTTGCTTCCTGTAATTGGGTTAAATACTGCGGTGTTATCGATTGGTGGACAAAATTTTGGAGCAAGAAGTTACGATCGGTTAAGAGAACTATATAAAAAAGCTCTTACATTTGGATCTGCCTTTATGATTTGTGCAGGTGTGATAATCTTTTTTGGGGCAGAATTTTTAGTTTCACTATTTACAGATAACTTAGAGGCAATTAGACATGGTGTTATTTACTTAAAAGTTGCTGCATTAATAGGACCAATTTATCCTGTATTTTTTATAACTACCGCAATATTTCAAGCGGTTAAAAAACCTTTGTATAGTCTTTATATGAGCATTTTAAGATTAACGGCTTTACCGTTTTTAAGCTTGTGGTATGTAATAAATATAAGAGGTGGAAATTATGAAGATATTTTTTACACTATTTTAGTAACTAATTGGTTGATGGGAATTGCAGTTTTAATGTTTATTGGATATTTCTTAAATAATGTTTTTAAACAAAATAAAAATTTTTTTACTAGCTAGTACTTGTCTTATTTTTTTTTTCTCAAATTATAGCGGTTTAAAGTCAGAGGAAATTAAAGTCATTTCAGGTATAGCAAAGGTAATTGATGGTGATACAATTCGAATTGATGGAAAAAAAATACGTCTTTTAGGTATTGATGCACCAGAAAGAGACCAAAAATGCAAAAAGACTTGGTTAACAATCTCTTTTTTATCATTTAATAAAAATTACCCTTGTGGTCAGATATCTACAAACAAACTTAAGACCAAGATAAATAATAAATTTTTAACGTGTGAATGGACTAATAGAGACCGATATAAAAGATATATTGCAGAATGTTTTAAAAATAAAAGAAGTATTAATTCTTGGATGGTGGAATACGGTTTAGCTGTAGCCTATAGAAAATACTCTAAAAAATTTGTGTCTAAAGAAATTTTAGCTAAAAAAGAAAAAAGGGGTCTATGGTCAGGTACTTTTGAAATGCCATGGGATTATAGAAGAAAAAACTAATCTTTTTGCATTTTTTTTTCTAATTTTCTAACCAAATAAGAGACAATTAATATTAAGATTAAATATTCTAAAATTAAAAATGTATATATTTCTAATGGTCTATAAGTAGTAACCACTAATTCATTAGCCTTTCTAGTTAAATCACCAATACCTATGATTGATACCAGGGAAGACATTTTTAAAACGTAAACAAATTGATTACCTATAGCAGGCAAAATATTCTTTATTGCTTGAGGTAAGATAACTAATCTTAATTTTCTAAAAAAACCAAATCCTAAAGAGCTTCCAGCCTCCCATTGAGATTTTTTAATTGAATTAATTCCTGCTCTGAATATTTCTGCTTGGAAAGCACTTTCACTTATAGATAAAGCAATAATACCTGAAACAAAAGGACTAAAACTTATACCAGTCATAATAGGTAAACCATAATAGATCCACAAAATCAAAACTAATAATGGGATTGCTCTGACGATTTCCACATAACCAATATTCAGATAAGTTAAAAATTTATTTTTTGCTAACGATGGTATAGCAACAACAAGCCCTAAAAAAATAGATATAATTATTGAAATTACTGAGATAAAAATTGTTGTGGTTAAACCACTTAATAAAAATTTAAGATTAGTTAGTCCCTCTATATTATTTGGAGACAAAATTAACCAGTTGAGTTCATTTTTACCACAAGAAGTTAAAGGTAATATTAAAAGTAAAAAAAATAAATTTCTCACTCTTTAGGTTATAAAGAATTAAAAATTAATTACTAATTGATTATAGACTTTTAAGATTATATTTAGCTAATAACTTAGTAAAAAAACCTGATGACTTCTTCTTTTTAATCCAATTATTAACATAACTGTTCCATTTATTATCGCCCTTTGGAACCATCATTGCTAAAAATGCAGGATTTTTTCCACCATCTGGAACGATTGCTAGCTGAGGATATTTAATAACCAATTTATTTGCCTCTGTTGAGCTTGTGATATTACCATCAGCTCTGCCAGCCAAAACCTCTTGAAAATCTCTTGCAGGAGCTTCAACTGAATTTAATTTTGATTTTGGAAAAAATTCTTTTGCCTTCTCCTCTTGAGAAGTACCAAGAGTGGTTGCAATAGTTACATTTGAATTGTTAAGAGAGTCCCAAGTTGGAAATTTTTTTAAATTCTTTTTGAGAACAAGTGGTACAGTAGCGTATTTGTAATATGTATCAGTAAAGCCCGCAACCTCAGCTCTTTTTGGAGTTTTAGTTACACTGGTAGAAATATCATATCTTTCTGATGTAATACCTGAAACAATTGTTTTCCACTCAGCAGGAACAAACTCAATTTTTACGCCCATGTCTTTTGCTAATTCATTCATCACATCGATGTCAAAACCTTTATATTTATTTGTAGCTGGATCCTTCATAGTCATAGGATCCCAATCACCAGTGGTTCCAACTTTTAGAACACCAGTTGATTTAATTTTGTCTAAGTTAGACTCTGCGTTTAAATTTAGGGGTAAAAGAGCAATTAATGCGATAAAAAATAATTTTTTCATATTCTGTTAATAGCTCATATTAAAAATAAATGTGACTATAATCTTGACGCACTATCATTCATCCAAGAGAATAAATGTTGAGAAAATGAGCGCCTTACAAAAAGATTCACCTCGTTTTGATTTGTATTTTGAATAATAACATCAATTTTTGCTAGAATCGTTTGGGTTACAGAACCCACTTTGTTTCTAAATTTGTTGAAATTAAATGGTGATCCTGTTTCAAACAAGTCATATATCTTATCACCTTTAATATTGATCAAAACAAATTGGTCTGTAACATTTGTAATAGCACCTAAATTTGTTTTGTTAATTTTTTTGTTAAGGATATTTTCTATATCGTAGTCATTATTGTCTAGATTAGAAATTTCATTTGAATAAATCATCCACTCATCAGGGCTCAACCAAAGAGCAGTTAATTTATCAGTCCTTGTCGAAGTATTTGGTTCATTTGGTAAAAGTAAGTTTAAAGATTGTCCAATTGCAGATAAAAATTCTCTTTTTTTACCTCTTACAATTAATTTCATAATAGGATTAATTTCTTTCAATTGTAATCCTGAGTAAGATTTTTGTTCAGTTATTGGATTTGAATAATTAAGCATTCAATCTTTTATTCTCCTTATCTAAAAATACTGGGTCAGCAACAGTGACATTAATTTTTTTATTTTCCATTGGGATGATCAATTTTTGACCCATCATATTTTTTCCACCTCGCACGAATCCAAGGGCTATAGATTTTTTTAAATTAGGGCTGTAGTAACTAGAAGTTACATGACCCAACATTTCAACCGGTGACTTATTGAAATTAGTAATTATTTGAGCTCCTTCTTCTAAAACTTCATCTGGATTTTCTGTAAGAAGTCCGACCAATTGTTTTCTATCATCTCTCATTGTATCCGACCTGTATAAAGATCTTTTACCTATGAAATCGTATTTCTTCTTACTCACTATCCAATTCATTTGTAAATCTATTGGGGTCATAGTGGCATCAGTGTCTTGACCAACAATAATAAAACCTTTTTCTGCTCTTAATAAATGCATAGTCTCGGTACCGTAAGGAGTAATATTAAATTCTTTTCCTGCTTCCATACACTTTTCCCAAACGGATTTACCGTAATTAGCTTGAACATTAATTTCATAACTTTGTTCTCCAGTAAAACTAATTCTCATTACTCTACATTTTATTTCATTAATCTTAGTATTCTTAAAAGACATATGAGGAAAATTATCATCTGATAAATCAAGGTTAGGAATTACTTGAGAAATAATTTTTTTACTTTTTGGCCCACAAACACTGATAGTTGCGTAATGATCAGTAACTGAGGTTAAATAAACATCTAATTCAGGCCATTCTGTTTGTAAATAGTCCTCTAATTTTCCTAAAACTGTGGCAGCACCCCCAGTTGTTGTAGTCATTATATAATGATTTTCATTTAATCGAGTTGTAACTCCATCATCATACACCATTCCATCTTCATTAAGCATCAGACCATATCTGCATTTACCTATTTCAAGTTTTGACCATGCATTTGTGTAAACTCTGTTTAAAAACTCTGATGCATCTGTACCCTTAATATCAATTTTACCTAATGTGGAGGCGTCTAAAATCCCTGCACTATCTCTAGCTGCTTTACTTTCCCTCTGAACAGCATCATGCATACTTTCGTTATTTTTTGGGTAATACCAAGCTCTTTTCCATTGCCCAACATTTTCAAATTTAGCTTTATTTTTAACATGCCAATCATGTATAGGTGTTTTTCTATAAACATCAAAATACTCTCCTACGTTTCTTCCAACAATAGTACCAAAAGTTAAAGGAGTGTAGGGTGGCCTAAAGGTTGTTGTGCCAAGCTCTCCCATTTTAGATCCAGAGATTTCAGAAATTATTCCTAATGCATGCATATTTCCAAGCTTACCTTGGTCAGTTCCCATTCCAGTAGTTGTGTATCTTTTTACATGTTCTATTGATCTAAAACCTTCCCTTAATGCTAATTTTATATCCTTTGCAGTAGCATCGTTTTGGAAGTCAACAAAAGACTTTGTTTTTCCAACAATTTTATCTGATGGAAGTAACCATATATTTCTTTTTGATTTGTTGAAGGAGGTTTGTACTTCTAAATTTTCATAACCTGTTTTATTTATCCCCAAAAATTCTTTTAGTGTTTTAGATATATTAGACAATATTTCATCTAGAGTAAAATCACCATTACAAGAACCTATACTAATTTGATTCGAGGGATATGTGTTTGGAATAAAAACTTGATCATTATCTCTAAATTTTAGCTTTCCACCTGATTGTGTAAAAAGATGTACAGATGGAGTCCAACCTCCTGAAATACCAAGACAGTCACAAGGAATTAAAATTTTTGATCCAACTACTTTTTGACCATCTTTAGAAAGTTGCATTATTGAAATTTTATTGATTCTTTTATAACCATAAGTATCTACAATAGTGTAACCCTTATAGATTTTGATATTATTTTTTTCAGACTCTTTAATTAGTTTTGAGTCAATTTCCTCCCTATTATCAATTATAGCCTCAATACTAATTCCTTTTTTAAATAAATTAGCTGCCGTTTCATAAGCACTGTCATTATTTGTAAATAAAATATTTTTTTCTCCACAAGCAACACCAAACAAGCTTGCATACTTATTAATTGCTGAAGAAAGTAAAATACCTGGACGGTCATTATTATCAAAAATTAGGGGTCTTTCCAAAGATCCTGTTGCAGTTATAACTTTTTTTGCCCTTATCTTAAGCAGTCTTTGACGTGTTTTACCATTTCTTTGTTCTATAGGTAAGTGATCAGTTAAATTTTCTCTTGCTAATAAAAAATTGTATCCATGAAAAGCTGCTACACTTGTTCTTGTTTTAATTTCTAAATTTTTAATTTTTTTTATCTCATTAATTTCTTTATCCAACCAAGAGCCTGATGTTTGGTTATTGATTTTAAAATGTTCTGAGTCTTGATAAATTGTTTCTCCTCCTAAATAATTTTTTTCTTCAATTAAAAGAGTTTTAAAACCATTTTTTGCCGCTACTTTAGCTGCCATGACTCCTGAAATACCAGCTCCAATAATCAAAACGTCACAATGTATATATCTATGTTCATATATATCAGGATCAGGCGTTGATGGAGATTTACCCAATCCCGCAGATTTTCTAATAAAATATTCATATTTTTCCCAAAAACTTGCAGGCCACATAAATGTTTTATAATAAAAACCTGCTGGCAAGACTGGACTCAAGAAATTATTTATTCCACCAATATCAAAATTTACACTTGGCCAACAATTTTGACTTGAAGCTTCAAGACCATCATAAATTTCTATTTCAGTGGCTCTGACATTCGGTTCTGTTCTAGATGTGTTTTTATGCAATTGTACTATTGCATTTGGTTCTTCTGAACCTGCTGTCATTATACCACGAGGCCTATGATATTTAAAACTTCTAGCAACTAAATGAATATCATTTGCTAAAAGAGCTGAAGCTAAAGTATCTCCTTTAAAACCATAGTAAGTTTTTCCGTTAAACTTAAATGAAACTTTGTATGTTTCGTCGATAAATTTACTTGTTTTAACTCTCAAATTTTTTGTCATTATTTATTTTATTGGGGGTTTTTCACCCATTTTATAGACTGCTTGTATCTGATCGTTGGACGTGTCTCGGATTATATTAAACCATTTTCTACATCCATGAGTGTGTACCCATCTTTCATATTGGACACCTTTAATATTTTTTCTCATAAACAAATATTCTGCCCATTGATCATCACTTAATTCACTTGGTTGTTTTGGTCTACTTATGTGGGCTTCACCACCTGCTTTGAATTCACTCTGCTCTCTTTCACCACAATATGGACAATGTATTATAAACATTAGTGTGCAACTGCAGCTGCGCCATGTTCATCAACAAGATCACCACTTACAAATCTATTAAGGTTAAATGCAGCATTTAATTTATGTGGTTCATCATTAGCTATCGTGTGGGCAAATAAATCTCCTGAACCAGGTGTTGCTTTAAAACCGCCCGTTCCCCAACCACAATTAAAATACAAACCTTTAATAGAAGTTTTTGATATTATTGGGCTTGCATCCGGACATATATCTACTATGCCACCCCATTGTCTTAACATTCTCATTCTGCTAAATATTGGATATAATTCTAAAATTGCATTTAAAGTACCCTCTACAATATCGTGGCTTCCTTTTTGTGAATAAGACACGTAATCATCAGTGCCTGCACCTATAACTAATTCTCCTTTATCCGATTGACTAACATAAGCATGAACAGCATTTGACATTACAACGGTATCAATGACTGGTTTTACCGGTTCAGATACAAGAGCTTGAAGCGGTTTACTTTCCAATGGCAATCTAAGACCAGCCATATTAGCAATTACACTTGAATGGCCAGCAGCTACGACACCAACTTTTTTTGTTTTTATAAAACCTTTTGTCGTTTCGATACCTTCTAAATTGTTACCATTTCTTTTAATTCCTTTAACTTCACAATTTTGAATTATGTCGACACCCATCTCATCTGCACCTCGAGCATACCCCCAAGCTACAGCATCGTGTCGAGCTGTGCCTGCTCTTTTTTGTAAAGTCCCACCTAAAACTGGATAACGAATATCTGGAGATGTATTAATGATAGGGCAAAATTTTTTAACTTCTTCAGTATTTAAATAAACAGCATCAATTCCATTCAATCTGTTTGCGTGAGTTCTTCTTTTTAGATCTCTTACATCTTGTAAATTGTGAGCTAAATTCATCACCCCTCTTTGGCTAAACATTACATTGTAATTTAGTTCTTGAGATAAACCTTCCCAAATTTTTAAAGCATGATCATAAAGACCTGCACTTGCATCCCACAAATAATTCGATCTTATTATTGTAGTGTTTCTCCCAGTGTTTCCACCGCCAATCCAACCCTTTTCTACTACAGCAATATTTTTTATATTGTGTTTTTTAGCTAAATAATAAGCAGTGGCTAGACCATGACCACCACCACCGATGATTATTGCCTCATATTCCTTTTTAGGCTCAGGGTCTTTCCAAGCTTTTTCCCAATTTTCATGATATGAAAAAGCGTTCTTAACTAGAGAAAATATTGAATACTTATTTTTCATTATAGTGAATAATTACTTTATAAATATTGATTATTCAATACAATCAAAAGTGACAAATTTCCTGGAAGAGTGGGTGAGAGGCTGAAACCAGTCGTTTGCTAAATGACCGTGCGAGGAAACTTGTACCGAGGGTTCGAATCCCTCCTCTTCCGCCATTTTCAGAATAAAGGATTGTCTTTAAAAAAATCTTTCATGGTTATAGGTTTTTGCTCAAGAATATATCTATATACATTATAGTTCTCTAAAACTCTTTGAACATAATTTCTCGTTTCTTTAAATTTGATTAATTCAATCCAGTCAACATAGTTGATCTGATTCTTTTGAGGATTTTTATTAATTTTTTTCCAATACCTTACTCTTTTAGGTCCCGCGTTGTAAGCTGCAATTGCAAAAGGATAAGCTCCGTCATATTCAAGTATTAAACCAGCTATATAATGTGAACCTAGATTTATGTTATATTCTGGATCTGTAGTTAACCTAGATCTTGAGTAAGGCAACTTAGCTTGTTTTGCAACCAGCTTAGCTGTGTAAGGCATTAATTGCATTAAACCTTTTGCACCTGCATGACTATTGGCACCCAAATCAAATTCACTTTCTTGTCTTATTATTGATAATATAAATGCGCTTTCAGGTATTTTTCTTCCATTAATATATTTTGGAGTACTTATAATCGGATAATTATACTTGTTGTGAAATCTCTTTTCATAAGAAGCAATTTTAGAAACCTGTATCGCAAAATCAAATCTATTTATTTTTGTCGCCAACTCCGCTGCTAAAACTTCACTACCACTATTAATATCATCGTTAGCGAGATATCTTAAAATATGTTTTGTATATTTATCTTCATCTAATTCATCTAATAAATAAATTAATTTTACAATTTCTTTTTTATAGAAATATTCTTTATACTTTTCATTAACTTCCATGTCTTTAGGTAACTCAAATTTTGCTTCAGGATCAAGTTCCATAAAAGCTAGTTGTCCATAATAAGTAGTAAGATAATTAGAAGCTTCTTTAAACCATTTTGATGATAATTCATCATAACCTAATTTTTTATAAGTTTTACCAAGCCAATAAGCACCTCTAGCTGTACTGATTGGATAGCCAACATTATTATAAAATTTTTCAAAATGATCTTTAGCTAACAAAGGGTCATTCAAAAAACTTAAGGCAATCCATCCACTCATCCATTCAGCTGCAGCAAACTCTGCACCCTCAGTTAATGCATGGTTGCTTGATATTTTATATGCTAACTCATATTTTTTTTTATATATCAAAGACCTAGATATAATTTCTCTCTCAATCCACCATTTATCTGGTCTTACTAAGTAATCTTTAGTATTCTTAATCTTTAATAATATTTCAACTGAACTATCTACACGACCTCTTTTTCGTCTCCATTTTAATCTATCATAATTCAAACCAGCATCATTTTTAAATTTACTAGGAACTTTTGATATTGCTGCGTCCACTCCGTATGACTTGCTCATTAGTAATTGTCTTGCATTATATAAAAGTTCATATTCTTTTGGTAAATAGCGGAGCATTCGTTTAAGATCCCAATATTTATTATTCCAAGCTAAATAATCAGCACGCTTGATATAATCTTCTGCGTTAAGATATTTCTTGAATTTTTTTCTATAAAATCTCAATTGAGATTTATTTAATTCTGCATTAATCCAACCTTCTTTAATTAAATTAATACCTTTAGGGGTGTTTCCGTTTAAAATATAACTTTCACCTAGTATCATTTTGCCAAATCCACTTAAAGGTTCAGAGGAGCTGAACCAATCGATTATTTTTTTGGGTGAAATCTCGTTACTAGATAATTTATGTTCTGCTAAATATTTTACTCGACCAATTCTAGGATAATCCTCGTTTTTATCTATAAAATTTTTGTATTCATAATATGATGCCTTGTTTCCTTTTGTTAAAAGATGTCTCCATTGAATAAAATTGTAAATCGACTTATCTCTAGCTTTTTTTGCAGTTTTGAGAGCATTCGGCCACTTATTTTTTTTCATCTCCTCAATAGCTTTTTTAGCTAATGCAAAATCTTTTTTGCTGTAATATTTAGATATTTTTATACTTTTAGTTTCTTTTGTTCCCACAATAAGTGGTTTTTTTTTGGGAAGGATAAAACCACTTTTTTTTTGTTTATTATCAACAACTTTTTTTTTAATGTTTTTTGTTTCAACCTTTTTGGTCGGTTTTGGTAAAGGCCTTAATATATCAATTAAGAGTTTTTTTTGAGTTTCCTCTTTTGTTTGTCTTGGTTTTTTAAGAGGCAATATTTCAGATGAGGCGATATTATTGATACTTATTGAACAAAACAAAACTATAAAAATTAATAATTTTTTTGTCATAATCTTTACTATATGAATCTTCAAACTATGTTATAAGTATTTATGTTTAAAGGATCAAATGTTGCTTTAGTCACTCCATTCAAAAACAACAGACTTGATGATGAAGCTTATATTAAGTTAATTCATTTTCATATTAAAAATGGTACAAATGGATTAGTTCCAGCTGGTACTACTGGAGAATCACCAACTTTAAGTCATGATGAACACGAAAGAGTTATAGAACTTTGTGTAAAAGAGAGTAACGGAAAATTACCAGTAATTGCTGGCACGGGATCTAATTCTACGGCAGAAGCCATATCTTTAACAACTCATGCTGAGAAAATTGGAGCAAATGGTGCTTTGATAGTCACACCTTATTACAATAAACCTACTCAGGAGGGTTTGTATCAACATTACAAAGCAATTAATGACAAATGTGGGATCCCTATAATAATCTACAATATTCCAGGGAGGTCTGTAATAGATATGTCGGTAGATACTATGGCAAGATTGTTTGAACTAAAAAATATAATTGGAGTAAAAGACGCAACTGGTGATTTAGATAGAGTAAATAAAACAATTAAAATGATTGGTAAAGATTTTATTCAATTAACAGGAAATGATGATAATGCCTTAGAATTTAATAGAAGGGGAGGTGTAGGCGCTATAAGTGTAACTGCTAATATTGCACCAAAGCTTTGCTCAGAATTTCAAAAATTTTCAGTCTTAGATGATGCAAAATCTCTTTCAGAAACTGAAAGACTTGATAAAATTTTACAACCAGTTCATCAATCAATGTTTGTTGAAAGCAATCCAAGTCCAGTTAAATATGCGGCTAAATTATTGAAACTATGTGAAGATGATGTGAGACTTCCTTTAGTTAAAGTTACTGATGCAACCAAAAAAATAATAAAAGAAGCTCTTAAGTTTGCAAAACTAATCTGATGAAAAAAAAAACCAATCCTGGTTTAAAAATAATATGTTTAAATAGAAAAGCTAGTTTTAATTATTTCTTTGTAGATTTATTAGAGGCAGGTATTGTTCTTAAAGGTTCCGAAATAAAATCTATTAGGCACGGAAAAGTAAACATTGCTGACTCTTACGCTGTAGAAAAGAATGGAGAAATTGTTCTAATTAACTCACATATTGCTTCATATAAAGAGGCAAGTTATTCAAATCACAAGCCCATGGATGATAGAAAGCTACTTTTAAAAAAACGTGAAATTAGTAAATTAATAGGAAAAATGCAAAGGGATGGTTTTACAATAGTTCCTACAAAAATGTATTTTAAAAAAGGAAAAGCAAAACTAGAACTTGCTATTGCAAAGGGTAAGAGAAAGTTTGATAAAAGAGCATCAATTAAAAATAGAGATTGGAATCGTGATAAGGCAAGATACATTCGAAAATCAAGTTAAAACAATTTATTTAGGTATTGGTTCAAATTTAGGAAATAGAAAAATTAATTTAAATATTGCTAAATTTATGTTGTCTAAATGTAATATAAAAATTTTAGAATCATCCAGTTTTTATGAAAGTCTTTCTTGGCCGGATCCAAATAAACCAAAATTTTTAAATATTGTTATAAAAATTAGAACAGATTTACCCCCTATAAATTTACTCCACAAATGCAAAGAAATAGAAAAAAATTTAGGTCGCAAAAAGACCAAGAAAAATGCTCCAAGAGTGTGTGACATAGATATTATTGATTATGGTAAGATTAAATTAAATAAGGATATTATTTTGCCACACCCAAGAATGCACAACAGAAATTTTGTTCTTTTACCACTGTTTGAAATAAATAAAAATTGGATACATCCGACACTAAAAAAACATATAAAAAGTCTTATTTTATCATTATCTAATAAAGACATTAGAACTATTAAACAAATCTAAATTAATGATATAATAATTTATGCTTAATTCTGAAGACTTAATAAATAAAGTAAAAATTTATAATAAATTTTTAAATCCTGAAAAACTCAATAAAGCCTATGACTTTGCTGTTAAAGCTCATAGCAATCAAAAAAGAGCTTCAGGTGACCCTTATTCAGTTCATCCTATAGAAGTAGCAAATATTCTTACAGATCTTAAGTTAGATAGCGCAACTATTACAACTGGCTTACTGCATGATACAATAGAAGATACTTTTGCTACTTATGAAACTATAAAAGGTGAATTTGGATCTGAAGTTGCAGATTTAGTAGATGGAGTAACAAAAATATCTGTTTTAGAAAATACAGCCTCACCAAATTCTAAAGCTGAAAATTTTAGAAAATTAATTTTAGCCACCTCTAAAGATATAAGAGTTTTATTAGTTAAAATAGCAGATCGTTTACACAATATGAGAACAATCAAAGCAATTAGTAAAAAAGAAAAAAGAAAAAGAATTGCTCAAGAAACAATGGAAATCTATGCTCCACTTGCAGACAGAATGGGTATGCACAGAATAAGAGATGAACTTGAAGATCTCTCTTTTGAAATTCTAAATAATGAGGCCAGGTCACTTATTCAAAAAAGATTAGATGAAATCAAATTAGATAAAAAAGATATTTTTAAAACTCTATCTGATGAATTGGTTAATTTATTGAATGCAAGTAAAATAAAATCTGTAATTTATGGAAGAGAAAAAACTCCTTTTTCAATTTGGAGAAAAGTTCAAAAAAAAAGAGTTTCTCTTGAACAGGTAACAGATATTTTAGGTTTCAGAATAATTCTAAACAATATTGATGATTGTTATAAAACATTAGGGATTATTCATAAAGAATATAACTGTATTCCAGGTAAATTTAAAGATTATATATCATCAGCAAAAATAAATGGTTATAAATCAATACATACGGCGGTTATTGGATCAAATAAGAAACCTATCGAAATTCAAATTAGAACAAAACAAATGCACGAATTTGCCGAAAGAGGTATCGCTTCACATTGGCAATATAAGTCCTCCGAAAAATTTAATTCTTTAACATGGAAGGAGTATGATTGGCTTAAAGATCTAGTAGAAATTATTGAAAAAAATGAAAATCCAGAACATTCATATGAATATACAAAACTTCAGATGTTCCAAGAAAATGTATTCTGTTTTACTCCCAAAGGTTCAGTTATAAAATTACCAAAAGATGCTACAGCAATCGATTTTGCATATGCTGTTCATACAAAAATTGGTGATACGGCTGTGGGATGTGAAATTAATGGAAATAAAAAAGAGCTTCAATCAATATTGAGAAATGGTGATAGAATTAAAATTATTACTTCAAAAAATCAATCTCCTTCGCTCCACTGGATACCAACTACTAAAACAGGTAAAGCTCGAGCTGCTATAAGAAGATATTGGCATGAAAGAGGTGAAAAAAAAGAGGAAAGAATAAAGAAATACAATACAACTTTATGGATTTCTTTACCAGATAAACCAGGACAGTTAGGAAATGTTAGTTCTTTAATAGGTGAACATAAGCTTAATATTTCTAATTTAGAAATGGTGGGTAAAAACCCCAATTATATTAATTTTAAATTTCAATTAATAATTAGAGATCTAAAAAATTTTACTAATTTTATTGCAGAGCTTAAACAAAAAGGTATAAAATTTAAGATAATTAGACACGAAGATAAAAGAAATGCTTTCACTCAAAAAATCCTTAAATATTTTAAAAAAAACTGATGCATTATTAGAAGGACATTTCATTTTATCCTCAGGACTTCACTCATCTAAATATATTCAATGTGCTAAACTTTTAAGTTTTCCATTTAAAGCAGATAAAATATGCAGATCTTTAGCTAACAAGATAAAAAAAAATTTTAAGAAAATTGATTTAATATTAGCCCCAGCGATGGGAGGCATAATTATAGGATATGAGATTGGAAGACTCTTAAAAAAAGAGACAATATTTTGTGAAAGAGTTAATGGAAAATTTATTTTAAGGAGAGGATTTAAAATTAAGGCGAAATCAAGAGTTTTAATAATTGAGGATGTGATAACCACAGGCAAATCGAGTATGGAGTGTGTGAAATTAGTTGAAAAGGCAAAAGCAAAATCTATCGGTTTTGCTACTATAATAGATAGATCTTCAAAAAAATCTTTAAAAATTAAAAAAAAGATTATTTCTCATCTAAAAATTAAAATTCCCACATACAAATTCAATCAATTACCAAAAGATTTAAAATTTATTCCAATCACAAAACCTGGAAGTCGATATATCAAGTGAAACGTTTAGGTGTTAATATAGATCACGTAGCTACACTACGGAATGCAAGGGGAGAGAAGCACCCCAATCCTGTTTTTGCAGCAAAATTTGCTAAAAAATCTGGAGCAGACTCAATAACAATTCATTTAAGAGAAGATAGAAGACATATTCGTGATATTGATGCAAAACAAATATGTGCAATTAAAAAATTATTAATCAATTTAGAGGTATCTACTAATACTTCTATGATTAATACGGCACTCAAAATTAAACCCAATTACGTTTGTATAGTTCCAGAAAATCGTAAAGAAATAACCACGGAAGGTGGATTAAATTTAAAAAAAAATAAAAAACAATTAAAAATTATTATACAAAAATTTAAAAAGAAAAATATAAGAACCAGTTTATTTATAAACCCATCAATTGAAGATATTAAAATCTCTAAACAAGTAGGATCTGATTGTGTTGAAATTCACACAGGCAAATTAGCAAATTTTATAAAATCAAAAAAAAAATTTTCTAAGGAATTAATAAGAATTAAAAAATGTTCAATTTTAGGAAATAAATTAGGTCTAGAAATACATGCGGGACATGGCCTTGATTATAAAACTACTCGAATGTTATCAAAGATTAAAGAGATTACGGAATTTAATATTGGACATTTTATAATTGGCGAGTCTATTTTTTTTGGATTATCCAAAGTAATAAAAAAATTTAAAAAGTTGATAAAATAATTTATGAAGATACTTGGTATTGGAGTAGATATAGTTAATAATAAAAGAGTCAGTTCTTTAATATTAAATAAATCATTTATAAATAAAACTTTTGGAAAAAATGAAATTAAATTTTCTAAAAAAAAGATTAATAAGATAAATTATTTTGCAAAGAGATTTGCAGCTAAAGAGTCATTTGCTAAATCAATCGGAACTGGTTTTAGAAAAGGTCTAAATTTTCGAGACATAGAGATATTAAATGACAGGATTGGTAAACCTTATTTTTTAATATCAAAAAAAATAGATAAAATTATTACTAAGAAGTTCAAAGTAAAAAAATTTAATCTATTTCTTTCAATTTCAGATGAAAAAGAATATTCAATAGCATTTACAATATTACAAACAAAATAATGTTTAATAAGAATTTTTTCATAGAAAATACTAAAACTCTATTTTATGCCTTAGTCATAGCAATAGCTATTAGATCTCTTTTAATACAACCCTTTTATATACCCTCATCATCAATGGAACCAAACTTATTGGTTGGAGATAGAATTTTTGTCACAAAGTATTCCTATGGATATAGCAAACATTCTTTTCCATTTAGCCCACCAATTTTTAAAGGTAGGATTATGCACAAGAATCCTGAAAGAGGTGATATAGTTGTCTTTAAGACGCCTGCAGACAATAGGACTGATTATATAAAAAGGTTAATAGGTCTACCTGGTGATAAAGTGCAATTTATTAGCTCTAACCTGTACATTAATAGTAGTGAAGTTATGAAGTCAAGATTATCAACTAACGATATAATTTTTTGTGGAAAAAAAAAGATTGATGTTTTTACTTTTGAGGAACTTTTACCTAATGGAAAGAAATTTATTACCGTGTATTCAAAAGAATATACATTTCAAAATTCAGATCCTTTTATTATTCCAAAAAATCATTATTTTTTTTTAGGTGATAATAGAGATTGTTCTAAAGATAGTAGATTTCTTTCAAGTGTAGGATATGTTCACAAAGATAATTTAGTTGGAAAAGCTCAATTCATTTTCTTCTCATCTGATAGGTCAATAGGAAGTATCTTTTCATTTTGGAAATGGAACAAATCATTAAGGTTTAATAGATTTTTTAAAAAATTGAATTAATGAAGATTGATTATAAAAAGCTAGAAAAAAAAATAGATATTAGATTTAGAGATAAAAATTTATTAATTAAATCTCTAACACATAAGAGTTTCAATAAAATTAATAATAATGAAAAATTGGAATTTTTGGGTGATCGCGTTTTAGGATTAGTTATGGCCAAAAGGCTTTTAGAAATTTATCCAGAGGAGAAAGAGGGGGTTTTAGATAAAAAATTTGCCTCTTTAGTAAATAAAAAAACTTGTTTAGAAATTTCAAAAACGATTGAATTAGAAAAATATGTCCTTGTACTTAAGCCAAAAAATAGAAAAAATATTATTGAGGATAAGGTACTTGCTGATAGTTGTGAAGCTTTAATAGGATCAGTTTATTTAGATAAAGGTTATGCCATGGTCGAAAAATTAATATTAGATTTATGGTCTAAACATATAAAGAATAGTGTCATCACACAAATAGATGCAAAAACAAAATTACAAGAATTATCATTAAAAAAATTTAAAAAATTACCTTTATACAAAATTATATCAAATACAGGTCCGAGACATAAACCCTTATTCAAGGTTGGAGTAAAGTTGATAAATACAAATTTTTATATATCAGAGGGAAAATCAAAAAAAGATGCGGAACAAAATGCAGCATTAAAATGTTTACAAGATTTTAAAACTCAATGACTTGGGATGATACTGGATTTTTATTAAGTAAAAATAGATATAATGAAAATTCACTTATAGTTGAAATATATACAAAAAATCACGGTAAAATAGTTGGATTAATTTTTGGTGGTACCTCAAAGAAGATTAAGAGCTATCTTCAAATAGGTAATAAATTATATGTAAATTATAATTCTAAGAACATTAATAATATCGGATATTTTAAAATTGAAATTCAAGAAGCTTTATCACCAATTTATTTTGATAATCACCAAAAATTATCTTGTATCTCTTCTGCAATGAATCTTATAAAGATTTTAAATGCTGAGTCTCAAGTGAATAAAAATATATATGAGCTGATAATTGAATTTTATTTTTTGCTAAATAACAAAAATTGGATTAAAGATTATATTTTTTGGGAATTAAAGTTATTAAAAATACTCGGATATGATTTAGAGCTAATCAATTTGGTTGATAAAAAAAACATTGAAAATAAAACTCACTACATTTCCAAATCTTCAACTAAAAAAATAGTTCCAAATTTTTTAATTGAAAAAAATCAAAACCCTGAGGATATTAAAATTTTATTAAGTGGTTTAAGTCTTATCGGTGATTTTTTGGATAAAACGATACTAAAACCTAATAATTTATCACAACCATTATCAAGATTACAATTTATTAATACATTGAAATAGTTAGTCCAAAATTTTATCCAACCTATCAGCATAATAACTTACTATAGCGTTAGCACCAGATCTTTTGAAAGCTAGTAAACTTTCAAGAATTATTTTTTTGTCTACATATCCTTTGGTTATTCCATTTGCCAACAAGCTATATTCACCCGAAACTTGATAAGCTATTACTGGAATCTTAAAATTTTGTTTAACTAATTTTATAATATCTAAATAAGGTAAACCCGGTTTTACCATAACCATATCAGCTCCTTCTTTAATATCCAAAGCAACTTCTCTTAAAGCTTCTTCACTATTTCTGAAATCCATTTGATAATCTTTTTTATTTCCCTTAAGTATTTTTTTTGAACCTACAGCATCTCTAAATGGACCATAAAAAGTTGAGGCGTATTTAATTGCGTATGATAAAATTTGTGTCATTTTAAAACCATGTCGATCGAGAGACTTTCTTATTTCACCTATTCTACCATCCATCATGTCTGAGGGAGCTAGTACATCACAACCCATTTGTGCTTGTAAAATCGATTGATTAATTAATATTTCAACTGTCTCATCGTTTAAAACATATCCAGATTTTATTATGCCGTCATGACCGTGAGATGTATAGGGATCTAGTGCAACATCACACATTATTCCAATTTGATTTTTATATCTCTTTTTAATTAGCCGAATTGCTTTACAAACTAAATTATCCTCATTTAAAGCCTCAGAGCCTAAAATATTTTTTTTTCTTTTATCTGTGGAAGGAAATAAAGCAACCATAGGTATCTTATTTTTAATAGCTTTATCTATAAGGGGATATAATTTATCTAGTGAATACCTAAAAACATCAGGCATTGTTTTAATAGGTTGTTTTTTATTTTTTCCATCAATGAGGAAAATTGGTAATATGAAATCCGATGGACTTAAGTTATTTTCCTCTACTAATCTTCTTGACCAATTATTTCTTCTGCTACGTCTAAGTCTTAGATTTGGAAATTTTCCTGTAATAATCATTTTATTATATTTTAAATATGCGACAAATGTTATATACACATATATTTTAAAAAAGATATTAAACAATCTTATGGTTTTAAATTTTAATGATTTTCAAAAACAGGATATTAAATTTGATATAATTAAATTACAAAGAGCTTATAAAGAAATACTTAAAATAAAAGACTTTAGTGGTGTTGATGGTGTTTCTAATTTTGGAGCAATATCTTTAACTCAAATACCAGGTGACCCAGAGTCAATAAAAGGAAACAATGCAAGAGGTGTTTTTTGGACAAAACCAGATTCGTCTGGACAAGAAGTTATCAGAGATAAAAAAATAGATGAAGCTGCATACTCTGAATTTATAGATGATTACAAGGAGACTTATTTCAAAGAAGTTTATGATATCTTATCATCAAAATATAAGTTAGGACGGGTAAGAATTTTATTAAAAGAACCAAGATCAACACTCAGTTGGCATAGAGATCCAGAACCTAGACTTCATATTCCAATAATTACAAATCCTGGAGCTATAATGGTCGTTGACAATGTAGCAAAGCATATGCCAGCAGACGGATCTGTTTGGATTACGAATAACACTAAATATCATAACGCTTTCAATGGTGGTGAGGAAAATAGAATTCATTTAGTTGCTTGCGTTTTAGATTATAAATTTAATTGATTTGAAAAAAATATTTATTTCATCAGATCACGCCGGTTTTAATTTGAAAGAACAAATTAAAAAAAAATTTTTTAAAAAGTATACATTTCAAGACCTAGGAACTAATAATTCTAAAATTTCAGTTAATTATCCAGATTATGCACATAAACTTTGCAAAAAAGTAAGCAGTAATAGTAAGAATTTTGGAATTTTGGTTTGTGGTTCTGGTATAGGAATGTCTATGGCTGCAAACAGGCACAAAAAAATAAGAGCTGCTGTGTGTTATTCTATAAAAAACGCAAAATTATCAAGATTGCATAATGATGCAAATATTATTACATTAGGTTCAAGATTGACAAAAAAAAAAACTGCGTTTAAATGTATTGAGGTGTTTCTTGATACAAAATTTGAAGGTGGAAGACACGTAAAAAGGATAAGAAAGATTTAAAAGATATGTCTAGTGAAAAAAAATATATTAATTCAAATTATCAAAATTTCTTTGAGAAAAGCCTCTCAGAATCTGATCCAGAACTATTTAAAGCTATAAATGATGAATTGATTAGACAACAAAATCATATTGAGCTAATTGCATCTGAAAATATAGTTTCACAAGCAGTTTTAGAAGCTCAAGGATCAGTCTTAACAAATAAATATGCTGAAGGTTACCCTGGCAAAAGATATTATAATGGTTGTGATCACGTTGATGTTGCTGAAAAGTTAGCTCTAGAAAGAATAAAAAAACTTTTTAATTGCAAGTATGCAAATGTTCAACCTCATTCTGGAGCTCAAGCAAATGGTGCAGTTTTTTTAGCTTTATTAAAACCAAATGATACATTTATGGGAATGAGTTTAAATTCAGGTGGTCACATAACTCATGGATTAAAAATTTCTATGTCAGGTAAATGGTTTAATGCAATAAGTTATGATGTTGATAAAAATTCAGAATTAATTGATTACGATAAAGTCGAAAAGCTTGCTTTAGAACATAAACCAAAACTAATTATTGCGGGCGGAAGTGCTTATTCAAGAGTTATTGACTTTAAAAGATTTAGAGAAATTTGCGATAAAGTAGGAGCTTATTTCATGGTAGACATGGCACATTTTTCTGGCTTAGTTGCAGGAAAAGGTTATCCTAATCCTTGTGATTATGCACATGTTGTTACTTCAACAACTCATAAAGTTTTTAGAAGTGCGAGAGGTGGAATAATTTTATCTAACGATTTAGATCTTGGAAAAAAATTTGATACAGCAGTTTTTCCAGGTTATCAAGGTGGACCATTAATGCATATTATTGCTGCAAAAGCTGCTGGCTTTTTAGAAGCTTTAAAACCAGAATTTCAAACTTATATAAAAAATGTTTTAGCAAACGCAAAAATATTAGCTGAAACTTTAAAAAATAACGGTTTTAAAATTTATTCTGGTGGAACAGATACGCATTTAATGTTAGTGGATCTGAGACCTTTTGGTGTCAAGGGTAATTTAGCATCTGAAAGTCTTTGTAGAGCAAATATAACTTGTAATAAAAATGGAATACCATTTGATACTGAAAAACCGATGATCACTTCAGGAATTAGATTGGGATCACAAGCTGCTACAACAAGAGGCTTTGGTTTAAAAGAATTTGAAAAAGTTGGAGAGTTAATTACAAAAGTAATCAAAGGTTTATCAAAAAATCCAGAGGATAATAGTAAAATTGAGAATGAGGTAAGAAATGAAGTTGTTGACTTATGCTCCAATTTCCCAATTTATAAAAATCTCAATAAATGATTTGCCCTTGTGAAAAGAAAGGTGAGACCTCAGTTGTAGACTCCCGTCCAACCGAGGATGGCACCGCGATTAGAAGAAGAAGACTTTGTGCATGCGGTGAAAGATTTACTACTTTTGAAAGAATTCAGTATAGAGAATTAATGGTGGTAAAAAAAAATGGAAGAAAATCAGCGTTTGATAGAGATAAACTTTCTAAATCAATTTATATAGCTCTTAAAAAAAGACCATTAGATACAGAAACTATTGAAAAATTTATCAGTAAAATTTCTAGAGCTTTAGAGGAGTTAGGACAAAATGAAATTTCAACCAGCACCATAGGAACAATGGTTATGGAGGGCTTAAAAGAATTAGATCCAGTAGCGTATGTTAGATTTGCTTCAGTTTATAGGAATTTTAGAGAAGAAAAAGATTTTATACAATTTGTGGACAAACTAGATGTCTACAAGAAAAGATAAGTTCTCACTTAAGGATAAAAGATATATGGAACTTGCTTTAAATCTAGCAAGTGCTCGAAAAGGCTTAACAGGTGATAATCCAGCGGTTGGGTGTTTAATTGTAAAGAATGACAAAATTATTTCTATTGGTCAAACAGGTTTCAACGGTAGACCGCATGCTGAGGATAACGCTATAAAAAATTCTCTAGAAAATCTTAATGGTGCAAAAATGTATGTAACGCTAGAACCTTGTAATCATTATGGAAAAACACCACCATGCACTGATACTATTATCAACAGTGGAATAAGTGAAATCATATACTCAATGGATGATATTGATAAAAAAGTTAAAGGAAAAAGTTTTAAAATTTTTAAAAATAAAAAGATAACGGTAAAAAAGGGTCTTTTAAAAAAAAAGGTAAAAAATTTATATGACTCTTATATTGTTAATAGAGAAAAAAAAATGCCGTTTGTTATTGCAAAAATTGCAATTTCAAAAAATAAATTGATATATAGCAAAGGGATAA